>DATJKM010000039.1:0-25473 GCA_035491515.1 Candidatus Udaeobacter sp. | reverse complement strand
CTCCGATTCAGCTTTAAGAACCTTAATATATGGCTTGATGGCCTCATCGTTCCAGAACGAATCGATGCCTGGTTTCATTTCTCCCTGATCCGCAACGTACAGTGCGACCTTAGCGGGCTTAATTTCCGTATCAAATGCACTTCCTAACAGCAATATGAGTAATAATGGCAATCCAATCAATATAATGAGTACCGAACGCATCCGGCTGTATTTGATCAGCTCATAATAAGCTGTCGTCCACCATACACGCATGGTATGCACCTCCTATTCGTCACGCAAATTGCGCCCGGTCATTTGCAGAAAGAGCGACTCGAGATTCGGCTCTACCCGCGTCAGCTTGCGAAGATTAATCCCGTGCTTCTGAATAATAAATAATAAATCCTGTAAAATGGAAGGCGATTCCTTCACCGATACTTCAAGCGTCATGCCGTTATCGCGCTCATCCAGCTTTTGCACGCCGGGATGCTCCTGCATCTCCGTTAACGCAGTTCCCGATTTCCGGTCGATCTCGAAAATAAGCTTCTCTTCCTGCCCTACCTGACGCTTTAATTGTTCCTTCGTACCGCTTGCGATCAGCTTGCCTTGATCGAGAATCCCGATTCTCGTACATATCGCTTCAACCTCTTCCATGTAATGGCTTGTGTAAATAACGGTCGAGCCCAGTTTATTCAATGATCGTACCGATTCCAAAATATGATTCCTCGACTGCGGGTCGATCCCTACCGTAGGTTCATCCATGATAATCAGCTTTGGCCTATGCATGATGGCGCATGCGATATTGAGACGTCTCTTCATGCCGCCCGAGAAGGTCGACGGTTTATCCTTGGCCCGCTCCAGCAATCCGACGAATTGCAGCGCTTCATCTACGCGGTCGCGGAGCAGCGAGCCTCTAAGGCCGTACAGTTTTGCAAAAAAGGTTACATTTTCCCGCGTCGTTAAATTTTCATAGATAGCCAGCTCCTGCGGCACTAAACCGATCCGCTTCTTCACCTCTAGCGGCTGCTTCCGGATGGAGTAGCCATCAACCAATATGTCCCCGCCGCTAGGCGCAAGCAAACCTGACAGCATATGGATAGTCGTGCTCTTGCCTGCGCCGTTTGGACCAAGCAAGCCGAAAACTTCTCCTTCGCCGATATTTAATGTAAGATGGTTAACCGTTAATGCCGTATCGTATTTTTTGACGACTTCGCGAAATTTGACTAGACTCATCCATGCTCATCCTCCCGGTTTGTTTCTGATAAACCAATTGTACGTCATGGCGGACACCGATACAGGTCTCATTAGTCACCTTCTGCAGGTGACTAAAGTCATCTCTTGCTTGAAGCGCTGACTGCAGCACAAAAGTTGGATGAACAGCTCTTTTCATTATCGTTCGTCCATGCAACATTGTGCTATAATGAAGCAAATTCAGCTGCGGGAGCTATTTCGACATGAATATCATGCTATATCGGATTCGGGCTTTGCTGGTGGCGGTCCCTTCTATTATTAGCATCGTGAACGTAAACGCAGGTTCCTATGCCATATACACGACCTGTGTGCTGCTTGCCCTGCTCCTAATAAAAGCCGGCTCCTTGATTCCCAAATACAGCAATCTCTTTCTGCTGGCGGAGTTGATCGGCTTCGCCTGGTTTTCCTATACGTATGGCGGAGTCCTGTTTCTCTATCTGTTCTCCACGCTTCTTGCGACATTCCGCAGCAGGCCTGCCCCAATGGTCTGCCTCCTATGGTCCTCAATCGGACTCGCGGCTTTACTTTCCGGCTTGCATGGCAGAGAAAATGAGATTATTTTTGCCGTCGCCGTGCTCTGGGCCACTACGGCGGCCATTCTTTATGCTTCCAATGAATTCGAGGATAAGCGCCACCAGATAGAAGACTTATATGAGGCGCTAGCCGCCAGCCATGTGGAGCTCGACGCAGCGAGACGCAGAATGCAGGATTATGCCTCGCAGGTTGAGTATAATGCGCAAATCGAAGAGCGGAACCGCATCGCCAAAGATATTCATGATGATCTGGGACATAGGCTGATTCGTGTTAAGATGATGTCCGAAGCCGCTCTTCATTTGTTCGATGCGGATGCGTCAAAAGCAAGGAGAACGGTTGAGCAAATACGCGATCAGCTGCAGGACAGCATGGAGCTGATGCGACGCACGGTGCGAAAGCTTGCAGCTGATGGCGAGAAGGACGCCAGACGATATGCGCTTGACCGGCTCGTGGAAGAATCAGCAGCAGCATTAGGAATAACCGTTAGCTTCCGGGTAACAGGGAACCCGAGGCCGCTTTATCCAAGTATGGAGCTTATCTTATTCAAAAATGCTCAAGAAGCGATTACGAATGCCGTTCGGCACGGAAAGGCGACAGCCGTTACCGTTGATCTCGAATTCCTTGCCGCTAGCGTCGCGCTTACGATAGCTAATAACGGCTGTCTGCCAAGCGAGCCGCTTGAGGCAGGTCTTGGCATAAAGGGCATGAAAGAAAGAATTGCACTGATCTGGGGCCGGCTGGAGTGGCAGAAGTCCGACCGGTTCTCGGTTACGACGACGCTGCCGCTGCTTGGCGGTTAACGAAGATACTGCGCGCTTAGAAATGGAGGTGTCGGGCTGATGATTCAAGTGCTGATAGTGGATGATGATCCTTTTATTCGAGAGAGTATGAACGTCATTTTGGAGCTGGACAACGATTTGCATGTCGTCGGAGTTTGTGCCAATGGGCATGAAGCAGAAGCGTTTGTCCGTCAGCATCCCGTCGATGTTGTGCTTATGGATATCCGGATGCCGATTTGTGACGGTGTGGAGGGTACGAAGCTGCTGCGCGCGCTCGACCAGCCCCCTGCCGTGCTTCTCTTGACGACCTTCGATGACGACGACTATATCGCACAAGCGATTCGAAACGGCGCGAACGGCTATTTGCTCAAAAATGTTCCTCCCAGCCGCATTATCAGCGGAATAAAGACGGTTCATGAGGGCTCTGTGCTCATTCACCCCGATATTGCCCGCAAGCTGGCCGGGATGTTAGAAACGCCCCGCGCCGATACAGGAAAATCGGTAACGATAACCGGTCTTACGCAAGCTGAGGGGCAAATCGTCCGTCTGATTGCGGATGGCCAATCGAACAAGGAAATTGCTGCCTCTATGTTTTTAAGCGAAGGCACGGTCAAAAATTATATATCTGAAATATTAAATAAGCTTGAGCTGCGTGACCGGACTCAAATCGCTATCTTTTATTTGAAATTATTGCACCGATGATTCTGCTATTGAAGGAGACAATTACGATGACAACACAAACTGCCGCCCTGGCAGGCTTCACGCAAGCCGACTTCGACGTTTTTGGGATCCAAGGGCTAGAAGAAAGAATGGCTGCCATTCAAAATCAAATTCAGCCAAAATTTCGCGCAATCGGCGAGCGGCTGAGCGTCGACGCAGCTGTTCACGCCGGCAATGAAATGTATTTGCATGTAGCCAGACATGCCCGCCGCAAAGTAAACCCGCCAAAGGATACTTGGCTTGCCATTTGCAGCAATAAACGCGGCTACAAAGCACATCCGCATTTTCAGCTTGGATTGTTTGATGACCACTTATTTCTATGGCTGGCGCTTATTTATGAAGTGCCGAATAAATCCAATATAGCAACGGCTTTCCTGAACCAAATCGACGATGTGATTGCAACCGTTCCAAAAGACTTTGTGCTTTCACTGGACCATATGAAGAAAGAGTCCACGGCGGTCAGCGGCATGTCAAAGCAGGATTGGAAAGACGCGCTCACTCGTTTCCGGGACGTTCAGAAGGCGGAGCTGCTAATCGGCCGCCATGTGCAGGCTGGTGATGCCATTCTCCGCGACGGCGATGCGCTGCTCGCGCTGGCTTCCTCTACTTACGAGACGCTCATGCCGCTTTACCGTATGGCAAGCGTATAAGTAAACAAAAAGGCTGTACCCCAGGGTCAATTTAGACCTCTGAGGTACAGCCTTTTACTTTTTTAATTTTGCAGCGATGGTGCTGCTTCCGTTAGCACGGATGCAGCTTTAGCGCGCCGCTGCTTGCGTGAGGTGCGGAAGAATAGCAATTCGTACACGCACGGAACGATGATCAGCGTAAGCAGCGTTGCCGCGGTCAAGCCTCCAATGACGACGATAGCCAAACTTTGCGAAACGATGCTCCCAGATTCATGCGAGCCGAACACAAGCGGCAGCATCGCGGAAATCGTCGCAACCGCCGTCATCACGATCGGACGCATCCGCGTCGTGGCCGCTTCGATCAATGCTTCGCGAATCGGCATCGTCAGCTCATTTTGCTTAACGCGGTCGATCAGTACGATAGCATTCGTAACAACAATCCCGATCAGCATCAGCGCTCCGAACATGGCCGTGAAATCAGGCGTCACACCGGATATGAGCAAGCCAGTTACTGCTCCAATAGCGGCAAGCGGCAAGGAAATCATAATCGCAAGCGGTGCCCGCAGCGTCTTGAACGTCAATACCATAATGAGATACACGATTCCGATGGAAATAAGCGCGGTTAAACCCAAATCCGCAAAATCACTCGATTGATCGGCTGATGCTCCGCCCACCGCTAGGGTTACGCCCTCCGGCAGCTTAAGCTCCTTCGTTGCTTTGGTAATTTTATCGCCGACGACTGAAAGCTCTTTAGGCTCAGCGTTAGCTGTTACGCGGATATACGTTTTTCCTTCTTTATGATAGTAAAGGGAAGGCTCCTCGGAGCGAACCAACTCGGCTACTTTCGATATAGGAGCGGCGCCAGCATCCGTCATCACCGTTAACTGCTCCAGCTCTGCCTGCGAATCAGGCTTCACGACTGGCTGCAATATAACCGGCGTATCGCTTTCCTCTATCCGAATCGATCCGATCGGAACCGGATTAAGCATGCTTTGCAGCTGCATCGCTACCTCCTGTCCCTTCGCAAGCGTAGGATCAACTTTAAAGGAGTAAACCGATTTTTTCTCCTCCTGATTGCTTTCTACCTTTTGCACGTTTTCAATCGGCTTAATGGCTGCAATCAGCTGCTCAGCGGTTTGAGCAAGCTTCTCCTGGTCGTCGCCGGTTACGTCGATATAAATTTGCGACGATCCGCCGCCCATCATTAAATTGGATGCATTTGCAGTCAAGGTTGCACCTTTATAGTTATCCTTCTGTGACCTTACATTGTCCATGAACAAATCTGCGTCGGCGCCATCCTTCATGTCAATCATATACGTCACGAGAGTAGGCGATGAAACTGCTCCGTATTGGGCTGCATCGGCGCTATTGCCGAGCATCATCATTACCCACTCGATGTCTTTGTTAGCGGTCAAATAGGCTTCGAGCTTCTTCCCTGCTTCCAGCACTTCATCTGCCGGCGTTTCGCTCGGATATTGCAGCGATACGTTAACGTTCTCGGCGCTGGAGGAGTCAAGCGCTCCCTTCGGCATGAACACATAAGCGCTAATCGAGCCTGCGAACAGAACGATCGCAATAATAATCGGCACCAGCTTGTGCGCAAGGTTCCAGCGGATGAAAGCAGCGAATTTGGGCGATCCGGCATGCTCCTTCTCCTTCGTTCCGCGCAGCAAGACGGCGCTTAGAAGCGGTACGACAGTCAACGCAACGAGTAAGGAAGCAAGCAGCGAGTAAGCGACCGTTAGCGCAAATGGCAGCAGGAAAGCTTGCAGCGAGCCGCGCAGCAGTCCCATCGGTAAAAATACCGCAACCGTTACGAGTGTTGACGAGGTAATCGCGGAAGCAACCTCCTTCGTCGCATCCTTTATAAGCTTGATGGAGAATGACTCCTTTTGCAGCCTTCTATAGATGTTCTCAATGACGACGATACTATCGTCGACGAGACGGCCAACCGCTACCGCAACGCCTCCAAGCGTAATGATGTTAAGCGATACGCCCGAGAGCTGAAGCAAATACAGCGTAATGCCAAGCGACAGTGGAATCGAAACGATCGTCACGATTGTTGCTTTAATATTGCGCATGAACAATAATATAACGATTGTTGCGAACAAGGCGCCAAGCAATACTTCACGCATCATACTGTTAACGGACGAGACGACTGAATCGGATGTGCTCAAAATAATGGATGCATGGATGCCCTCTACGTCTTCGTTTAAGCGTTCAACCGTTTTCTCAATTCCCTTTCCTACAGTAACGGCATTCGCATCGGCAGATTTAGAGATCGTGAACATAATCGCATCTTTGCCGTTCATGCGGCTAATGCTCTCTTGATCCTTCGCGAGCTCAACGGTTGCCACATCTCCCAGCTTCACGCCCGCAGCGACTGGAAGCTTGCGCAGAGTTTCTAGATCCGTCACTTGATCATATACATTAATATTGCCGGCAGCTCCGTCCACAGTTCGCTCCCCGATCGAGACAGATGCCCCTCTTCCCTGCAGTACGCCCATTAGCGATTGCACCGGAATGCCCGCTTCAGCCAGCTTATCCGTAAGCGGAACGACGCTAACCGTTGGCGACGACTTGCCGCTAATGCTGACCTGGCCTGCACCCTCCGTCTTCTGAAGCTCAGTCGTAAACGCCTTAAGTTTCGCTTCCTTTTCCTGCTCGCTCATGCTCTCATCAAATGTTAAAGTCACCCAAGCGATAGGAATCATCGATGTATTAAATTGTACGACGAACGGCTTCATTACATTTGCAGGCAGCGTCACCTGATCCACCGCCCGCTCAATTTCCGCCTTCGCTTCTTTCATATTGGTCTTCGAGTCAAAATTCAAATTGACCTGTGCATAACCGTCGCCGGAAGTCGAGAACATATCCGTCTTCCCTTTCACGAACGTTACAGCTTCCTCCAAAGGGTTCGTGACCAGCTGCTCCATGGACTTCGCGTCATTCCCCGGACCGATAGCGGTAATCATGACCTGCGGATTGTCGGCTGCAGGCAGAAACTCCATCGGCAGTCTAAAGTAGCTGATAACTCCCATCACCAATGCCATAACGACGATCAGTATCATGGCCGCCTTATTTCGGAACGACCACTCTGTCAATTTACTCATTTATTTCCGGCTCCTTCTCCCTTTACGGATTTCTTTTGTTTTGTCTTTTCTAATCATAGTTGGATAGAAGCATTAGCAAAAACGTCCAGAGTAGGGAATTGATTCTCGCCCTAAGTCGGATATCGGCTACATCTGCAGACCGAGGAACGACTCTGAAATAGTGAGTAAGTACTCACTTCACAAACCGCTCATTTTCCCGTATTATAAAGTGAGTACTTACTCATTATGAGATCGAGGAGCGTGATTAAGATGATTTCCACACCAAATGAGTCATTAGGTTCTGCCGCCGCAGTAGAGGTGAAAGGAATTGCCCGTACGTTAGGCGGCCGTGCCGTGCTTGAGAATATAACGCTATCCATACCGCGAGGTGAACTTTTTGGATTGCTGGGTCCCTCCGGTTCAGGCAAAACGACGCTGATCAAGCTGATGACAGGTATTGACCGTGCCGATACCGGCACGGTCAGCATGCTTGGAGAACCGATTCCGCAGCTGAAGATGCTGAAAGCCTTCGGTTACATGGCGCAATCGGATGCGCTCTATAACGAATTGACAGGCAAACAAAATTTAGCGTTTTTTGGTGCTATGTTCGGTCTAAAAGGTGCCGTGCTTCAAGCCCGGATTCAGGCCGTTTCCAAGCTGGTCGCATTAACGGATCATTTGAATAAACAGGCTGCCGCCTATTCGGGAGGCATGAAGCGCCGGCTCTCGCTTGCGATCGCCCTGCTGCATGAGCCGCAGCTGCTCGTACTGGATGAACCGACGGTAGGCATAGACCCCGTCCTGCGTCAATCGATTTGGAATGAGCTATCCGCGCTTAGCAAGCAGGGCGTGACCATAATCGTAACGACGCATGTGATGGATGAGGCGGAAAAATGCGATCGGCTTGGCCTGATAAGAGGCGGGAAGCTCATTGCGCTCGATGCGCCTCAAGCTATTATTGCGCAGGCTGGCTGCAGTACCATCGAGGAAGCGTTCATTGCACTTGGACGCGATGGAGGCGATGAATCATGAGAATACGCGCGCTTGCCATTCGGATTGTGAAACAATTTCTCCGGGATAAACGGACGCTTGCTTTATTATTTCTTGCTCCGCTCCTCGTCTTAAGCTTGATGAAGCTCGTATTTGACGGGCAAGCCGTCTCCCCCGCTATAGGCATGGTCAGTCTTCCTTCTGCCATAACGGAGAAGTTCGAACAGCAAAATGCCGATGTTACCGTCTACAACTCAGCGGACGATGCTCAAGCAGCTTTGCAAGCGGGCGAGCTCGACGCCATCCTGCAATTACAAGGCGGCACGCCTGAGCTTATGCTTGAGGGCAGCGACCCTTCCATTAACAGAGCCGTACTGCTGCTATTGCAAAATGCACTGCAAACAAGCGGAGGAAGCGCTGCTCCCGCCATTTCTTATTTGCATGGCGGGCCGGACATGGCTGCCTTCGATTCTTTTGGACCGGTACTTATCGGTTTCTTCTCGTTCTTCTTCGTCTTCCTGCTTGCCGGTGTGTCCTTCCTGCGGGAGAGAACAAGCGGAACCTTAGAGCGATTGCTAGCGACGCCGATTCGGCGCAGTGAAATCGTGGCCGGTTATTTAGCCGGATTCGGCATTTTCACCCTGCTGCAAGCCTCTTTGATCGCCTGGTATTCGGTAGACGTGCTCGGCTTGTATATGGCTGGGAACATCGGTTATATGCTGATCATTAATTTGCTGTTATCGTTAACGGCATTAACGCTCGGAACACTTCTGTCGTCCTTTGCAAGCAGCGAATTCCAAATCATTCAATTCATCCCGATCGTCATCGTGCCGCAAGCCTTTTTCTCGGGACTGTTTAATTTGGATGCCATGAATCCTTGGCTGCAAAAACTAAGTCTCATAATGCCTCTCTATTATGGCGCCGACGCGATGAAAGGCATTATGATCCGGGGCGAGAGCTGGGGGGATTTTCAAGTGGATGTTTACGTGTTAGCCGGCTTCTCCTTGCTGTTCGCACTCTTGAATGTGCTGGCTCTGAAGAAACACCGCAGCATGTAGAAGCGAAATGCTTCTGATATAATAGAAGGACGGGTATGAGCGAAGGAGTGTCTTAGATGCAAGAACCAGTAGAACAATGGCTGCAGGAGCTGTTGAAGCTAGATGATGAAGAAATAAAGATGACCGATAAGCAATTAAAAATCGTGCAGGCTGCCTCGGAAGTTTTCGCCCAGAAGGGCTTTGCCGCATCTTCGACGAGTGAAATCGCACAGCGGGCCGGCGTAGCTGAAGGCACCATTTTCCGCCACTACAAAACGAAAAAGGATTTACTGCTTTCGATCGTTGCGCCCGTCATGGCAAAGCTTGTGGCTCCATTCGTGCTCCGCGACTTTTACAAGGTGCTCGATAGCAGCTTTGACAGCTTCGATCAGATGCTGCGGGCCATTATTGAGAATCGGATCGCTTTTCTAGAGAGACATATGCAGGTATTCAAAATATTTATCCAGGAGATCCCTTTCCATCCAGACCTTCAGGAGCAGTTCCAGAAGCTGATCCTGGCGAAGGTGCTCGAAAAATTCAGCATCAACATTCAAAAATTTCAGCAGCAGGGCGCAATCGTCGATTGGTCGCCCCATACCGTCATCCGATTGGCCGCATCCTCACTCATGGGCTATGTGCTTTTTCGTACCTTCTCGGCTAATCGTACAGATAAAACCTGGAATGATGAGAAGGAACGGGAGGCGACCATCGCTTTTATTTTGAAAGGTCTTGCCCCTTAAGCTCCCAAACAAAAACAAGCCGGTTGTCCATCCTATGATGAACAGCCGGCTCGTTTTCTGTTTATTTTGCAGTATCCATTGCGGCCTCTTGAAAGCTCAACTTGTCCAATTGACGGAAGCGGAGCAGCAGAAGCAGCGCCGCCAAGCACAATATACCGCCAAGCAAGTACGGAAGGCCCATTTCAATGGTAAAGAAGAAAGAGCCGAGCAGCGGACCCGCTATGCGCCCTAAGCTGTCCATGGACGAGCTAAGACCGGATGCCACGCCTTGTCCGACCTTCGTCTTCTGCGTGATGAGCGAAGTAACGCATGGCCTGATCAAAGAGTTGCCGATTCCGAACACGGCAAGCGACAAGGTTGCCCACCATAAGGAGTGCGCGGCCAATAGGAGAAAAAAGCCAAGCGCTGAAATAACGAGCCCGATGCCAATATATTTCGGCTCCTCTCCTTTCTTGATCCGCCGGCGTACGACGCCGCCCTGCACGAGCGCCCCGACAAATCCGCATACAAAAAACAAAACGCCGACCTGCAGCGGAGTCACATCAAACCTTCGCATACCGAAAAATTGCAAGGTGGCTTCCATTCCCGCGAGCGTGAACGTTACGAAAAACGCCAGCACGTACAAATATTTAAGCGGTCCTGTAAAAGCAGCCCAACGCGAAACCCGCTTCTCCGTCTTGTCCTTCCGCTGCTCCGGCGCAAGCGATTCCCTCAGCTTCGCTGCAGCGAGTACGAACGTTATTAACGCCAATGCTGATGCCGTGAAAAAAGGCGTTTCAAGCGAAATCACGCTCAGCAGTCCGCCAAAGCCAGGCCCGATCGTAAAACCAAGGCCGATTGACATGCCGACGAGCCCCATCCCTTTCGTTCTCTCCTCCGGAGGCGTTATGTCTGCTACATACGCCACGATAACGGAAGCGACCGCACCCGAGAACAAGCCGCCCAGCACCCGGGACAGGTACATGAGCGTCAAATTGCCTGAGGACAAGCCGAACAGCAAAAAACTCGCCGCAAATCCAAGAACGCCAACTAAAATAATCGGACGTCTGCCCATTCGATCGGACAAGCTTCCCCAGAACGGCGATAGGAAAAACGAAACGGCGGAATAAATAGCCAGCATCCGGCCAGTATGTAATTCCGCTTTATTCGGATCCGCGGCTTGAATAATTTCCGGCATAACCGGAATGATAATGCCGAACCCAATAAATGTTGTCATTAAAATAGCCATAACGATAAGCATGCGTCTATCTTTCATCCTGCAACCCCTCCACCAACCTATGTTACCATATCCGTCAAACCAGCATGTATGAACAATTGACGAACAAATTGACCATCCCTGCTCCTATCCCAAAAATGGAGCTTGCATTCCCCCCTGTATTTGCTATACTCAACTTTGTTTGTAACCTCTAATGAAAGGCAGGGATGATAGCGATGGATCACAATAAAACCCCGCTCTTCACCGCGCTTCGCCGACATGCGGAGCAGGATCCCGTACAGTTTCATATTCCCGGACACAAAAAAGGATTGGGCAGTGACTCGGAATTTCGCGAATTTATCGGCGACAATGCGTTGTCGATCGATCTAATCAATATAGCACCGCTTGATGACCTGCATCAGCCGACAGGCGTTATTGAGGAAGCGCAACAGCTAGCGGCTGACGCCTTCGGATCGGACTACACTTATTTCTCCGTGCAAGGTACAAGCGGCGCGATTATGACGATGATTCTAACAGTATGCGCGCCCGGTGACAAAATCATTGTGCCTCGTAACGTTCACAAATCCATTATGGCTGCTATTATTTTCGCAGGCGCCAGACCGGTATTCATTTCGCCTGCAAGGGACAATAATCTCGGAATCGACCACGGTATCACGACACGCTCCGTCCGCAAGGCGCTGGAGCGGCATCCGGATGCCAAAGCGGTGCTTGTTATCAACCCGACTTATTTCGGCATTTGCGCCAACCTTAAAGAGATTGTCGATCTTGTACATAGCTTCGACATTCCTGTGCTCGTGGACGAAGCGCACGGCGTGCTCATCCATTTCCACGAGAAGCTGCCTATGTCTGCTATGCAAGCTGGCGCAGATATGGCAGCTACGAGCGTTCATAAGCTTGGCGGCTCCATGACGCAAAGCTCGGTGCTCAATGTTCGCAAGGGCAGAGTTAACCCGCACCGCATCCAGACGGTTATAAGTATGCTGACGACAACGTCGACTTCTTATATTTTGCTTGGCTCGCTTGATACGTCGAGACGCAATCTCGCATTGAACGGACATGCTCTCGCTGAACACGCAATTGAGCTGGCCCAGTACGCCCGTCAGCAAATCAATGAGATTCCGGGCCTGTATTGCTTCGGAGAAGATATTCTCGGTGATGAAGCTACCTATGATTACGACCCGACCAAAATATCTATTCATGTAAGGCATCTTGGCATTACCGGCTATGAAACGGAAAATTGGCTGCGCGACAACTATAATGTGGAAATCGAAATGAGCGACATGTATAACATTCTTTGCTTAGTTACGCCTGGAGATACCTCTGATTCCGTGTCAAAATTGCTAATTTCGCTGCGGGGCTTGTCAGAGCGGTTTCACGAGGGTGCTGAAGCACGTGAATTAGTCGTCAAAATTCCGGACATTCCGCAGCTCTCTCTATCGCCGCGCGATGCTTTCTACGGTCAGACGGAAGTCGTCCCGTTCAAGGAGTCTGCAGGCCGTATCATTGCGGAATTTATTTATGTATATCCGCCGGGCATTCCGATACTGCTGCCTGGCGAAGTTATTACCCAAAAAAATATCGACTATATCGTCGATCATGTCCAAGTCGGCTTGCCGGTCAAAGGACCTGAGGATCGCAGCATCGAATTTGTCAAAGTTATCGTGGAAGAAACGGCAATTTCATAATTTAAGCACGAACACCGACCCAAAGGCTTTAAAATGCCCAAGGGTCGGTGTTTTTATATGCCGCTTTACCCGTAGTACCACTTATTGTCAACCCATTTCGTGCATGCTATGATGTTGGCAGAGGTGAGATGCGATGAGTCAAAGCGCTTACATAAAATTCGTGCAAGGATCATCCGTACAGAAGCTAACATTAGAGGAAATACGAAGTCAGCTCTTGCATTATAGGGAGCAAACCGCGCTAACCGGCACTCAATTGGATTGGGATTACGCCGAAGCCGCTTTCCCTTACACGATCGAGTCAAAGCAAGATGACCGCTGGTTTTATTTGAAGGGCATTAATCCGCAATATAAGCACATTATTTTCGGACCGGGCGAAACAACGAGTGCGGCCGGCCAAGCAGTATCTTGCGTGCAAGTTGTTCTACCGGACGAAGCCACTCACGGCGACAAGGCGAAAGCAAACGAGTTGTGCAAATTTATGGCCAAGCAGCTGCAAGCGGAGCTCACCATGTTCAATGGCCGAACGATTTATTTTAATCCCCGGAAATAAAAGCATACGATTCAATTTTAAGTTTTGTTATATGTTGACAAAAAAAGATCCAAGAGCATAGCTCTTGGATCTTTTCGATGCCACTCGTTCGAATGAAGTCGTTCTGGAATTACTTCCCTTCGCTTTCCGTACGGGCAATTTCCTCATAAATCGCAGTAACGCGATCCCACTCAGCATCGTCTTCAATGCCAACCAGGAAAGACTCATCGTTTTCTTCTTCAATACGGAAAATGACGCCGTCCGCTTCCGGATCGTTACGATCCAGCAATACGGCATACACATTGTTTTCGGATTCAAACGTATAAACCATGACCATCTCACGTTCCTGGCCCTCGTCGTCAGTCACGATAAAGACATGCTCTTCATGCTCGTGGTCATGACCACAGCCGCAATCATCTCCATGCTGATGCTCGCTCATGATATTACCCCATTTCAATAATGTTTAACAGACATTCGTATAGTAACATGACACTCTACCAACGGTCAAACGAAGACGCCCCTTAAATAAAGGGGCGCCAATGCGAATGATTCGATTATAGAGAGGAAATTAGCTTTTCAGAAACAGCAGTCCAATCATCCGAGCCCTTCAGCTTTAGAAAGAAGCGAATCGGATATTTCCCGCTATATTCGAATTTATAATCGATATCATCGGTTGCGTACCAGAAATTATCCTTCGACGTATTCACACTTTCCGATTGAATCACTTTCTCTTTACCGTATGGGTCGAAGATCGAAACCTTTACAGCTACAATATCCGGTTTCAAATTATCGATTTGAGCAAACACTTTAAATTTCGCTTGGTAGCCCTTTGCGACGTTTCCGAATACCGCGTTGTTTTGGAAAAGAAACATATGCACATTTGGCTTATACACGGACGCTCGTTTGTTCTCATTGTCCCATTCAATGATGGCTTGCATAGATGAGGCTAATTGCCGAAGCGGTAAATACGTTCTGCCGTCTTCAATTAAACCCCCGTCATCCTGCTCGATACCGTTAATGAAGACGTGAACCCTCTGTGTTGCAGAGTCTGCGAACAGCATCGTTCCACCCCATAGTGACAGTAACAGCAGCAGAATAACAACTTTTCTGTGTTTCATAGTTGTAAGCCCTCCATCCGATAGCCTGGATGAAAGGTTATACTCGCAAATTCAAGCAAAGTTGCGCTATTTCCGAAACTATTTTTGCTATATGCGCCATTCGACCAGAACTGTCTAATGATGTTGAACATTGCGCTTGCCTGGGAAATACGGAAATGAAATCATATGATTACCCGTAGGTTCTAGTTAATACGCAAGGGACGCCCTTCCCAACCGCACCAGGCTGTTTCATTCTGGCTAAATAGCGCATGCCTCTTGCGCAAGGCGTCTTGCACACTGCACACGTATCCGAAAGTACAAGTTTATAATAATACTGCTTGCGATCGCTTGCCGACTTCTTCTTCTTAATGACTTTACCTTTTCCTTTGCTCATCCTCGTTCGCCTCCAGTAAACGTACTGCTTTAGCATTGTATGTACGGGAGGGCGAATGTGCATCAGGAATTGTCAGGGATACGCAATATTTGGTACATTAAAGATGTGTAACGCATAAGGAGGCAGTATTATGAACATACGAATGATTGGAACAGGCAGCGCTTTTGCGAAAAAATACGATAATAACAATGCCTTAATTGAAACAAATGGCTTTCGACTGCTTGTAGATTGCGGGATTACACTGCCAAAGGCGCTACATCAGCAGGGCATTACGTTTCCTGAGCTTGATGCGGTGCTGATCAGTCACATTCACGGGGATCATGTTGGCGGCTTGGAAGAATACGCTTTTCAAATGATGTTCAAGTATAATCGCAAGCCGGTCCTTTATATTGCGGATACATTAATTGAACCTTTATGGGAGCATACACTCCGCGGCGGGTTAACACAGGAGCCGTTAGTCAAGCTAGAGGACTTCTTCGAGGTCCGCCCTCTCGAGCCGAATGTTCAATACGAGCTGCATCCCGGTTTGACGGTTAAGCTATTGCAAACAAAGCATATAGCGAATAAGCCAAGCTATTCTTTTCTATTTAATCAACGCTTCTTCTACTCTGCCGATATGAGATTCGATCCCGGCCTGCTCCAGCAATTAGTAGACGAAGGCGTTACCACGATTTATCATGATTGCCAGCTTGAAGCGCCAGGTGTCGTTCATGCGAGTCTGGAAGAGCTTCTAAGGCTTCCTGAAGCGATTCAAAGGAAAACATGGCTCATGCACTACGGAGACGCTATAGAGCAGTATGAAGGCCAAACCGGCTATATGCGGATTGTTGAGCAGCATAAGCAGTATGAGATTATGTAAACATAAGAAAGGCGCCTGCAATTTAGAAATGCGGCGCCTTAGCCCATTAACTATTTGTTCTAGAACGTAGGTAACTGGTCCAAGTTGTTCGACGGATCACCGTCGGCGTCACCGCGGATATAAAATTCGCCGTCCTTGCCCTTGAAAGTATTAACGCCTGCAATATGACCGGCCTTTACTTCTTGAAGTGCTGCCGCGTAATCAAGCACACGGCCGCTTGTCGTTTTGAAGGCGGTAAGGTCGCCGTCTCCGTCCTTCTGCACTGCAACAATAGACTCTCTCGTATCTTGTCCGCCAATATTATCGCTCATTTATCGTTAACCCCTCTCAAAGCAGATCATGTACAGCCAACCATTAGAATGCCCCCTAAGTACTTTAATTATAAATGAAAGCCAACATAAAAAATCCGACGAATTCGCATCGTGTGCGATCGCCGGATTTCCGTTTTATTTTCTTTTGACCGCTTCTGGCGGAAGCCTCCTCCGCCATACAAATTGCTCATCATGCGATTGAGAATCCTGTTCAACGAATCTTGCCACAGCATTAACGACAATACCAATAATCCCAAACAACCCCACTAGCCATAATGCCAAATAGGCATACTGTTCAGCCAACAGAAACCGCCTCCTGCGCGCTTTCTATAAAGGTATGCGGGAATGCTTCTGTTTAGTATACGTTGCCAACATGCATATTGAGCGCTGAACGGCTCATACTAAATGACGGTCATGAGATAACTTTTCTATGGTCAAATCTTACATTTGGAGGGACAGCGATGCTGGAAAATTTAGAGAGCGAATATAATTGTTCGAATGCATCTAATGACTTACCGAACTTACTGCAGGAATTAGACCGGCTGGAGCTAGGCGCACAGGGTGAGCAATCTGAGGAACAACAGCAGCACATTAACCGGGTTCGCAACCAAATCCGCTTTATTCGAAACAAATGCGATATTCCGCATGAATCTTAAACAGATATGAAAAAATTCCTTCTACTTGCCGATAATTAAAGTAGGAGGTGTATGATGACCGGAATATCGATATTCGCATCTAATTTGTACCCCCAAAAGGAAAATAATCCTTAGGGGGTTATTCATCTCTTTTTTACGCATTTAGTGACAGGCTTTCATCTTGAAGATGTTTCAGAATCAACTTTTCGGTGTAGTTAAAACAGTAAGTAGACCGAATTTTATTGCATTATTCAGAAAGCTAACAAAAACCTAATTTCCTTTTGCATAAATTCTAACAATCTTCGATTATCCTTGTGTTAACAAATAAATTGTGGGAGGGATTATGATGGACAACTGTTTTTACCAGCAGAAAATTGAAGAAGTACGGGCTGAAATGGTTCGTTTATTTGAAGCTTGCAACAACTTCACTGATCATGCTGTCATTAAAATCAGTCAAGAGCTTGACTATCTCCTCAACGAGTACTCAGGCTGCTTAGCAAACAATCAACGATAATTCTTGTCATTCATTTCCAATATAATTAACCACGTAAATTGTAGCAAGATTAACGGTATCGCATACAGGAGTAACACCATTTTTTTAAAATCAATTATAAAAAGCACCAATCAAGGTGCTTTCATACGTTCATATTAGCCGCGTTATCCCCAATAGTAATTCCAATAATTTTCGCTCCGGCACTCTTATACTATCCTTTTCCTCAACGACACAAGTTATTAGCAGTAGGTGTTTATCTTCTTCTCGTGATACTCTGCTTTTATTCTAAGTTTATGTTTGGCTTCTGTATCTAAACAATCTTCTAACATTAACAAATGGTAATTACGCGACAACTTATGCCAGTTGATCTTAATGACTGTAAGGATCGACATATCGTAGCCTCCCATGGTTTGAATGGTATAGTATACAATTCGCAAAAAGCACTCCATTTGTGTCCATCTGTAAATAAAGTTTTGAGTACGGCTTAACTTTGCTTCTGCACATTACTTCGATTGCTTTGATTTCTCTTCCAGCTCGAAGCCAACTCCTTTTGGCAATAAAAAAAGCCACTCGTTTGAGTGACCGGAAATAAATTGAAATGATTAATTGATTGTTAATTATTTCATCATATCGACTATTAACCATACCCATCCAATCAACGATACCCATAAAGGAATACTTAATGTGATACCCCAGAGAAACCCAATATTAAAACTTCCGTCATTATTCATTGGCACGTCAACTCCCGAATAAGATGTCGTCCATTTTTGTCTGGGTGCTTAATTTATATTATATGAAAGCGCTTTATAAAACACAAGATAATTGTGTACACAATTCTAATCAGTAAATTACGTTATGTTTTAGTATCGTCCTATTGTGTTTAATTATTCAACTTACTAACTTCACCTTCCGTTTTATATTTACAAGTAGAGCGGTGAAATACTCTTTAGCCGCATGCGGAAAAGGCCACGGCATTGGGCCGTTGCCATACCGTGGAATCTCTTCATCTCCGCATTCTTATGCTCTATGATCGGACTTGACTTTAAATTACTAAAGAGATTTGTTTTGAGGATTGTTTTGATAAGTCATTGCAGTAGCTTGTGCCTGTTGAAGTTTTTGTTGTGCCTGTTGAACGTCATGATGTTCCTTCTTAACTTGTTGTTGAGATTGTAGTACTTGCTGAATATTCGTTTGCAGTTGTTGTTCTGCTTGTAGTAATTCTTGATTTTCTACTTGTAACTGTTGATGTGCCTTTAGAACATCTTGCTGTGCTTGTAGTAAATGTTGATTTTCCTGTAGATCAGCAGCTATCTGTTGTAGATTTCGGTTTACCATAAAGCAAGCCTCCAATAATTATTATTTTAGTCCTTAATTGACCAATAATTATCGTGCTCTTAATGACATTTTTCTATGCTTTAAACTATGTTCTTTTCTTATTCCGATAAGGTAAGGAACTTAGTTATTTACTTTCACCCATTGGCCCTTTGCGTGACTTTCTAATATGGCGTCTGTGATGCACATGGATAAATGCACTTCTTCAAATGTTGCAAGAACTTCATTTGCTTTATCCCGCCTTCCACCGGTATCTAATTAGGGACTATGTTGACATGGCAATGGTTGATAACAACAAAAAAAAGCCTTGATTACCAAGGCTTTCGGCGTTTAAGTTATGGTGATCTGAACAGGGTTCGAACCTGTGACCCCTACCCTGTCAAGATAGTGCTCTCCCAGCTGAGCTACCAGATCATGTTAGCGACAATTAATAATATATCAGGAGAATGATGCGAAGTCAACACTTTTGGGAACTTTTTTTATTACTCTCTCCTAATCTCTGCTCAGCGTTTTCTCCCCGACTCCGTCGGTCATAATGATTTTAAATGAATTGCAACAATTTGTCTTAACGCTGCGTCAAATAAGTGCTGCAGCAAATTAAAAAAGAGGTGAACGTATGAGAAAACGATCGATATTGATAATGACGCTGGTTGCAATGATGCTCTTCACACTCGGACAAACCGTCTGGGCATTCAAGGACGTAAAAAATGATGCAAACGAACAAAAGATTGCTGAGCTTAAAAAGCTCGGAATACTAAGTGACGATAAAAATGATAAGTTTAATCCGAAAAACAAGCTCACTTATGCAGAAGGCGTTACTTTGATCGTAAAAGGGTTAAAACTCAATATTGATAATATCCGCTTCATTAAAGAACCTAAAGCGAGCGATTATTTCACTAACCTCAAGGACGATGCATGGTATTCGCAAGCGTTTATTATCGCAAGTCTGAACGGGCTTGAAATTCCTAAGACGGTCAAAGCCGACGATATCATGACACGTGAGCAATTTGCTCATCATTTGTTCAAAGCGATGCTGACGAAAGGCGATTATGCTTTTATTGAAATTTTCATGATGCTAGAGGATGAAGCCGACGTTAACAAAGATTATATGGACAGCATTCAAAAGCTGCTCATCAGCAAAATCATCACTTTGGATAGCTCGAACAAGTTTTATCCTAAGAAAGCTATTACGCGCAGCGAGGCAGCAGGCTGGCTCTATGATGCCATTAAATTCGTGAAGGAGACGACTCCTATTCCTAATTTGCCCGAGCAGCCGGCTCTTGACCTTAAGCTTTCCGTAACTGCTGTAAACTCCGACATCAATAAAGTAACCGTCAGCGCGCAAGCACCTCATCCCGGCTACGGTCTCCGGATTGCTTCCATTGGTTTCGAAGGAAATGAAGCTATTATTTACGTCGAGACGGTATTGCCTGATCCGGACAAAATGTATCCGCAAGTCATTACCGATGTACAGGTATCCACCTATGTAGACGCAAAGCTAAAGCCGGTGCTCCCTGTATCGGCCCAATCGAGCGAATCGTCGACAGGCAGCGCTGCCATCGCCGAGTAATACAATAGAATAAGGCTTCTCTACTTGTCAGAGCAACTGTTCAGACAGTGGAGAAGCCTTTTTTTCATTCGCTCCCCGGCTAAGACAGCATGGGGATTGCCCAGTCGATAGGCTCGCTCCCGATCGTCCGCAGGAATTCATTCGCCCGCGAGAACGGCTTGCTTCCAAAAAAACCTTTACGTGCAGCAAACGGACTCGGATGCGGCGAAGTTATAATATGATGCTTGTCCCCATCAATCTGGTCTGCTTTCGCCCCGGCGTGCTTGCCCCAAAGCATAAATACAACGGGCTTATCTCTGTCGTTCATCGCGGCAATTATAAAATCGGTAAACTGCTCCCATCCGATTCCTTGATGCGAATTTGGATTGCCCTCCTCCACCGTAAGCACCGTATTAAGCAGAAGAACACCTTGCTGTGCCCATGAAATCAAGCTTCCATGATCTGGAATTTCAGCGCCTATATCAGCTTCTAGCTCTTTGTATATATTTTTCAGGGAGGGGGGTACCTTCATGCCCGGCTGCACAGAGAAGCTAAGCCCATGCGCCTGTTGAGGACCGTGATATGGATCCTGCCCCAAAATGACAACCTTCGTTTGTTCGTATGATGCATAATTTAGCGCATTAAAAATATTTTGTTTCTCGGGATAAACCGTCTTCGTCTTATATTTATCTTCAAGCAGAGCAAGCAGCTCTACCATATACGGCGCTTTAAGCTCTCCTTCTAACCGTTCCGACCAATCATTGTTCAACGTTATCTCCACATTCAGAGCCTCCTTAAAAACCGTATAAAGCAAAAACCTCCCCCGCCATTACCTGATCGCTCAGATCATTGCGAAGGAGAATCATATACTCGATGTTTTCCTGTGCTTTTATACTGATTCTAGCATAGCGAAAAATAGTGTACAACTTCTTAATATTTAGGAGAAACATTTCGTCTTCGTAAGCAAACGCTTTGGCTCAAGAGCTGATGCTCTCTACTTCGACGGATACAACTCGTTTCAATCGTTTCATTTGCTCATAAACGGTTATTGTCGGATAAGGATCCGGCGAGGAAAGAACGAGATGAAGCTCCCGCCTTCCATCGCCAATGTCCTTAATTTTCGTATGTTTTACCGTATGATCCGAACGGATGTTTTCGATGACAGCATGCAGTTCAGTCGATAAATCGATGATCAGACACACCGAAACGTCCCTTTCACGCAGCTTCAACGGGCCAAATGTCCTGACCGCGAACGGCACTAAATTAACCGCTACGATGATGAAAGCTGCAGCTACGATGATGAAAGCTGCCGCTGCGAATGCCTCCTTATAGAAGCCGGCTCCCGACGCGATGCCGAGCGCCGATGCGGACCATACCATCGCTGCCGTCGTCAAGCCCGAGATGACATCGTTATTTCTTCGGAGAATAACTCCCCTCCGATAAAACCGACCCCGCTAACGATTTGAGCGGCGAGCCGCATCGGATCCATGCTGGTCATGCCCGGGCGGGCCAATTGGCCGGCGGCTTCAATCGATACAATCGTAATCAGACAACTGGCCACTGCAATAACCATACTCGTCTTCATGCCGAGCGGCTTGTGCCGAAGCTGGCGGTCGACGCCGATCAGCAAGCCAAGCAGCAATGCCGTTCCCAATTTTATGACGAATTCTACCGTAGAAATTTCGTCCATCATGCATCTTGCCGCTGCAATATCATTTCCGGTTCAGATTCGTGTTCCAGCCTGCCAATGAATGTTTTCAAACGGCTTATTTCCACCCCTGCAAGCATCATAATACCGATACCGTGGTTGTCGTTAACGACGGTCCGTAGATCGTACATGTAATAGTCCGGCGAGAACGAGTAACGCGAGCCGCTGCATACGCCGTGCACGTTGCCTTGCCGGTCAATAGCTCCGCCGGTCAGTCCACGCCAAGCTTTAAGCGCGGCAGCGGTATAGGTGTCCTTGCTGTCCAACCAGCCGAAACGCACACCCCTTGCAAATGCATAAGCGAACATGGCGGTGCAGGATGCTTCCTCGTATGCCTCCGATTGATTAAGCACCTGACGCCATAATCCTGATTCGCCCTGCAAAGCGGCTACTCCCGCGCACATGTCCCGGAACATGGCGAGCAGCGCTTCCCGGTCCTGATGATTGTCAGGCAGCTTCTCAAGCAGCTCCGACAACGAGAACAGACACCAGCCGTTGCCGCGTCCCCACGGCACACGCGTCGCCTTGCCATATTTAAAGTCGAATACATGCGACATAACGCCTTCCATCTCCATAAACAAATAGCGTTTAAACAGCAGAAACTGTCTCGCCGCTTCATCAAGCGCTTCGCGTTTCCCTGTCGCCGCAGCGTACCTCGTTAGAAAAGGCGCACTCATGTACAGATCGTCCGCCCACATCGTATCGGCCGCATACTCGCCTGCGCACAACCTATAGAACGCGCCGTCTTCTCTACGCTCCAGCTTTTGGAGCATGAAATCGGCAATTACATCTGCTATAAGGAGGTAACTCTTCTCCTTCGTTTGCAAATAAGCCTCAAGCATCGCCGAACCGAACGAACCGCAGTTGTCCAGCATCCGGATTAATACCAGCTGGTGGTTAACGGACGGAAATCCGTATTCATCCCGATCCCATAAAGAATATTCGTACATTTCCGTGCAGCTGCGGATGTGGCCGAGCGCATAATCGGCTACGTCCTGCCTGTTCAGCTCGCGAGCGGTTCGCAGCAGCCCGTACATCGTAACGCCGAGCGGATAATCCCATCGCCCGTAATTCGTAGCGGTACCGGTCGTCCATTTGTTGCTCAGCATCGCATTCTCGTAGTAAGGCCGGACCCGCGTCTCCGGTGCATCCAGCGACCAATATGCGCTGCCGGCGGAGCGGCCTTCAAGGTCTACGGCAGAAAACAGCGCAGCCGTCGTACAGACAGACGAAGGATCGTACTTTTGAGCACAATCCAGCGGTCCCGCATACAACCATGCTCCTCCGCTTCCATGAACGGCAACCGGCAATTCGAATGCAAGCGGTTTTGCTCCCGCGAAAGCGCCCAGCTCAAAACCCCAGCCGCTCGGACCGTTGACGCTATGCACAAGCAGCTGGCGAATCCCGTGGCTGGCGGGAACTGCTGTTCGGAACGAGCCCGCCTCCTCAAGCTCCACAACCTGCTGGCCGTTCAGCCAAATTGTCGTCGGCCCTAAGGCATGCCCTTCCAGAATTACTGTTTCTTCTTCGGCCGGCACAGACAGTCCGGTCCAGCCTAATGCTGCAGCCGGTTGCGCAGGACGACCAAACAGCCGCTCGAAATTAGGCAATTTCTCTTCTTCAACCGTCCAACCCGTCCGGGGCTGCCACGTTAAGCCGCTTTTCTCTTCCGGCAGTGAGTAGTCAGGAAATATTCCTCCGCCGCCAAACACCGATGCTTTCACAGGCCCTGCATAAACCCAACCCGCACTCCCCGCTCGACCGGCAAAAGGAGCAAGCACCTGCAGAATGCGGACTTTGGCCTCCTCCGCGCCGAATCGGCAGCCGAAGCCGGCTTCCGTCTTGCGAGCTTCGATCAGAACAGCGTTCCAGCCTTTGCGGAACAACAGCGGAATAACAACTCTCGCATCAGGTTTCATCTCATCTACCGCATTCGACCTGTAAACCTGCTCTTCATTGATATACAGCCGTACCGGCCCGAACGGCTCCATGATGCCGTCGATTGAACGTTCGTCATCACTCCAAACGAGTCCGAACACGTATGCGTATTCGCCATTCTTCGCATCCGGCAGCTTGACCGACAAATTCATATCGTACAGCCCTTCTCTATTTTGCAGCACGCCCGATTTGGCAAAAGCGCGGAGCGCAAAGGGAACGGGCGGGTTCGCACCGACATAACGGCCCGACAACACCTCTAATATGCGGCGCTCATCGTCGCCGAACCAATAACGCACGCTTTCGCGGGGCTCCATATAGACGGTCATCGAATCATCTCCCCGTTTCCAGTTGACGAGACCGTTCCCGTTTCGTCTTCGTTTATGTCAAGCCGGGAAAGCCGGATGTCGAACGTTCTATCGTATGGCGTCATCAGGTTGACGACCAGTGTTTGACAATCTGCCGGATAGCTCATATTGTTGAGCGCCTTCGCCCAGTGCTCATGGGCTCCGCTGTCCAGTTCAATCCAATCACTACCGGAAGTAAAACGAGCTGTACCTTCTTTCCAGAAAAGGGTTCCTGCCGCCGCCGGCTCAAGGCCTTTCCCGGATAAGTCTCCTTCACTGCTGAACACAAAGGAGATTTGCGTCAGCAATACGTCCGGCTGTTCGCAGTGAACACGGATCTTCCATCCTTGTTCATATTCCGTTAATTCAACCTCGACAAGATGGTGCTGCTCGTGTGTTATTTCCCGAAGATGATGCGGCAGCAAATACCAAGGGCTAACCGGTCCGCCAGCCGTTTCCGGCAAATGCGCGCCCGGGACGGGACCGTAATAACCTTTCTTTTCAGTTGCCGTTAACCGGTATCCGTGCTCCAGCTGTTCCATCCGCTTCAGCTTGACGAAGCCGGGCTCAAACGACGTGCCTATTTGCACGGCGAGCAGCCGCGCAGCGCCATGCCGCAGTGCGAAGAAAGAGTTCGTCTCGGTCATGACAGTTACGCTTGTCGCTCCGTCCCGCTGCCTTGCGACCGGGGCGCCGAAATCGGGATGCAGCCGGCTGTGATAAATCCGGCCGCCATGTCCGGCCGCCTCCATGCCACCCAAGAAGCGCTCGCGGGGAAAGTAGCGGTTAATAACTACCCGGTACCGGTCCGGCAGCTTGCCAGGTTCGACCGTACGTTCGCGAAGTTCCGGGTAGCGTAAATAGCCGATCAACGCATTGTTGGGCAGCCGGCCGGGATGATCCAGCGCCTGGCCCGCGAGTTCAGCTATAGCGGCAAATAGAGGATCCCGGTCGCGGTTCTCCATCAGCTTAGCGATGAGGAAATAACCTCCCATATCGTATTTGCTGCCGAAATCCTGACGGCCGGAATAATCCGTCACCACTTCGCCGTCCGGATGAATCAAATATGCCATCATCCGTAAATTACGGCGAATCGGCTCCAGCAATTCAGGACGGTTGAACAGCTCCGCTGCATAAAAAAGTACAATATCGCTGACCCCGTTATAAATGCCGTTGCTCCGCTCGGTCCACTCTCCATCTTCCGTGCAGTCTATTCCTTCCGCCAGCCACTCATCCGCCCGTTCTTTCAATTCCGGTTGTCCTGTAAGCTTATACATAAATCCAAGCGCCGCAGTTATAACCCAGCGGTGATTCGGGGTATGGCAGCCCCCTGTCAGCAGTGCCGGTATCGTCCGCTCCAGAAAAATCCTGATATCCTCCGCAGCATTGCGCAAAGGCTCCCATCCATGAGCAGCCAGCAGCTCGTACACCTGCGCTAGACCGCCTACAACGAATGCGGTGTCCGGCGGCGAGTGCATATTCGTCCATCCGGGTGAAATCGTACCGTCGGCATGCTGGAACCGTAACATGAACTGAGCCGCCAGTTCCAAACGTGACAGCAGTTCATCATCGTGGTAAAAATGCGAATCTTCATTAATAAGTGCGGCCGCCCATAGCGCCATCACCATCGGCGTT
>DATJKM010000038.1:0-8449 GCA_035491515.1 Candidatus Udaeobacter sp. | reverse complement strand
GCACATGACCGGGCATTTTGCCGAGCTGGGCATTGATTTGGCTATTGATACGCAAGGTCATGTATGGCTGATCGAAGTGAATTCCAAGCCGTCGAAGAACGATAAAGCCCCGCTGTCCGCAACCGGCAAAATCCGGCCTTCCGTAACGAAGTTTGTGCAGTATGCTAATTTTTCAGCAAAAATTAGCGACTAGTTGTCCGCCATGAAGCCCGGATGCCCCATTCAAGATGAACGTCCATGTCTATGGCGCTCATCTTGGCCGGGCGTAAGCGGGAGCCGCACACAAGGAGGAGGCCCAAGTGCCGCTTACGGCAATCGGTAAAAGGCGAAAGGCTCGCCTGTGCGAAACGGGCTGCTCATCGCATCCAGCTTTTTTTGGGCCTCTGTATCCAACTGAAGTGAAACGCTCTTCATATTTTCCGCAAGCTGTTCCCTTCGCGCAGCCCCTACAATAACCGTCGAAACGGCGGGCTTATTCATAAGCCATGCAAGCGACAGTACGCTTGGCGTACACCCTAGCTCCTTGCTGAGCTTTCCTGCCTCTTCGCCGAGCGCGATCGTTTTGTCATCCAAAAATTTGCTGAAATTCGGATCGGTTTGCGCCCGGGAGCCTGCCGGCGCCTTATCCGTGGAGCTGTACTTGCCGGACAATATACCGCCCGCCAGCGGAAAATAAGGAATGATGCCGACCCCTTGATCAAGACACATCGGGACAAGCTCCTTCTCGGGCGTACGATCCGCGAGTGAGTAGCTCACTTGCGTGGAAACGAACCGGTTCAGCCCCAACCGTTCGCTGATCCCTATCGCTTTCATCAGCTCCCACGCCAAGTAATTGGACGCGCCGATATAGCGCACCTTGCCTGAGCGCACCATATCCTCAAGCGCGCGCAGCGTTTCTTCAAGAGGGGTCTCCGGATCGAATGTATGAATTTGATACAGATCGACATAGTCGGTTTTCAGACGCTTCAAGCTATTTTCCAGCTCCGTCTGCAAATGATAGCGGGACGAGCCCCGCTCATTTACGCCTGCTCCTCTCACTAACCCCGCTTTGGTCGCCAGCAGGACGTTATGGCGGTTCCCCTCCAGCACTTGCCCGATGATTTTCTCCGATTCGGTACCCGCATAAATATTAGCGGTATCAATAAAATTGATTCCGTTGTCTAATGCATAATGAATGATTTGTTTGGATGTCTCATAATCGGCCCGCTTGCCGAATGAGTTCGTTCCTAATCCGAGTACAGATACTTTAAGTCCGCTATGGCCAAGGCGGCGAAATTGCATAATGCTCAGCTCCTTTTTTTCCATCATTAGTCTTTCTATTTTCTCCATTATAGTCTTGATTGTATAGCATTTCAGTATTTTCGATTATGACCTGGCTCATCATTTCTGATATGATAAGAGCTAACTTACAAATCGGAACAAATGTTTCCGTTTCCGGAAAGGAACCAGGCGATGAGCGTTCAATTGTCACATCGGGTTATTAAATTACTGTGCGGCGATGCCTTCTACGAACGGGGGGAAGCTTACTATAGAAATGGTAAAGTAACGATTACGAGCTCAAATCCGCAGGCGGCAAGCTATGAGGCGGCCGTGCTGGGAAAAAGACGCTACGAGGTTACGATCAATATCGATCGGGACGGAGATGTCGATGCGGCATGCACCTGTCTCGCATTCAGCACCTACGACAAATACTGCAAGCATGTGGCAGCCGCTCTGCTGCACATCCTTGATCTCCAGCAAGAAAGCGCCAAGCCCGCCCGCGTCTATCCCTCCCTCCTTCATCCGGAGGATAGACCTTACGAGGATGAGGATGTTGATGACGAGGGAGATGAAGCGCATATACGCCCCCGGTTTGCCGGGCATGCAGGATTTGAAGCAGCCGATACCCGGCTTGCTAACGGCTTATTGGAATTGTTCAGCGGCCGGCCGCTTCGAACCGGCGCGAGCCGCTCGCTCTTCGATTCAAGGACTCCTCTCGACGTAGAGATTACATGCAAGCTCTACCCCTACGGCTACCGGAAGCATATGTTCGGCATCGAGCTGAAGATTGGACCTAAACGGCTCTATATCGTACAGCGAATACGAGAATTTCTTGAGAAGGTCGACCGCCGGGAGGCATTCGTTTTTTCGAAGCATTTCACGTATGATCCGGCTATTCATTGCTTCCAGCAAGAGAACGATGAGGTGATCAGGCAGCTCATTCAAATCTATCGCAATGAGGCGCTCATCCGCGAAACGTCGACCCGGGCATTTCTCAAAGAAGCTCCGGCGAGCGGTGAGCGCATGCTGCTTGTGCCCCCTTTCTCTTGGGAAGCGCTGCTCCCTCTGCTTATCGCGGCTCCTTCGGCGCAGCTTGTGTACGGCAATCGGACGTTTGCCGGCATTACGCTGAGCGACGAAGCGATTCCGCTTCATTTTGCCTTCGATCAAGCGACGGACGGCGGCTATCAATTGGATATTCAGGGCCTCGGACAAATGACCGTTATGGAGGAGTACAAGCTGGTCATCGCGGAAGGCAAGCTGCAGCAGCTGCAGCCGGATTCCTGCAAGCGCCTTGCGGAGCTGAAGCATCTGCTCGACACCTACCGCAAGCCGAAAATTCATATTGCCCCCGAACAAATGGAGCCTTTCATGGAGAGAGTCGTTCCCGGCCTGATGAAGCTGGGCAGCGTCGGCATCGCGGAAACGATATCGGACCGCATTCTGCAAACGCAGCTTAAAGCGAAGCTCTATCTCGACCGGGTAAGAGACAGGCTGCTCGCCGGACTTGAGTTCCAATATGGCGACATTATTATCAATCCGTTAGAAGGCAGCGGTAACAAACGCGGCTCCGACCGCATTCTGATGCGGGACGGGGAGCAGGAGCGGCGCATACTGGAGCTGATGGAGCTGGTCCCCTTCGCCAAGACCGAAGGCGGGTATTTTATGGAAGACGAGGAATCGGAATACGAGTTTCTGCACAATGTCGTCCCGCAGCTCGAGAAGCTGCTTGCCGTATATGCCACCTCCGCCGTGAAGGTGCGGATCGTGACCAAGCATGCGCCGCCAAAGGTGACGGTTAATGTGGATGAACGCACCGATTGGCTCGAATTCAAGTTCGATATGGATGGCATCCCGGAATCGGAAATTCGCAGCCTGCTGAAGTCGCTTGAGGTTAAGCGCAAATATCACCGTCTGCCTGACGGGGCATTATTACCTCTCGAAGGAGCTGAGTTTCAAGAAATCATTCGATTCTTGAATGAAGTCGGCTTGCGCAAAGGGGATATCCATGGAGCTGAATTCCGCATTCCAGCAGTCCGCGGCCTGCATCTCATCGACTCGCATGAGAGTGGCAGCGCCGTAAAGCTCGGCAAATCGTTCCGCCGGCTATTAGAGAATATGCGAAATCCGGACAATCTGGATTTCCCTGTTCCGGATCATCTCGCGCCCGTGCTGCGGGATTATCAGAAGTATGGCTACCAATGGATGAAGACGCTGGCACACTACCGTTTTGGCGGAATTCTCGCGGATGATATGGGGCTTGGCAAAACGGTGCAGGGGATCGCTTTTATCGTCTCCGTACTGTCCGAAATCCGAAAGCGGGAGCAGCCTGCTTTAATCGTCTCGCCGGCTTCGCTCGTATACAACTGGCTGAATGAGCTTAAAAAATTCGCTCCCGAAATTCGCGCCGTTATCGCAGACGGAAGCAAAGCGGAGCGCAGCGGCGTGCTGAAGGGCGATTTAGAGGCGGATGTCATCATTACCTCCTATCCCCTGCTGCGCAAAGATATCGCGCAGTATAAGAAACAATCCTTTCACACGCTGATCATGGACGAAGCGCAATATTTCAAAAATCATACGACCCAGACCGCGCAAGCGGTAAAAGCTATCGAGGCCGGGTATCGCTTCGCTTTGACCGGAACCCCGGTGGAAAACAAGCTGGAGGAGCTTTGGTCGATTTTTGGAGCCGTATTCCCTGAGCTGTTCCCGAGCAAGCAAGCCTTTAACGAGCTCACCCTTGAAGCCGTCGCTAAGCGGGTTCGTCCGTTTCTGCTGCGCAGGCTGAAGAGCGACGTTCTTCAGGAGCTTCCGGAGAAGATCGAATCGATTCAGGCGTCCGAGCTGCTGCCGGAGCAGAAGCAGCTGTATGTCGGCTTCCTCGCCAAGCTGCAGCAGGAGACGGTGAAGCATTTGAACGAGGAGGGCTTCCAGAAAAACCGGATTCGGATTTTGGCTGGCATAACGAGGCTGCGCCAGCTCTGCTGCCACCCCGCGCTGTTCGTCGAAGGCTACGAGGGAAGCTCGGCCAAATTCGAGCAGCTTCTCGAAATGATCGAGGAATGCCAGAGTGCGGGCAAGCGGCTTCTCATCTTCTCGCAATTTACCGAAATGCTCGGGCTGATCGGGCGCGAGCTGGGCTACCGGGGGATGCCTTATTTCTACTTGGACGGACAAACGCCAGCCGCTGAGCGCGTTGCCCTCTGCAGCCGGTTCAACAACGGCGAGCGCGATCTCTTCCTGCTGTCCTTAAAAGCCGGCGGCACCGGACTAAACCTGACGGGTGCGGACACGGTTATTCTCTACGACCTGTGGTGGAACCCCGCTGTCGAGCAGCAAGCAGCCGACCGCGCTCACCGTATCGGACAGAAAAACGTCGTGCAGGTCATCCGCCTCGTCACGCAGGGCACGGTGGAGGATAAAATGTACGAGCTTCAGCAGAAGAAGAAAAACCTGATCGACGAGGTGATCCAGCCGGGTCAAGAGGCGTTGTCCTCCCTATCGCAGCAGGAGATTCGCGAGATTCTCATGATTGAATAAAGCGGATATCTTGGAAGGACATGCATCTATTCAATTAGGAAAAACGTGAAATGCTAAAAACGTTCATACCGGCGAAGGGCAAGCTAGGGCTGTAGGAATATGCAACGGGGGAATCAACTTGATTACCCCGTTTTTTTGTGCGCGTTATATCCCGTCATCGCCGTTGACCCGGTCGTATTCTGCTCTTGCCTTCTCGACAAGCGGATAGTATTCAGCCGTCCACAGCTTTAAATGTCTCAACGTATTTATTAACGTTTCACCGAGAGGTGTCAATGAATAGTCTACGACCGGCGGCACGGACGGCGTAACCTCGCGCCTGACCAAGCCGTCCCGCTCCAGCTGCCGCAGCGTTTGGGTCAGCATTTTTTGCGACACGCCTTCGATCCGTCTTCTTACTTCTCCGTAACGCAAGCTTCCATCCTCTAAGGCGTAAATGACCAGCGCCGACCATTTATTCGAAATGATTTCAAGCACCCTGCGATAGCTGCATGCGGTAATCGATATGTCAGCCTGTTTCGCTTGAACGGTATTTGCCATACCCTCTCCTCCTTACGCACCTGAAGGTGCCCAACGAACGTTAAAGTGCCTTCTTACTAAATATTAGTTTATGTATTAATGTATGTCTACACCTACAAGAAGGAGAGATGACTTATGAAAGTATATGAAATACAAGATGGCTTCGGACTTGATCATGTTAGGATATCAGAGCGTCCGATTCCTGTTCCCGGTACTGGCGAGGTGCTTATCAAAGTGCGCGCAGCTTCGCTCAACTATCGCGATCTGGGCGTCATCGACGGATTTTATAATCCGAACCTGAAGCTTCCCTTCGTCCCTGTGTCGGACGGGGTTGGCGAGGTGATCGGCCTCGGCGAGCAGGCTAATCGCTTTAAGCTGGGTGAGCGGGTCAGCGGAATTTTTACGCAGGGCTGGATTTCGGGTGAACCGGCGCCAGAAGGCTGGTCCAGCACGCTGGGCAGTCCGCTGGACGGACTCCTCGCGCAATATGTTGTTTTGAACGAGAAGGGATTGGTTCGCGTGCCTGATCATCTGAGCGATGAGGAAGCGGCTTCCCTTGCTTGTGCGGGAGTGACGGCATGGCATGCCATCGTAGAGGAAGGCAAGGTCAAAGCCGGCGATACCGTGCTCGTGCAAGGAACAGGCGGCGTCTCCCTGTTCGCGCTTCAATTCGCGAAGCTTCACGGCGCCTCCGTCATTGTAACATCGAGCAGTGACGATAAGCTTGCGCGCGCCAAAGCACTCGGGGCAGATTTCGGCATCAACTACAAAAACACACCGGATTGGGATAAAACGGTGCTTGAGCTTACTCATGGCCGTGGTGCTGATCACGTTGTCGATGTTGGCGGAGCCGCTACGCTGAACCAATCGCTTCAAGCTCTTCGGCTGGGCGGGCAAATTAGTTTAATCGGCATTTTATCGGGAGCCAGTGTAGAGCGCTTCGATATTGTAGCTGCGTTGTACAAGAAGGCGCGTCTTCAAGCCATTAATGTCGGCAGCCGGGATATGTTCGAGGCCATGAACCGCGCGATCTCACAGAATGCGCTTCGTCCGGTCATAGACCGTATATTTCCGTTTGAACAATCCGTCGAAGCGCTCCGCTACTTAGCTAAGGGGACGCATTTCGGAAAGGTATGCATCACGATTTAAAACCTTCGGGAAGGCAGGGGCAAAATGAAAGGCAATAAGCCGGGAGTTGCAGCTAATTTAGCCGGCTCGACAAGCGGGGCGATTGCAGCCAAGTTTAGCCTGCTCGATAAACCGAGAGTTGCAGCCAAGTTAGCCAGCTCGATAAGCAGGGCGATTGCAGCCAAGTTAGCCGACACCTTCGATTTAGTTACATTTCGTAAAACTAATTGAACGCGGCGAAGTCAAAATGACCGGATAATTCGATTTTGCGAAACTAAACCGGTCATTTTTTTCTTTCGTCATTAAAACAAGGCGATTAGTTCGATGATATGAACTTATAGCACGCTTTTCACAAGCCTGCCGCGGATTAGTTCGACAAATCGAAACTAAATCTAATTTTCAGAATCCGTTCGTTCCTATAGTGCATCCCCGCCGTTTCCCCGGGCAAGCGTGGGCAAAATGGAAGGCAATAAGCCGGGAGTTGCAGCCAAGTTAGCCTGCTCGATAAGCGGGGCGATTGCAGCCAATTTAGCCGGCTCGACAAGTGGGGCGATTGCAGCCAAGTTTAGCCGGCTCGATAAGCCGAGAGTTGCAGTCAAGTTAGCCGGCTCTTCGATTGCGCCTATTTTGATGGCTACGGCTTCAATAATCGATCAATCTCGACTGCCGCTTCCGTTAAGCCCTGCTTAACCGAAAGCTCCTCTTGAAAAATTTTGGTCATATACGCAATATAAATACCGTCAATTCGACTGTAATTTTTCACTGGCGGCCGTAAAAACGTATGGTTGAGCGCTTCGGCAAACGGATGAATAAACGACTCTCCCTGTACCTTTATATCTTTAGCCTCCAGATTGGTCGGGATCAAGCCGGTTTGCGACATAGCGATTTGCGATTGCGTATTAACCATCCACTTCATAAACAGCCATGCCTGCTCCGGATTTTTGGCGCCCTTCATAATAACAAGGTCTTCTCCGCCCAAGATGGAAGCCGGACCGTAAATAGGGGGAAACGGTACCGCTATCGTATTATTTACCGCTCTCTGCAGCTCTTTGCCTTGAAAGACGCTATAGAACCACGGCCCATCGTCTGTGACCAAAACCTTCCCGGATTTAACGCCCTCCCAGTTATCGCCGCCGCCGTTAATGACCGTCCGGTCAATCAGCTGCTCCTTATACAACGATAAGAGCTGTTCAACCGCTTTTACGGTCGCTTCACCGTTAAGATAGCCGGATGCCCTCGTATACGAATCATCCGTCATCCGCCCGCCAAGCGCATAGATATATGGCAGACTCCTCCAAGGCTCCAACCCGCCCATGCCGATCATGTAGCGTTCCTTCTTAGCCAGCGCAATGACCTCCTGAAAAGTGGCCGGCGGCTCCGACAAGCCGGCGTTCTTCAGCAATGCGCGGTTAAATATAGCGACCTTCGTATTCATATTCACGGGTAACGAATAGTAGGCGCCCTCATAATAGCCGGCCGAGCCTGTATTGCTCTGCAGCGTCTGTGTGATTTCATCATAATCATCATTTTCGCTAAGGGGAAGCAAGAGCCCGCTTTGAGAAAACTCCGGCACCCATACGATATCCATACGGACCACATCCGGCGCTCTATTCGCAGAAGCCTTAGAGATGAGCGTATATTTTAGCTCCGCATTATTGCTTTGCCGAACAGGCACGACATGAATAGCCGGGTACGCCTCCTCAAAAGCAGGAATGAGTACGTCTTCCAAAATCCGTGTCTCTTCATCGCTGTACGTATGCCAGAACTCAATCTCATGGTCCTCCGTATTGTTAATCTTCTCGACTTCGCTTTCCTTGGATATGATGGACTGCTGGCCGCAGCCCGCAGCAACGACAAGGAAGCATCCGATTATAATCAGCCTTATGGCATGCATGTCTATCTCCTCCATCAACTATTGTTGATGCTTTTCCCGATACTCGACAGGTGTCATCTGCGTCATTTTTTTGAACAGCTTGCTGAAATATTTCACGTCGTTAAAGCCCGATTT
>DATJKM010000037.1:0-11588 GCA_035491515.1 Candidatus Udaeobacter sp. | reverse complement strand
AGAATTGATTTTGTAAATATCGATGTAGTGTTAAAGCAGATAATAACAAGAGTTGTCAATAAAGCGCAAAAATATTGCTAATATTCTGAATATATTTAATCTTTCGATATTCGTTAGAATTGTAGAATACCAAAAAAGGAGGGTTATAAAATGTCTAACTAAATGTAAACGCTTTAAGTTAAAAACATTTTTATAATTCACTAATAGGGTGGGCGACAAATTTGCATATGTATATTATTCAAATGAATTATATTTTCAAAAGGTGAAAATTGTCGATTTCTATTATTTCGAATAATCAAAAAGGAGTCAAAATGATGAAGAAAAAACGGTTGCTGTCACTCATACTGGCCTTGGCTATCGTGATGGAACTCATGATTACTTTGCCGAAACCGCCTACCGCCAATGCCTCATTCACATCCAACGACTTTCTGAAAACAGACGGGAAATTCATCAAGAACAATTCCGGAACCGGGGATATTGTAAGCCTTCGCGGCACAAATCTGGGCGGATGGCTAAGCTTTGAGGATTGGATGTCCCCTACCGGTGAATTTGCTTTTGACCGGACCGGTTGGAGCGCATCTGCATCAGTAAACAGCGCCAGCGCCGGAAATGCTATCGACGGTGACAATACGACGCGCTGGGATACCGGGACCGGACAAGTGAGCGGGCAATGGTTCCAGGTAAACATGGGATATGTCGGTTACTTCAACAGAATCTATGTTAATACAGCAGGATTTAACGGTGATTATCCAGTAAGCTACCAAGTGCTGGTATCGAATGATGGTGTGGCGTGGAAGGATGTTGCCAGCGGTTCAGGCAGCGCCCAGAACACAATCATCCGGTTTGTTCCACAGGTGGCGCAATATATCCGGGTTGTTCAAACTGGAACGAATGCTGCTAACTGGTGGTCGGTTACCGAGTTCAACGTTTTCTCGGACCCGACTATGAACAACACGGGTCTTACGGCAACTGCCTCATCGACCGGCTCGGGCACTGCGGCCGCTAATGCACTTGACGGCGATGTGAATACACGCTGGACAAGCGGAGCGGCACAAACGAACGGCCAGTGGTTTCAAATCGATCTCGGATCGGGGCAGGATGTTGCCAAGGTCGTTATTGATGCCGGTCCTTCGTCATCCGGCGACTATCCGCGCGGCTATGAGGTGCTCGGCTCTTCGGACGGTGTTAACTGGACGAAGTATGCAAGCGCTTACGGATCTTCCCGCACGATTGTTGCAGAATTCTGGTGGTCATCTTATATGCGCTATGTCCGGATCGTACAGACAGGCAGTAGTACCAACTGGTGGTCGATCGCTGACGTATCTCTCTTCTCCAGCAATGCGTTGGAGCGGACCGGCTGGGCTGTGACGGCTTCTTCGAGCGGCACAGGCGCTGGACCTGGCAATGTCAAAGACGGCAATACAAGCACACGATGGACAACAGGCGCAGCGCAGACTAACGGCCAATGGTTCCAGGTCGATATGGGCGCCAACATCCCTTTCAACCAGATTATTCTTGATACCGAGAAGAACACATCGTCCGAGCAGGACTATCCTCGCGGCTATACCGTTCAGGTGTCCAAGGACGGCACGAGCTGGACAACGGTTGCAAGCGGCCAAGGAAGGCGGAAGGCAACACCGATCAATTTCCCTGCCGTAACCGCGCGTTACTTTAAAATCACACAAACCGGCAGCTCCACGAACTGGTGGACGATCGGGGAAATGAACGTATACCTAAACAACGACGATTTCTCAATGAATTCAACCTATAAACAGCGTTTCGGCGCCACGACGGCAGAAAGCCTGGTCACGACGCACCAGGATACATGGATACAATCCGGCGATCTGGACAATATCGCCAACATGGGTATGAACATGATTCGTTTGCCGATTGGCTGGAATGAGCTGCTGAACGATGACGGTACATGGAAATCCAATGCCTGGACCAAAATCGACTGGCTGGTTAGCGAAGCGGCTTCCAGAAACCTCTATATTCTGCTGGATCTGCATACCCTGCCCGGCGGCGATTGTCCGTTCGGCAGCTGCGGACGTTTTGGTCCGAACCCGAACGAATTCTGGACGAATACGACATACCAGGATTGGGCCGTGGACATTTGGCAGCAGATGGCGGCCCGCTACAAGGACAATCCGGCTGTAGCAGGCTACGATCTGATGAACGAGCCGTTGATTGATTTCGGCGAGGATACAGATGACGTGAACCAGAAGGCGGATTACTATGACCGGTTATACGACGCTGTTCGCGCCATCGATCCCGACCACACGATATATATCGCAGCATTTTTCGACTGGGGCAATATCGTAGCGCCAAGCGTAAAAGGATGGACGAATGTCGTATACGAAGTGCATCCTTACGATATGCCGAACGGGAAAGATTGGAGTGCGCAAAACACGATGGTTGAAGACAAGATCCAGTCGATGGTTTCCAAGCAAAACGACTGGGCTGTTCCGGTTCTTCTCGGCGAATATTCACTCTATCATTATGACGATGTCTGGTCGAAATGGATGGGGGGGCTGAACGCAATCCATGCCTCCTGGACCAACTGGACATATAAGGTCAAGGGTGACATGAATGAAGGCGTCGGCGGCTACTGGGGCTTGTACAACAGCAATCCGGCTCCGGTGCCGGTCATCAACAATGATAATGCATCCACGATTACAACCAAGCTTCAACAATTTGGAACGAGCCATTTCCAGCCGAATACTAGCCTCATCAACACGGTCAAAAAGTTCGCGAAGGGCAATCTGTGGATGGCGACCGTCCCGCTCGACCAAACTGGCTGGACGGCAACCGCTTCGTCCACCGAATCGGGCAGCTCGCCTTCGAACGCATTCGATTGGAGCACGACTACCCGTTGGAGCAGCGGCGCAGCGCAATCGAACGGCCAATGGTTTCAGGTGAACATGGGCTCGAAGAAGGTGTTCGACCAGATTTCTTTCGAAACAAAGACCACGGATAAGTGGGATTATCCAAGAGGCTATCAGATCCAAGTCTCGAATGACGGGACAAACTGGACGACTGTCAAGAGTGGCCAGGGCTTCGGTTGGAAGCAGGCTATAACGTTCACGCCACAGTATGCACAATATGTACGTGTTGTGCAGACCGGCAGCGGTCCGGACTGGTGGTCGATTGCCGAGTTCCACGTGTATTCGGAGCCGATGCTGAGCAAAAGTGGCTGGACGGCGACGGCATCATCGTCCGATACGTTTGGAGATGTTCCGTCAAGAGCCATTGACGGCAGCGATTCCACTTGGTGGGCTAACGGCGCGTCACAGGCAAATGGCCAGTATTATCAAGTGGACTTCGGACGGAATGAAACGTTCAATCGGGTACTTATCGATGCAGGCACATATACGACCGATTATCCGAGAGGATATCAGATTCAAGTTTCAACAAATGGCACAACTTGGTCGACTGTTGCTAGCGGCACAGGAAGCGGCGCTGCGGTTCTAGTAGATTTCGCACCTCAGACGGCTCGATATCTGAAGGTAGTCCAAACGGGGACAGCATCGAACTGGTGGACGATTACCGAACTAAACGTATATGGTGAGGTTGAGAAGAGCCGGACCGGTTGGACAGCCGCCGCAACTTCGACGGAAGCAGGAGGTTTGGCAGCCAATGCACTGGATAGTAACACGACAAACCGCTGGAGCAGCGGTGCGGCCCAAGCAAACGGTCAATCGTTCACGGTCGATATGGGCTCCAATCAATGGATTAATCATATCGTCATGGATTCCGGTTCCAACACGAACGACTATGCAAGAGAATTTACCGTGGAGATGTCCTATGACAACACCAATTGGAAGACGGTTGCGAACGGAGAAGGTACCGGGCCTGTCGTTGCGGCCAACTTCCCGATTACGGAAGGCCGTTACATCAAGATCACGTTAAAGCAAAGCTCCACAAGCTGGTGGTCAATTGCAGAGTTCAGGGCTTATGAGTAAGATCCGGTAAGTGTAATCCAAGTTCTGAGAAGCCATCCCGTTAGGCATATTGCTGTCTCTAGGGATGGCTTGTCCAAAATGGAGGAAGTTATGAAGTCCGCAAATATCCGAAATATATTTCGCAAATGTATCTCCATCGCTCTCCTAAGCTGCATGGTTGTATCAATGGCTTCGGTGCTGCCGACTAGTGTTTCTGCTGCTCTTCTTCCTTATCAGGATCCTGCTCTTTCGATTGATACAAGGGTTGCGGATCTCTTATCGCGAATGACACTGGACGAGAAAGTAGGACAGATGCTCCAAGTGGAGCGATTAACTGCTACCACAACACAGGTGAAGGATCATTTCATCGGCTCCATCTTGAGCGGAGGCGGCTCCAATCCGACTCCGAACACACCGACCGCATGGGCGGATACCGTCGATGCATTCCAATCCGCCGCGATGCAAACCCGTCTGCAAATTCCAATCATATATGGGGTGGACGCGGTTCATGGACATAACAACGTCTATGGAGCCACGATCTTCCCGCACAATGTTGGGCTGGGCGCTACTCGGGATGCGGATCTGGTGAAGCGCATCGGCGCAGCAACCGCCAAGGAGGTCCGGACAACGGGTATCCAGTGGGACTTCTCTCCATGCTTGTGCGCTCCGCAAGATATTAGATGGGGAAGGACGTACGAAGGATTCTCTGAAAATGTTTCTTTAGTCAGCCAACTGGGCGTCGCTTATACACAAGGTCTACAGGGCCTCCCGACGGACAGCGGGTTTCTGAAAGGTACCAAAGTGGCTGGCAGCATTAAACACTGGGTAGGGGACGGCACAACTACGAATGGTGATGACCAGGGCAACGTAACCCTGACCGAACAGGAGCTGGATCCCTACATCCAACCTTATCGTGAGTCGGTCGCTGCAGGTGCGAGAACAGTCATGATTTCACTCACCACTTGGAACAATGTAAAGGCACATACCCATTACCATTTGATCTCGGAAATGCTGAAACAGGATCTCGGATTTACGGGCATGGTCGTTTCGGATTGGAACGGCACCTATGCGCTTGTCAACCAGGGATACTATTCGAATTATTCGGATGCGCTCAAAGCAACCGTCAATGCGGGTATCGATATGTTTATGGAGCCGGACAACTGGCAGTCGTTTATTCCGACGCTCAAAAACCTAGTCAATACCGGCCAAGTTTCTCAGGCCAGAATCGACGATGCAGTAAGCCGAATCCTGCGTGTTAAATTCGAGGCCGGGATTTTCGAATCTCCTTACGCTGATAGAAGCTTGATCAGCGGCGGCACTTTCGGCGGTGGGGAACACCGAGCGATTGCCCGTGAAGCCGTACGTAAATCGGCGACGCTGCTCAAGAACGAAGATCATATATTGCCGTTGTCCAAAGCTTCTAAAGTATTCGTAGCCGGCACAAAGGCTAACGATATCGGTTACCAGTCAGGAGGCTGGACGATCTCCTGGCAAGGTTCTCCGGGCAGCATTACGCCGGGAACGACAATCCTGCAAGGGGTTCAAAGCGCCGTTACGAATTCAACGAATGTAACGTATTCGTCTACCGGCACTGGCGCAGCCGGGAACGATGTGGCAATTGTTGTCATTGGCGAATCTCCTTCGGCCGAAATGGTCGGCGATGTTGGTGCAGGGCAGCCCAGACCGGATCTGGAGCTCAGTACGGATGATATAACACTGTTGAACAACGTGAAAAGCTCCGGTGTCCCGATGGTGGTTATCATGCTGTCCGGCAGGCCTATGATCGTGACCAATCAGCTTCCGGATTGGAAAGGGTTCGTAGCCGCATGGCTGCCGGGAACCGAGGGTAATGGAATTGCGGATGTCTTATTCGGCGACTACGATTTCACGGGTAAATTACCGCTGACCTGGCCTAGAAGCATGTCGCAAATCCCAAATAACTCGAACGATACTAATTATTCACCCTTATTTCCATATGGATTCGGCCTAAACACTTCGGCAATGAATACCAAAGAATCGCCTGGAATAATGGAGGCCGAAAACAATAATGCTTCATCCGGTGTTCAAACGGAAGCCACGCTCGACGAGAATGGCGGATTGAACGTCGGTTATATGGATACGGGCGACTGGCTGGATTACAGAATTAATGTTCCGGCTTCAGGGACGTACAAAGTCCGTCTCCGGGTGGCGAGCCAAACGGGTAGCGCCAACGCGGTACAACTGAAAAAAGGCACGTCCCTTCTCGCCACCTATTCCGTACCTAACACCGGCGGCTGGCAAGCATGGACGACGCTGTCGCAGAACGTGACGCTAAGCGCTGGCATCCAAACGCTGCGGCTGCAAGCTGCGTCCGGCGGATGGAACCTGAACTGGCTGGAGTTGATCCCGACAACATCAATTACTAGTGGAAATTTACTTTCAAATGCAGGTTTCGAAACGGGCAGCACAACGAATTGGACCTCATGGAACGGTGGGACAAACGCTCAAAGCGTGGATACGGATAATCCGCGCAGCGGCAACTATAAACTCGTCCATTGGGCTGCAACGGCCTATCAGCAATTGACAAAGCAGACGCTTACTGTTCCAAATGGAACTTACAAATTTAGTGCGTGGGCGCGCAGCAGCGGCGGCCAGAAGAAGCTTAATCTGTTTGCTAAACAGGTAGGTGCTGCCTCTGAGCTAGCCTCGATTATCGCATCGGGCGCCGGCGACGGTTGGACGAAGTATACGATAGACAATATCAAAATAACAAACGGTCAAATCGAAGTCGGAGTATGGGCGGATGCGAACGCAAACAACTGGGCGGTATTCGATGATTTTGAACTGGTTCCTGCGAATCTTTTGAGCAATGGAGGATTAGAATGGGGGAACACGTCCGGATGGACGGATTGGCACGGAGGACCGGCTTCACAGTTGGTAGACCAGGATAATCCGTTTGCCGGCAGCTACAAGTTGACGCACTTTGCTTCATCCGCATTCACGCAACTGACGACCCAAACCGTAGCTGTTCCGAACGGGAATTACAAGTACAGCGTGTGGGTACGCACCGGTGGAGGCTTTAACTCGTTGAAGCTCGTAGCAAAAGGGTATGGAGGTGCGGAACTGAACACACAAATAACAGGAGCCTCGGGCAACTGGACACAGTATACGATCAACAGCATTCCAGTGACAAGCGGACAGCTAGAAGTCGGTATATGGTCGGACAGTAATGCGAACAATTGGGCAACCTTCGATAACTTCGAGCTGACCAAGCAATAATGGCATGATATATAGCACGACTTCGTGGTCGACCGCGGAGTTTAATGTCTATGAATAAAACCGAATAGTCACTTAGAAGCCACATCACGGACATGATTATATCGAGTCTATGGTGTGGCTCTATTAGTTGAATGGAATCGATTACAAGTGTGAACCGATGCAAAAACATAGTCCATTAATTGGAATAATTTCAATCAAATGATAGTGAGTATAGTAAAAAACTCGAAAGTTGTCGTTTTTCGTTCACGCTATTTCGCTCATTTATTCGATAAAACGCAAACGTCGATGCTGCCTTAGCTAATAAGAAATCCGACTAAATCCAGCATGAATACACGGATATCCAAAAATCCTGTTCTCTCGCATGCAAGTGAAGGAGCAGGATTTTTGATACGTAAAAAAAATTTTTTTCGACTTCGCACTTCGACAGAGTTTTGTTTTTGTTGGAGCTATACTTAACAAGTACATTACATAGACAGCGGAGGGTGCTCATGAATAATTCAAATCTTAGAAAAAGAGTCATATGGTTCATTAACAGCGAAATTGAACGCGTACTAATGAATCTAAAAAATGGGGCAGTGAACAAAGAGCATGCCTTAGGAAGCTTTAACACACTTTATCAGATCGCCTCGTCGTTGAAAGATGCAGACTCGATGGTCAACTTATGTGAGATTATTGAGAAGGTAAGAGATTCGCATCACCGATCAGGATTATTTTATTTTACGGATAAGCGTACTGAATTTTTTTATTAAACAATTTCATTTTTATATGCGCTTTCAAAGAAAAAGACCGGGGATACGGTCTTTTTTTTGTTGCGGTTTGCCAAAGAGACGCGAAAGCTATACGAAGAGCGTAAGACATGCTATACTGCATCCGGGAGAAAGCTTGCTCGCCTATCAGCTTCCGGCTAGTGTTTTTCTGTATAGTACACGTGGTAAGGCCCGGGTGCTGCTTGATCAGATCGAACATAAGGCTGACAATTGCTATATTTGCCATGCCGGTAAAGGGGCTTTTCTGGATATTGAACAGATTGCAGAGTCATTCGAGTATTATTTGGTATTTTATAAAGCAGTAATGAATTTGCCTAATTTTCAAGAACGGGGACGTTTACAGCAATCAAGTAATCCATTTCAGGTTCAATATGGTTTTGCGCCGCAGCACGCGATTTCGCTCTTTATGAGAATCGAGCAAATGTATTGCAAATGGCAGCAAATTGGAACATTGGAACAGTTTCATGTCAAAGCTCTATTCCATCAATTTGTCTATGAGCTGCTGCAGCAGCTGCAGGAGCAAGGTGGCGAAACATCCAAACCGGATTTGGTTAATCAAGCTATACGTTTTATGGAGGAGCGTTATACCGAGCCGATTACGCTGAATGCTTTGGCAGCTATGGTGGATAGCAGCGAGCGTCAGCTTCAGCGGCTGTTCAAAGCAAAGTTTCATGTCGGTCCGATGGAATATTTGATTCAGATGCGTTTGGATAAGGCCAAAGCATTGCTGCAGCAAACGGATGCTTCGATCAAGCAGATCGCAGAGGCTGTCGGGTATTCGGATAGCTATTACTTTAGCCGGATGTTCAAGAAGTACATAGGTTTGTCTCCCAGCGTATTTAAAGAACAGGCCTGCCAAAGCTTTCAACGTCGTTATAATCCATCCCTTCTGTCGTTATCGCCTATTGATGCGAAGAAGACAAGAAGATATAATACGATTGATGATGATAATCATTATCAATACAAGGGTGGAGGGACTATACAAATGTATAGAAGTTCAAAAGCGGCGCTGGTCATCATGATGCTCAGTCTTGCCTTGATGCTAAGCGCATGCTCGGGCACAACAGGTACAAGCACCAATTCAGGGAAAGGGTCTTCATCGGCAAATAGCGCTGTTGCGCAGCCAACGGCAGAAGGCGAGTCCAGCAGTGTCAAATCAGCGGGTGAAGCAGCAGAAAGCAGCTATCCACGCACCATTAAGCATCTCAAAGGTGATTTGGTACTGGAGCAAAAGCCGGAGAAAATCGTCGTTCTAGACTATCAGTATATTGACCAGATGCTGGTGCTGGGAGAGCTGCCGGTTGGCAGCGTAATTACAACGAGCGACACAACGGAGTTTCCGGAATATTTGGCGGATAAATTAGCTGATGTGAAGGTGCTGGGCACGAAGGATGAGCCTAATTTGGAGGCCATTGTTGATACAGCACCGGATCTGATTATTTGCACGGAGTTTCAAGATAAAGTCTATGACCAACTGGTAAAGATTGCGCCAACGCTAATGCTCGACAGAAATGAAGATTGGCGAACGACGCTCCTCACGGTCGGACAAATAGTCGATAAGGAACAAGAAGCGCAGAAGGTGCTCGATGAGTACGATGCGAAAATTACCAATTTGAAGACGGAATTGGCAGCCAAGCTGAAAGGGGAGACTGTTGCTCTCATTCGGCCGCGGGATAAGATGATTCGCCTGCATACGACATCACATCGTACAGCAGAAATTCTTTATGGAGATCTAGGCCTTGCAGCTCCGAAAATGGCAGTTGATAAAGATAATACAAGCACGTCTATTTCGTTGGAGGTTTTACCGGAATTAAATGCGGATCACATCTTTGTCTTGAAAGATGATTCAAATACGGAATTGACGGATGAGTTCCAAAAGACTTCCATTTGGAAAGGCATGAGCGCTGTAAAGGCGAATCAGGTGTATACGGTCAACACGACAATGTGGATCGGTTACTATGGTCCTATTGCTATCAATCTGGTTGTTGATGAGATTGCAAAAGCGTTGATGAAAACAGAATAGAATATTACGGAGAAAGGAAGCAGCTTGAGACAGCAGTCGCTTCCTTTTTCTTATCTAAATGAACAATTTATTGAAGAAGGGCGGTTGAATGCATGTCCGAAACCAAAATACGGCTGACGATTGATTCCAGTTCAAAAGATGATCAGGATCGCGCAAAGCTTGCCGAGCTGCATCAGATCGTAGTCGATCAGGTGATGCGTATGGAGATTCATGAATACGTGAAAGTAACCTTGGAGTACGAGGGTTCTGACCGCGGTAAGCGATCGCTGATGAGTGCCGGCGGTCAAGGAAACGAAAAGCTTTCGCAGGTGATTGCTTTAAGCGAAAGGCAAAAGCAAATCGCTGCCCTGTTATGCGATCATTACTCAATTACAAGAATTGCCGACGACTTATTCGTAAGCGTAAATACGGTAAAAAAGCATATTCAGAATATGAAGAAAGTGCTGGAGATCCATTCATCGGGAGCGGATTTTATATATGAACTGAAGCAGATTATGGAAGGAGGGATTTTGATAGACGATACGCGTAATCTAATCGGATAAGCAACATTATCCAATTGGAGAATTTACTCGCTCTGAACATATTGCTATGCTGTATACAGGTTATGATAATGATAATCATTATCTAAGTTTCATATAGCATAAGTCCAGAGGAGGAAAAATATCGTGAATGTATCTGTTACCGAAAAGTCGAAAAACGATCACTATCTCGAGAGCCAGGCTGCTCGGGAATCCAATGCAAGATCATATCCAAGGCGAATTCCGATTGCGATTCAAGAGGCGGAGGGGATTCATCTAAAAGATATGGACGGTAAAGTCTATTACGATTGTCTGGCTGGAGCCGGAACGCTTGCACTAGGACACAATCATCCAGTCGTAATTGATGCGATAAGAACGCTGCTGGATAACAAGCGGCCCTTGCATACCCTGGATTTGACGACTCCTCTGAAGGAACAATTTGTGGAACAATTATTTGCCAGCCTGCCCGAGGAATTTGCCAAAAATGCGCGGATCCAATTTTGCGGACCAACGGGCGGCGATGCAATTGAAGCGGCGATAAAGCTTGTCAAAACAGCAACAGGCAATCGCAGCATTCTCTCGTTTCAAGGCGGCTATCACGGCTCAACGCATGCAACGATGAGCCTGAGCGGTACACTCGGACAGAAAGAAAAGGTGCACGGATTAATCCCGGACGTTCACTTTTTGCCATATCCGTATGCCTACCGCTGCCCATTCGGTGTAGGCGGGGAGCAGACTCACCAAATAAGCAGCCGCTATATTGAGAATCTGCTGGATGATCCCGAAAGCGGCATTGTATCGCCTTGCGGAATGATATTCGAAGCTGTGCAAGGTGAGGGTGGTTCTATCCCGGCACCTGTCGAATGGATTCGGGAGATGCGCCGGATTACGCAGGAACGGAATATTCCGTTGATCATTGATGAGGTTCAGACCGGACTTGGCAGAACCGGAAAAATGTTTGCTTTCGAGCATGCCGGCATTATCCCGGATGTGTTGATATTGTCGAAGGCCATTGGCGGAAGCTTGCCGTTATCGGTCGTCGTTTATCATCAGAAGCTCGATACATGGAAGCCAGGCGCAC
>DATJKM010000036.1:0-8696 GCA_035491515.1 Candidatus Udaeobacter sp. | reverse complement strand
CAGGATGATGTGCCGGCGCTGCAGCGAGCACCGGCTCAGCCTTCCGCTCGCCGCCGCGTCTCAGCACAGCCGCATAATGGCCTTCTCCCTCGATAAGATGCGGCCATAGCCTTACCGTCCCTTGAATGCTTTGCAGGCGTTCACTGTCAAGCTGCGCTGTCTCCGCCGCTAAATCCGTTCTGCCCGCCGTCCATCCGAATTGATGAGGTACTGCTTCAACAAAAAAATCATCATGCTCTGCGAGAAATGCTGCAATTTGCTGCTCGTTCTCCTCAGGCGAGAAGGTGCAGGTCGAATAGACGATTATTCCTCCCGGCGCGAGCATCGCTGCAGCATCGCGCAAAATATCACGCTGCATGACCGAACACCGCAGGACCGAATGCTTCTCCCAATCTGCAATCATGGAATCATCCTTGCGGAACATGCCCTCGCCGGAGCATGGCGCATCAACGAGGATGCGATCGAACCAAGCAGGGAAAGCAGCCGCGATAGCCGCAGGCTCCTCGTTCAGCACGACGGCGTTGCGTACGCCGGCAAGCTCAATATTTTTGGCGAGCGCCTTCGTTCGTTCCCTTGCGTTATCATTGGTGACCAGTACGCCGCTGCCCTGCAGCTTTCCTGCGATTTGCGTCGATTTTCCGCCGGGAGCCGCGCATAAGTCGAGCACGCGGTGTCCGGGCTGTACGTCCAGCAATTCAACCGGAGCCATAGCGCTCGGCTCTTGGATATAATAAAGGCCCGCATGATAATGAGGATGCTTGCCCGGACGCTCGCCTTCCTTGTAATATAAGCCATCCTCGGCCCATGGGATCGGACGCACCGTTTCACCCATGGGAGATAGCTTCTTCCAATTCAAGGCGCTAAGCTTCAAACGATTGATCCGCAAACCGTATACTCTTGGAGCCTCATAGGAAGACATAAATTTGTCAAATTCGTTTCCCAGCAGCTTTTCCATTTTTTCTGTGAATTTACGCGGCAAATTGCCGATCATGCACATTTCCTCCTGCCAATTGTCATCGATGTCCTTGCTCTTACATCCTCATACTGCTTTGATATATAATATATTAAAGTAAGGACATGCCGTTTAGAAATGACTTGTCCACCCATAAACTCGCTTCGGAGGTAGTCGCGCAAATGAAAAAGAAAAAGAAAGTGAAAATGATTTATGTGTATATTGGAATCGTCGTCATTCTATTCGGCTTCATATTTGTACTGAACAACAGCGGCAAGGTAAATGCCCTGTACGGCAAGCCCGTGTCTCAACTAAACCCGGAAACACGCAAGCAGCTTGATGATCCTAACTATCAGAATATCATATTACCGGCTGAATTGGACAAGAAGGTTGCCGACAAGGAAGATTTCTTCGTCTACCTGTTCGCTTCCGACTGCCCGCACTGCCAAAAAACGACACCGCAATTAATGCCGCTCGCAGATGAGCTCGGCATCGATCTTCCGCAATTCAACCTAAGGGAATTCCCTTCCTACTTTAACAAATATAATGTCGAGTATACGCCAACTCTAGCTTATTTCAAAGATGGCGTTCAAATTGATAAGCTTGAGGGCGGCCTCTCTGAAGGGGGTACAGAAGGGTACAGCCTAGATGACTTCAGAGCGTTCTTCAACAAATATTCGGGAGCTGAATCGAAATGATGAAGCGTCAGCGCCTGACCGATGAACAGATCGCCGAAGAGCAGCGAAGCTCGCGTATTCGCGGTATCCTGTATGCCCTGCTGCTGGCATTCGCATTCATTACATTGCTTACCGCATGCGGCTTGGCGGATGATGACAAGGCCGGAGCCGAGCATCAGCACGGCTCCGAAACCTGGCAGACGACAGCTTCGTATGACGAGCTTCCTGCCTTTCTCTCTGATTATACACCGCATACGAGCGAGCTCTACAAAGCGGTACACGACCACGCTGACATTATGAGCGGCATAAATTGCTATTGCGGCTGTGCGGAAGGGCTGGCGGTTGAAACTCCTCATGACTCGCTTCTGCGCTGCTACGTGGCCGAGCATCCCGCAGACGAAGGTGGCGTAACCTGGACAAATCACAGCACAAGCTGCGGCATTTGCAAGAAAGAGATGGAGGAAGTCATCGCCTTAAGCAAGCAAGGCAAGACCGCTGATGAAATACGCGAAGCGATCGATGCCTCATTTAAGCCTAACAGATCCAGCGATTAGTCTTGCCGAATGTATATGCTGCAAAAAAAAGTGGATGAGCGCCTCGCTCAACCACTTTTTTTGTATCTTTCAACCAGCATGAAAGCTGTCAATTTTTAAGTTTGGTTCGCTTTTTTGGCTTTCCCGATTGCCGCTTGAATATCGAGCGACAACTGATTAAGCTCATGGTAATCCTCTTTCTCAAACTTCTCGTTAAACTTCATTTGGAACTGCGCAGCTTCGCGTACCCGATGATAGAAATATAAGTCTTGAATGCCGCTCAGCACCTTAGAAACCACATTGGACTGCTCCTCAAATTCCGTTTGCGCATCCAAAATCTCTTTGCGTATGCTGGTCATTTCCGAATCGAGCTGCGATGCGGCTTCCGCCGCTTTTTTCAATCGGTCACGCACGTCCTCGGGCAGGCTCTCTTTAAACTTATAATTTAATGAATGCTCTATCGTCGCCCAGAAATTCATCGCCAAGGTGCGAATTTGAATTTCGGCAAGTACGATTTTGTAACCAAGCGCGGTTTGAACCGGATATTGTACAATCATATGGTAACTGCGGTAGCCGCTGTCCTTAAAGTTTGTAATATAATCCTTCTCGTATACGAGCGTAAGATCTTTGCGTGTTCGAATTAAGCTCGCCACCCGGTGAATATCATCCACAAACTGGCACATAATACGAATGCCCGCAATGTCCTCAATTCCTGTATCCAGCTTATCCGAGGGAACGTTCAGGCGCCTCGCTTTTTCCAATATGCTTGATATGCGCTTCACCCGGCCGGTGACGAATTCAATCGGTGCGTAAGCTTCTCTTATCTTCAATTCAACCCGCATCGTCTTAAACTTCACTTTCATTTCTTCAACCGCTTGTTCATAAGGCTGTAAAAAAAGATTCCAGTCTCTACCGTCCATCCGGCCGCCTCCTGTTCTTAAACGTGATCTGCACCTACTGCTTCGGCAATATTTCGGTAGCCATCTTTACGTAAACATTCCTTCAAACCGTTCGTCAATTCACGGAGCAAACCAGGCCCTTTGTAGATAAGCGCTGTATAAATTTCAACCAAGGAAGCTCCAGCGCGGATTTTATCGTATGCATCCTGTGCGGTAAAAATGCCGCCGGAGCCAATAATCGGCAGCTGTCCGCCTGTCTGCTTGTAAACGGCTCTAATGACCTCGGTTGAACGGTCGCGCAGCGGCTTGCCGCTAAGCCCCCCCGCTTGCCCTGCATTCGAATGGTGAAGTCCTTTCCGTGACAAAGTCGTATTTGTCGCGATAATGCCGGATACGCCGCTTTCCACTATTGTTGCAACGGTTAACTCCAGCTGCTCGTCTGTCATGTCCGGAGCAATTTTGACGAGAACGGGCTTTGTTTTCTTTCCTTCTTTCGCCGCTTGTGCGTTCATTTCCTTTTTTACCGCGCTAAGCAGATTTCTCAGCTCTTCTCCGTGCTGCAAGTCGCGTAAATCGGGCGTGTTCGGAGAGCTGATGTTGACGACAAAGAAATCGCCGTATGTATATAAATCGCGAATACAGGTCCGGTAATCCTCGTGAGCCAATTCATTCGGCGTCGTTTTGTTTTTGCCAATGTTTACGGCAATCGGGATCCGGTTTATTTTACGGCGTGACAGCTTCTCTGCCATCGCGGCCGTACCGTCATTGTTAAAGCCCATCCGGTTGATGAGCGCTTCGTCCGGCGGGAGACGGAACAATCTCGGCTGCTCATTGCCGGCTTGTCCCTTAGGCGTCACTGTTCCTACCTCAGCAAAGCCGAAGCCTACGCTCGAGAAGCCGTCCGCTGCCTTCCCGTTTTTATCAAGCCCGGCAGCAAGTCCCACCGGATGCGGAAATTGTAATCCGAATAGCTCAGTCGCAAGCTCCGGCGACTTTGCTACGCCATACATGGCATGCATCAACCCGTTAAGTCCAGGCACAACTCCCCCTGCAGCCAAGCCGCCAATTACAAGATGATGGGCCTTCTCAGGGTCCATACGAAAAAAAATAGGCTTTAAAATAGAAGAATAAAGCAACTTACTCACTCCGATCTCAGATGTATGTTCTACCTGACAGTTTATCTTTTTTGCAACAAAAAGAAAAGAGCCTGCGCGCAAGGTACAAGCATCCGTTATATTGCGGCTTGTCTAGAAAACGATTACAATGGGATCATACTAATTTATAACTATGAAATAGAGAGGTTGATTGTCGATGAGCTCACCAAAAAGAAAACCGGCAACGATAAAAGCCAAGCCGAAGGAAGAAGTGAATAAAAAAGCGCTGATCTGGCTCTGCTCTATCGTCGGCGTTATCATTGTTGCGGTCGCGCTGCTTTTAATCTTCACTTCGTAAGCCAACTTACGTCAACCATTTATACACCTTTGCGGGATTGGTTTCGTTCTGGCGCGGCTCCAGCTTAAAGCGTTCGGCTGGCCGCTGCACCTTGGACGGAAGCGTCCCGTTTTTTATTTTGACAATCGTACCAAGCGGCACCAAATCGAACAGCTCCTCCACATCCTCTTTGCCCATACGGATACAGCCAAGGGATTCATCCTTCCCTATGCTGCCTTGCTCATCAGTGCCGTGTATGGCGTATAAGGTATTTGACAGCGTCATTCCGCGGCTCCCGAAATTACCATCGTCACGCCCGTTCGGATTTTTCACCTTCTCGCTAATATAGAAACTTCCCTCAGGCGTTTTCTCACCTCCAAGACCCACCATAAAACTGCGCACAATGATATTCCCTTGAACGACAGCAAGCCGGTACGACGCTTTATCCACCACGATCTCCAGCGGCTGACTCCATTGTTTATCCAAAATCCCGTTTGTACCTACGATCGAATTTGTAATTGGTTTTTTTTCCGTTTCTTTGCCCGAAGCCGGCTGAACGCCTGCTTCCAGCGTATTTGCAGCAGAATTACCATTCTTCGCCTCTTTTGCTGTTTTCAGCTTCAACAGCATCTTTGCGAACATAGACCGCATTCCTCCCCGCTCGCCTGCAAGAATATTATTCGGGTAAGGACGGATAAGATCATCCAGCTTCTCGGGCCATTTTTTGTATTTTCGCTCATAATGGTAAATCGCGCTCGCCAGCGTCCAATGCGTCTCCTGCTGCTCACTCCATGCCTCGTACTGCTCCTCAAAAGCGGATGCTTCAGAAGGCTCGCAGGAGCAGGCCTCCCGATCAAGCATCGAAACCTGCAGCTTGCTGTTGCCGCTTTCTTTCTGGACTGCCATAAGCAGCCTTGTATCCCCTGTCCATTTGCGCCAGCCGGCATCCTCCTCAAGGCGCGCCGCAATAGTTAGCAGCGGCGCATCGTTCGCGGCATCTATAAGACTATTCCAGGCACTGCCAATCGGTAAGCGCTCCTTCTGCGGTATAAAGACGACTCCTAAAGGAAGCGTCTCCGCCTGCACTACCGGTATAGGCTGGACTGCTTTCTCCTTTATTAGGGAGCCATTAGCAGGCACTAATACGGCAACGGTCAATAGCAAACCGGCTATTAATGCTGTTCTTCGGGCAAGCATTTTTTCTTTTGCTGTCTATCCCATGCTCTTAGCAATTGCAGCTGATTTTCCGATAACGGATGACTCTCATGCTCATACGCATCATACACCCCGCCAGCCTGCAAGAAGCAGTAGTTCGCTTTACCTTCCTTGCCTGCTAGCAAATATTGTTTGCCTAACAAATACCATCCCATTTGATTCCCGGGGTGCTGCTTCACAAATTGCTTCAAATATAAGAGATCATCCGGCGTGTCCATCCCCCAGCCTCCCAACATGTGGTATAACCTTTTTATCGGCAGGACTCACGCTGATTTGTATCCCGGTTTCGATTTGCCTTGTGCAGGCATACAAAAAGCTCCCCTCCGCTGATAGCGGGGAGGAGCTTCTCGTCCTAACAAAAATTAGTAGTTGAATGGCACGTCAGCAATTTTGATCGAGTCGGTAGGACAGCCGTCAGCCGCATCCTGCAAATCGTCAAACAAATCTTCTGGAATCTCTGTGTTACCTTTGTTTCCGTCAGCTTTATAAATTACCTCTGCAAGACCTTCGTCGTCATAATCATAAATGTCAGGAGCGGTCGCTCCGCAAGCTCCACAAGCGATGCACGTATCTTTTTCTACCCAAGTAAACTTACCCATGGAAATCCCTCCCAAATAAATATACGGAATAATCTCGTCTCAAACAGTCAAGCTTCATTCATCAATATATAACAAAGTATCATCCTTTTGCAAGGATGTACCGCGAATTCGTTTATTCCTAATTAAGGTCGACGGATCGTCACCCAGCATTCCTGCGGTTAGAACCGCATCCTCTCCATACTTATCGCGGAGACGGTCCATCGCCAAAGTCAGCGCCTCTTTGCGGGGCTGCTGCCCGTAGCTGAATAAATCGAGCTGCATGGCCGTTTCTTCAAGCAGCGCCAGGTTTTGCAGCGTAACGCCAAGCAGGCGAATCGGTTCGCCGTTTTTCCAATGCCGGTCGTACAGCTTGCAGGCTTCCCTGTAAAAATCATCAGACGCCTGCGTTGGGGCAGCAAGCGTATGAGAGCGCGCAATCGTCGTCATATCCGGCTTGCGTATCGTAATTTGAACGGTTGAAGCCACCATCTTCTGCCTCCGCAGCCTTCGCCCCGTCTGGTCCGATAAATTAAGCAGCACGCGGTATACATCCTCGCGCGCGGTTATATCGTTCGGGAGCGTCGTCGTGTGCCCAATCGATTTATTTCGCTCCCTGTTAGGATTAACCTCGGAGCGGTCGATTCCATGAGCAGCGGATTTCATCCAGGAGCCTGTTACGCCAAAATGTTTATTCAGCAGTATTTCATCTGTTGCTGCCAGCTGACCGATCGTCCGTATGTTCAGCTTCGCAAGCTTATCGGCCGTTTTCTTTCCGATTCCGAACAAGGTATCGCATGACTTATCCCACAGGACATTCTTTACATCCCGTATGCGCAGTACGGTAAGACCATTCGGCTTCTTCATATCGGAAGCCATCTTCGCCAGCAGTTTGTTCGGAGCTAAGCCGATGGAACAGGGAAGCGACCACTCGGACATAATTCGCTGCTGAAGCGACGCAGCAATTTCCAGCGGCGAACCGAACATTTTCGAGCCTGTAATATCCATGTAGCACTCGTCGATGGAAACAGCCTCCACAAGCGGCGTGTATTGTCTTGCAATGGCCATAAAGCCATGTGAATATTTACGGTACAAATTAAAATCAGGCTTTATCAAAATAAGCTCGGGACATAGCTTAAGCGCCTGTCTAACCGTCATGCCGGTCTTAATTCCTTTCCGCCTTGCTGAATATGAACAGGTCACGAGGATTCCCTTGCGCTGCTCTACGCTGCCCGATACCGCTATTGGCCTGTCCTTATATTTCTCAGGTTCCTCTGCTTCATGCACGGAACAATAGAAGGCATTCATATCCAAATGAATGATAACACGGCCTTTGGCCGGATAATGCTCATTCACATTTGTCATCACTGTGCGATACACCGCCTATTCGGAACAATAAGCTTACATAAGCTTGATCACCCCCAGCATACAATTCCATAAGGGCCCAGTCAACGCGCTCCGTAAAAATGGGACAAAAATTACAAGCCCCCCTCTACTTTCACGGCAACAAGTGTTATAATAGTACATTATGATTTGTATAGGCTATGAGTGAAGGAGGCGTCCCCTTAATGACAACAAACATTTCAATCTTTGATACGACGCTGCGTGACGGTACACAAGGCGAAGGGATCAGCCTGTCCGCGGATGATAAATTAAAAATTGCCCAGAAGCTCGACGCGTTGGGCGTTCATTATATCGAAGGCGGCAATCCGGGAAGCAACAGCAAGGATATTGAGTTTTTCCAAAGAATCAAAGCATTTAAACTTAATGCCAAAATGACTGCATTCGGCAGCACCCGCCGCAAAAACAGTTTAGCTGAGCAGGATGCGAGCCTTGTGCGAATCGCTGAATCCGGCGTCCCTGCCGCTACGCTTGTAGGTAAGTCATGGGATTTCCATGTACATACAGCGCTGCAGACGACGCTGGAGGAAAACCTCGCGATGATTTATGATTCGGTCGCTTTTCTGAAGCATAACGGCATGGAAGCGTTGTTTGACGCGGAGCATTTTTTCGACGGCTACAAGAACAATCCGGAATATGCCGTTTCGGTATTGAAGAAAGCACAAGAGGCTGGCGCAAACTGGCTCGTTCTATGCGATACGAACGGCGGAACGCTTCCTAATGAAATCCATGAAATCGTAACGCGAGTCAGACAGGAATTAACGACGCCAATCGGCATTCATACGCATAACGATTGCGAGCTGGCCGTTGCGAATTCGCTTGCCGCTGTTCAGGCCGGCGCGCGTCAAGTGCAAGGTACGATTAACGGCTACGGCGAACGCTGCGGCAACGCAAACCTGTGCTCCATCATACCAAATCTCCAAATCAAGATGAACTACGATGTGCTGCCGGAGGAGAAGCTGCGCACGCTCACAGGAACAGCCCGGTACATCAGTGAAATCGCTAACGTACAC
>DATJKM010000035.1:0-11936 GCA_035491515.1 Candidatus Udaeobacter sp. | reverse complement strand
AAGGATGCATTCGCTTTCCTCTCCGTCCCGGCCCGCGCGGCCTGCCTCTTGGTAATACGATTCTATGTCGCCGGTCATTTGCCAGTGGAGAACATAACGGACGTTCGGCTTATCGATGCCCATGCCAAAAGCATTCGTCGCGACCATGACGCGTATATCATCAAAACGGAATTTTTCCTGCGTTTCTGCACGCTCGGCGTCGGACAAGCCTCCGTGATATTTGCCTGCTTGAATGCCTCTGCGCGCAAGCTGCTCATATACGTTCTCGACTTCTTTCCGTGTTGCAGCATAAATAATGCCTGACTGCTCCTTACGCCCCGCTACAAAGCTCTCAAGAAACTTCTTCTTATCCACGCCAGTAACGACGGAGAGCGATAGATTGGGTCTGGCAAAGCCTGTCACGAATACGCTCGGATCACGAAGCTTAAGCATATCTGCAATATCGGCCGCTACCTCGTTCGTTGCCGTAGCCGTAAACGCGGCCACAAGCGGCCGATCCTTCATCCGCGCTATCCACCCGGCAAGCTGGCGATAGCTTGGGCGGAAGTCATGTCCCCACTGGGATACGCAATGGGCTTCGTCAATCGCAATGAGCGGGATGGACAGCTGCTCGGATAAGGACTGAAACATTGGCGCATCGAGTCGTTCGGGCGCAACGTACAGCAGCTTATACTCGCCCATCATCGCATTTCGCATCACATCGCGATACTCCGCTGCTCCTAGCGAGCTGTTTAGAAACGCGGCTGACACCCCTACCCGGCGCAAAGCGTCGACCTGATCCTTCATAAGCGATATAAGCGGCGAAATAACAAGTGATGTGCCCGGCAGCAGCATCGATGGGATTTGATAACAAATCGATTTTCCGCCGCCGGTCGGCAAAATAGCCAGTGTGTCGCGTCCTTGCAAAATGCCCGAAATGATACCTTCCTGCCCCTTGCGGAAAGTGTCATAGCCGTATACCCGTTTCAAAGCTTGTCTCGCTTGTTCGATCAACGATCATCCCTCCTGCACTTAAAAGTTCCTGCTGTAAAAATAAACAGGAGGACCCTGGCAGCATTCTGTCAGGGTCCTCCCAAACGCATTCATTTATATAAACTGCTTCAGCAATAGCATGCTTATTAGCCTGTTACAACTTGAATAACGTTACGAACGGATTGAGCGGATTTATCAAGCGCAGCTTTCTCATCAGCAGTCAAATCAAGCTCAAGCACTTTCTCAATGCCGTCGCCGCCAATGATGGTTGGTACGCCCATGAACAGGTTGTCATAGCCATATTCGCCTTCAAGCAAAGCGATAACCGGAATAATCCGTTTTTTGTCTTTCAGGATTGCTTCTGTCATTTGCACAAGTGAAGCTGCAGGCGCATAGTACGCGCTGCCGTTACCAAGCAGGTTAACGATTTCGCCGCCGCCAACGCGAGCGCGTTGTACGATTGCTTCAATGCGTTCTGCCGGGATAAGCTTCTCGATCGGAATGCCGCCAACGTTCGAGTAACGAACGAGTGGAACCATGTCGTCGCCGTGTCCGCCAAGCACGAAGCCGCGAACATCTTCAACGGATACGTTAAGCTCTTGTGCAATAAATGTGCAGTAGCGAGCTGTATCAAGTACGCCGGATTGGCCGATTACGCGGTTTTTAGGGAAACCAAGCGTTTGGAATGCCGCGTAAGTCATTGCATCAACCGGGTTGCTTAGGATGATGACATAAGCGTTAGGGCTTGTTACTTTGATGTTTTCACAAACGGATTTCACGATGCCGGCGTTAGTGCTGACAAGATCGTCACGGCTCATGCCCGGCTTACGAGCGATACCGGCAGTAATAATAACGACATCTGATTCTTTCGTGTCGTCATAGTTCGAAGTACCGATAATGCTTGCATCTACACCAAGTACAGGAGTCGCTTCGAGCATATCGAGCGCTTTACCTTTAGTTGGGTTTTCAAGCGGTGCGATATCAACAAGAACAACATCGCCCAATTCTTTTTGTGCAAGCATAAGAGCTGTAGTCGCGCCAGTAAAGCCCGCTCCTACGACAGTAATCTTTTTACGTTTAATCGCCATCTTGTGTAAAACCTCCCGTAACATTGCTTATTTTGAAGGGGAGACCCCTTTGACCCTCATTTTTGCTTTTAGGCCAAACCTCTAAGTGCATTTTCGAACCCTCCTAAATCCTCCCTTCCAAGGGAGGACCCCAAGGCGCTGCGCCCTCTGGACACCCGCGAATTGGAAGAACGAAGGAGTACGTCAGGCGCGCCTGTGCGACTTTGGAGCATGGATCGCTTTCGTCCTTGCGGACACGCTTGCAGTTGGTTCGTGCAGAGGAATTTGTCTCTGCGGGACGCCATTCCTCAAATACTCAAGGCAGAGGAGTTGTCCCTGCGGGTCGCCTAATCCATGAGGGTCAAACGGTTTCCTTGTTTTACGAAAAGATTAAGATTGGACTACATGTTTTTGATGATTTCGTCTGCGAACGCGGAGCACTTAACTTCAGTTGCGCCTTCCATCAAGCGAGCGAAGTCATAAGTAACCGTTTTGTTGTTGATCGATGTTTCCATACCTTTATAGATAAGGTCAGCCGCTTCTTGCCAGCCTAGGTGCTCAAGGAGCATTACGCCGGAAAGGATTACGGAGCCTGGGTTTACTACGTCAAGGTCAGCGTATTTAGGAGCTGTACCGTGAGTTGCTTCGAAGATTGCATGTCCAGTCAAGTAGTTGATGTTCGCGCCTGGAGCGATACCGATACCGCCGACTTGTGCAGCTAGAGCGTCGGACAAGTAGTCGCCGTTCAGGTTCAAGGTTGCGATAACATCAAAATCAGTAGGACGAGTAAGTACTTGTTGCAAAGCGATATCCGCAATTGCGTCTTTAACGATCAGCTTGCCTGCAGCTTCAGCTTCTTTTTGCGCTTTGTTTGCAGCATCTGTGCCTTCTGCTTCTTTAATGCGGTCGTATTGACCCCATGTGAAAGTCTCGTTAGCGAATTCTTGTTCAGCAACCTCGTAGCCCCAGTTTTTGAACGCGCCTTCTGTGTATTTCATGATGTTGCCTTTGTGTACAAGGGTAACGGATTTTTTGCCGTGCTTGATTGCATATTCAATCGCTGCGCGAACAAGACGTTGCGAGCCTTCTTTCGATACTGGCTTAATGCCGATACCGGAAGTTTCAGGGAAGCGGATTTTGTTAGCTCCCATTTCTTTTTGCAGAAACTCGATTACTTTTTTCACTTCTGTAGAGCCTTCTTGGTACTCGATACCTGCATAGATATCCTCAGTGTTCTCACGGAAGATAACCATGTCAACAAGCTCAGGACGTTTAACCGGGGATGGTACGCCTGTGAAGTAACGAACAGGACGCAAGCAAGTGTAAAGATCAAGCTCTTGGCGAAGTGCAACGTTCAAAGAACGAATACCGCCGCCGATTGGAGTTGTCAAAGGTCCTTTAATCGCTACGATATACTCACGGATTGCAGTAAGTGTATCAGCAGGCAACCACTCGCCGAACTCGTTGAATGCTTTTTCGCCGGCAAATACTTCGTACCAAGCGATTTTTTTCTCGCCGTTAAAAGCTTTCTCTACCGCTGCATCAAGCACGCGTTTCGAAGCTTTCCAAATGTCGCGGCCTGTGCCGTCGCCTTCGATAAAAGGAATAATCGGGTTGTTAGGTACCTGTAGTACGCCATTGTCAATTGTGATTTGCTCGCCTTCTGTTGGAAGCGCGAATTTTTCGAACTGTGCCATGAATAAAATCCTCCTTAGAATAGAACCTGCCTATATGCAAGTATAAATGATTGTAGCTTAATTAGCGATTAGCGATTAGCGCTGCTCGATCGGAATGTACTTCGCATTAACCGGTCCAACATAATCGGCACGCGGACGAATCAGGCGGTTATCTTGATATTGCTCAAGGATATGCGCGCTCCAACCGGATACACGGCTGATTGCAAAAATAGGTGTAAACAGGTCGCGTGGAATCTCAAGCGTCGTGTAAACGGAAGCGGAGTAGAAGTCAACATTTGGCTTCAAGCCCTTTTGTCCCGTTACCAGCTCTTCGATTTTAACAGACATTTCGTAAAGCTCCATGTTGCCTGTCAGCTTGCCGAGCTCGCGGGACATTTTTTGCAAATGCTTCGCGCGTGGATCGCCGTTTTTGTATACACGGTGACCGAAGCCCATAATTTTGTGTTTGTTCGCAAGCGCGTTGTTAATAAAGCTTTCAACGTTAGCTGCCGAACCGATTTCTTCCAGCATCACCATAACGGCTTCGTTCGCACCGCCGTGAAGAGGACCCTTCAAAGCACCGATCGCGGATGTTACGCCTGAATAAATGTCCGAAAGCGTAGCAACCGTCACGCGTGCTGCAAATGTCGAAGCGTTCAATTCGTGGTCAGCATGAAGCACGAGCGCTTGATCAAGTGCCTTAACTGCCACTTCAGCAGGCTCGTTTCCTGTGAGCATATATAAGAAATTATAAGCGATTGATACTCCTTGCTTTGGAGCTACCGGCTCTTTGCCTTGGCGAATGCGTGCGAAAGCAGCAATAATCGTTGGCAGCTGTGCTTGCAATTTAATTGCTTTAAGTTGATTTGCCTCTGGAGTCATTTCGTTAGCGGAGCTGTCATACAAGGCTAAGCTGGAAACAGCTGTACGAAGAGCAGCCATCGAGTTTGTGTCTTTTGGATATAGCTTAATTTGATCAAGCACGCCCTCCGGAACTGCTGCATATTGATCCAATTGCTTCTGCAGTCCGTCTAGCTCGGAACGATTAGGTAGTTTACCGTACCATAGCAGGTAGGCGACCTCTTCAAAACTTGCATTTTCCGCGAGATCGTCAATATCAATACCACGGTATGTCAGTACGCCATCAATAATTGAGCTGATGGACGAAGCTGCGGCGACAATTCCTTCCAGACCTTTAGTTGCTGTCATCGTTCTCTCTCCTTTAACTTAGGTATCGTTCGTTTACATAAATAAGTATCGTTCATTGTACCATCGCCTTTAATCATAAATGATTTCGGCAGTGAAGTGAACAAATAAAGACATAAAAATGCTTTATCGGCGTCATTAATATTTTTTTCACTTATTATTTCATTACATCTTGTCATATGCTCCAGCCTGCATTTTTCCCTATTCGCTCCATTTTTAGCCGCGGCATAAACTATTTTAACAGAAGTGAATATAATGGTAAAATGTCAAAAAGAGAACATACAGAGCAAAACTTGCTGCATTGGAGGCGCTACATGACAGGACAACGAATCGGTATTATTGACATTGGCTCCAACTCGGTCCGGCTCGTTGTATACGAGCGGACAGCAAATGGTGCTCATCGTGTATCAGATAGCAGCAAACGGCCTGCCAGATTAAGTGAACGCATTGACGAGGACGGCTGTATCTCTGGGACAGCAATCGATGAGCTAATCGACACGCTGACGCATTTCACTATGATCTGCACGCATAATCATACCAGCCATATTCGGGCAGTCGCTACGGCTGCCGTTCGAAATGCTAATAATCGTTCCGAAATACTGGGTCGGATCAAAGCGGAAACGGGCTTGACCATTGAATTGCTCTCCGGCGAGGACGAGGCTTCCTACGGCTTTCTCGGCATGATCAACTCGCTCACGATTCGGGACGGCTTTCTTATCGATATCGGCGGCGGAAGCACAGAGCTGTCTTTATTCCGTAATCGCGCGCTCGTCCGTTCCGTGTCCTTTCCGTTTGGATGCGTTAATCTCAACAAACGATTCGCTACGAAGGGCATGCTGCAGGACGATGCTCTGAAGTCGCTTGAGACATATGTAACAGAAGCTGTTCGGAACGAACCGTGGATCGGAGAAACGCCGGGCATGCCGCTCGTCGGAGTAGGCGGCACCGTGCGTGCACTTGGCAAAATGCATCAAGCGGCATATAAATACCCCTTCCCGCAAACGCATAACTATCCGATAACGGGTGAGCAGGCCGATATGCTGTTTCATCAAATGCGCAAGCTGCCGCTGGACAAAAGGCGTAAGCTGCCAGGCTTGTCCAAAGACCGCGCCGATGTCGTCGTACCAGGCGTAGCCATACTACGCGTATTGTTTAGGGCGACCAAGGCCGCTTATTACCGCATATGCGGCGCGGGCCTGCGGGATGGCTTGTTTCACGCGACACGATTTCCGAGCCATCCGAAGCAGGTCGATGTGCTGAAGTACAGCCTCACGAATTTGAGCGCCCTTCATCCGGAAGCGCCGAAGCAGCATGTGCTGCAGGTCAACCGGATATCGCTTGAACTCTATGATGTGCTGAACTATTTACAGCCATTGCCGCCGCAAACGAGAGTGCTGCTTGATGCGGCGTCGCAGCTGTTTCGAATCGGTGCCTCCATCGATTATTACGAATATGCAAGACACTCCTTCTACCTCATCATCAACTCCCATCTGAACGGGCTTACGCATCGGGAGATGATTATGACGGCAGCTATTGCTTCTTACAAAAGCAAAGGCCGTGCTCGTCAGCATATTTCCGAATATAAGGAGCTGCTTAACGAGTCCGACCTGGATGTCATTTATAAGCTTGGCGCGCTGCTGCAGCTGTCGACTGCACTGGATCGAACGGAAACACAGGCAATCGCTCAGCTAAATGTTCAATTATCCGGCAATCAGCTGCTGCTGCGGCCAATCAAACCGCGTGGTACGCTCGCAGTCGAGCGCCGCGAGGTTGAGGAGCTTGGCTCCGAATTCAAGAAGTTGTGGGGAGTAACGCCTAGTCTGGACTATACGGCTACCCACGTCCCTTCCACGACGATATAACCTTCGCCTCGAATTGACTGCGGAACGGCTGCTTATTTTCACTGGAAATGTGTTCATAAGTGCCGTTCGCCTGCAGCTCGCGGGCCTTCACATTATCATTAATATTAAGATGAAGCATCTTAATCAGAATTTGTCTGAGCGTCGCATCGAATACCGGACAAATGAGCTCGATTCGCCTTGTCAGGTTACGAGTCATCCAATCCGCGCTAGATAAGTAAACTTCCTCTTCCCCTCCGTTATAAAAGTACATAATTCTCGCATGCTCGAGGAACCGGTCAACGATGCTGATGACCTGAATATTTTCGCTGCGCCCCGGCACTCCCGGCCGCAAGCAGCATACTCCGCGGACGATAAGAACGATTTTCACGCCCGCCTGAGAGGCCTCGTACAGCTTGTCGATCATTTCTTGATTCGATAATGAGTTCATTTTGGCAATAAGGCGCGCCGGCTTTCCGGCGATTGCATTTGATTTCTCCCGATCAATGAGCCGATACAGCTTTTCCTTCAAATCCGTTGGCGCAACGCCGAAAGCCTTCCAATCGTACGGGGAGGAATAGCCGGTTACTTCGTTAAATAGAGCCGAGGCATCACCGCCAATAATCGGGTGTGATGTAAATAATCCGATATCCGTGTACAAAGTAGCTGTATTGTCATTGTAATTGCCGGTTCCAACATGCACATAGCGACGAAGCGTACCCTGCTCGCGCCGAACGACGAGCAAAATTTTTGCATGCGTCTTTAAACCGACCAGGCCGTAAACGACATGACAGCCCGCCTTCTCCAACTGGCGCGCCCATGCGATGTTTCGCTCCTCGTCAAACCTCGCCTTTAGCTCTACAACGACCGTTACCTGCTTACCCGCTTCGCCAGCTTTAGAAAGCGCTTGAACGAGCGCAGATTGGCCGCTGACGCGGTAAAGCGTCATTTTGATAGCGAGCACGTCTGGATCATAAGCTGCCTGCATGACAAAATCATTAACGGCTTCAAACGACTCGTATGGATGATACATCAATACGTCGCGCTGACGGATAACCTCAAACATGTCGTCTGTTTCATCGAACTCCCTCGGATACACAGGCTCAAGCTTCTCATAGCGCAAATTTTCATTTCCCGGTACAGCACCCGCGAATTTCATCAGAAAGCTAAGATCGAGCGGACCGTCGATTTCAAACAAATTATCTTCGATCTCCAGCTCTTCTGTGAGCATTTCGAGCGCATAAGGATGTATTCCCTTAGCAACCTCAAGCCTAACGGGAATCCCCCACCGGCGACGCCGCAGCTCCTTCTCGATTTCCTCGAGCAGATCCTCCGCATCCTCCTCGTTCAGCGTAATGTCCGCATCCCGCGTCAAGCGGAACGGGTTCACCGAGAACGGTATATAACCGTTAAACAACGTGTCGATAAACTGTTCTATCAAATCCTCAAGAAGTACAAATTCCGTCTTCTTGCTGTTAATTCTTCCAGGAACAGGAACGAATCTCGGCAGGATAGAGGGTACCTGTACAATCGCAAACAGCGGCTCTTCCTCTGCCGGATCCCCCTCTTCTCTTAGAAGCACCGCCAAATACAGCTCCTTCGTATGAACGAGCGGAAACGGCCTGCTCTGATCGACAGCCATCGGCGTCAGTACCGGAAATACAATTTCATGAAAATAGTCTGAGACCGCCTTGGTCTGCGATATATTGAGCTCTTCGATCGAGCGAATAAATATTCCTTCACGGCTTAATCCGCGAAATACTTCTCTGTATGTACGGTATTGATCATGTACCATTTGTGTTGCACGCTTAATAAGCCTTTTCCAAAGCCCGGGCGGCGTGTAGCCGGTAAAATCGGTTTTCGACAAGCCGGCTCTCATCTGCATTTGGATGCCTGCAACTCGTACGCTCATGAATTCATCCAGATTGCTTGAAACAATCGCTAAAAACTTAGCTCTCTCGAGCAAAGGATTGCTTAAATCCTGAGCCTCTTGAAGAACTCTTCGGTTGAATTCGATCCAACTTAAGTCACGGTTTACATAGTTGGACAAAAGCTTGGTCATTTCTCACGCCTCCTGAGTCAATTACGATATATGTCTATTTTATTATGAAGGAAGACTATTATTGCCATGTTAACCTTTTGTAAAGGTCACGTAAATATTAAAACCTTCCTATTTTAAAATTACCGTTTCGCATTCTTTTTTCAATCCATTGCAGCATGATTTGCCTATAATAGGTACGCGAAGCCGGAATGAGCAGCGTTATGCCCGCTATATCGGAAATAAATCCAGGCATGAGCAGCAAAATCCCCCCAGCAAGCACACAAAGACCGTCTAACAGCGTTTGACCGGGAATTTGCCCCGCTTGCATTTGCCGCTGAGCCTCTCCCCAAACTCTGCGTCCTTCCGCCCGTGCCAAATAAGCGCCTGCTAACCCCATAAGAATAAGTATAAAAAAGGTATTCCAACCGCCAATCCAGCTGCCAACCTGAAAGATCCCCCAGAGCTCTACAATTGGAACGACAATAAAAACAGCCAACAGCCATTTATACATTATTCGACATCTCCTTCAGTGTTTGCACAGCAAACCTCACCGTAAGCTTTGTTTGCGCAGCAAACTTATTTTGTGCGAAGCAGTTCATAAAGCTCTGGCATCACTTTGTTTATGCGAGCCGGCTGCCACTGCTTATTTACCCATACATGCTTGGTCCCGCCTTCGACTAACAGCTCCCCTGGAAGTTGTTCGCCTGCCGCAAGCTCTGAAGCATGGAAATCTGAAAGTGTTACCCTTCTGACCTGCGACTCAAAAGAAACGCGTACCGGCGAGAATTCCGCTACCCGCGTACATACAAGAACGGTATCGTCATAACGCGCAGGGAGCACATAACGGCATTGCAAGTCCACGACCGGCAGCAGCAAGCCGAAGTCTTCGATTGTTTTATAGTCGTAGCCTGCATTTCTTATCCATTCCGTACGTCCAATTTCAAACCAAGTTACATAATTTCCGTGAAAGACAACAGCCATTTGATCAGTTTCCTGATAACGTACGCGAAGCGGATGCATAAACCAACTGGAAGCTGAATGCATGAATGTTCCTCCCCAAGCCTTTATACGATTAGCTTACATATGACATGTAAGATTAGCAAAAAGCGACGGTGAGAAGATCACCATCGCTTTAGCTTTCATAACTATATAATTATTATTAAAGTGACTGTCTAATTTACAGTACTTTCGATTGACCGTGATAAATCACGCCAGTCTCGCCGTAAATGGTCACTTCCATGCCATCTTCAAGAATATCTGTCGCATTTGCAATGCCGAGAATAACCGGGATCCCAAGGTTCAGGCCTACTACTGCAGCATGGCTCGTAATTCCGCCTTGCTCCGTAATAACCGCACCAGCTTTCTCAAACGCAGGCATATAATCTTTATCTGTAGAGACCGTAACCAAAATGGAGCCCTCAGTCGTTTTCGCGATTGCTTCCTGTGGCGTACGCGCTACAACGATTTTACCGATAGCCGTTTGGCTTCCGATGCCTTGTCCTTGTGCCAAAAGCTCACCAATGTGGTGAATTTTGATAAGGTTTGTCGTGCCGGCGCGGCCAACTGGAACGCCAGCAGTAATAACGACTGTGTCGCCCAAGCTCAGGAAGCCTGTGCTCATGCCGCCTTTTACAGCATTTTCAAACATTGCGTCCGTCGTATCCGCATCTGGACCCAGCACAGCGAATACGCCCCAAATGAGAGAAAGACGACGCAATACCTTCTCATCTGTCGTTACCGCGATAATAGGAGCCTTAGGCTTGTACTTCGAAACCATGCGGGCTGTAAAGCCGCTTTTCGTCGATGTAATGATCGCTTTCGCACCCAAATCGAGCGCGGAGTTAGCAACAGCTTGGCTGATTGCTTCCGTAACCGATGTTTGCTGTGCATTAGCTTGCTTTGTAAACATTTCACGGTATTCCAAAGCCGCTTCAGCTCGCTCAGCGATACGAGCCATCGTTTGTACCGATTCAGTCGGGTATCTGCCTGCAGCTGTTTCGCCAGATAGCATGATTGCATCTGTACCGTCAAAAATCGCATTCGCTACGTCGCTCGCTTCTGCGCGGGTCGGACGCGGGTTGCGCTGCATGGAATCCAACATTTGTGTAGCCGTAATAACGGGCTTGCCTACGCGGTTACCTTTTTTGATCATGTTCTTTTGTACGAGCGGAACTTCTTCGGCTGGAATTTCAACGCCGAGATCGCCACGCGCTACCATCAAGCCGTCGGAAACCTCAAGAATCTCATCGAGATTGTCTACGCCTTCTTGGTTTTCGATTTTGGAAATGATTTGGATATGGCCGGCATTGTGACGCTCAAGAAGCTCGCGGATCTCAAGCACGTCGCTCGCTTTGCGCACGAAAGAAGCTGCAATGAAATCTACGCCCTGCTCGATACCGAATACGATATCATTCGCATCCTTCTCAGTAATACCAGGCAATGAGATTTTCACTCCAGGTACGTTAACGCCTTTTTTGCTTTTAATCGGGCCGCTGTTCACGATACGGCATACGATTTCAGTTCCTTTAACCTCTTCAACCGTCAATCCAATCAAGCCGTCATCGATCAAAATAGTTGAACCGGCCGTTACATCTTTTGGAAGATTATTGTACGTAATCGGAACGCGATTGCGGTCGCCCAAAATTTCTTCCGTAGTAAGCGTAATTGTCTCACCTTGATTCAATTCGATTGGCTCTTCCTTCAGCTTGCCAAGACGAATTTCAGGTCCCTTCGTATCAAGTAAAACCGCTACCGAAGTTCCGAGCTCAGCATTTGCTTGGCGGATATTTTTGATGCGGTTACCATGCTCTTCGAAATCTCCGTGGGAGAAGTTAAGACGGGCAACGTTCATGCCTGCTTTAATTAATTTCTTTGTGTTTTCCAACGATTCGCTGGATGGACCGATCGTACAAACGATTTTAGTTTTACGCATGTTATAGTTCCTCCGTATATTGCCTGATATTCTATTCTATACTGACATGACAACCCGCAGCTTGTACAGCGGAATAGTCAATTTTACATAACATTTACTGAACCGTAGGCGCAGCTTCCGGCGATTGCACGCGGGATTGCTCTGTCCTGTTAGCCGCTTCGCCGATATTGGCAACCTTAGCTGCCGCGCTAGGCGCATCGAGCG
>DATJKM010000034.1:0-25577 GCA_035491515.1 Candidatus Udaeobacter sp. | reverse complement strand
TCTGCGGTATGCGCAGGGTCGGTTGGCGCTGCCGCCCTCTATCTCATAGATGATTCAGAGCGGCTGTCCAGGGTGCTGGAGAGGGTGCTTGCATCGCTTAATTGTTATTTGGCCGGCTTTGGGGAAGACGGGGCGTGCGCGGAGGGTTACTTATACTGGCAGTACGGCTTCGGCTACTACGTTTATTTCGCTCAGCTCTTAAAGGCAGCGACAGACGGCGAAGTCAACTTATTTGCTTCAAGCAAGGTGAAGGAGATCGCACTCTTTCAGCAGAAATGTTTTACAGGCGGCCGAACCGTCGTCAATTTTTCTGATTCGCCTTCCGAAAGCGGTATCTTTATGGGGCTTAGCTGCTGTTTGCACCGTGAATATGAAGAGGCGACCGTACCGGATGCGAGCCTTAGAGCGGACTATTCAGCAGATCACTGCGGCCGCTGGGCGCCTGCGATCCGAAATTTGCTATGGCTTAAGGATGAATGGATGGAGGCTTCCGGTAAAAAGATGATCTGGCCTGCCGAATCGTATTATTTGCCCGATGTGCAGTGGCTTATGTCCAGACATGTCAGCAAGGATGGCGGCAGCTACAGCTTTGCGGCTAAGGGCGGCCACAATGAGGAGCCTCACAACCATAATGATGTAGGCCACTTTATCGTACATGCGGACGGACAAGCTTATTTGGCTGATTTGGGCAGCGGCAAGTATACGGCGCAGTATTTTGGCCCGGAGCGCTATTCGCTTTGGTGCAACGGTTCTCAAGGACATTCGGTCCCGGTTATCGACGGCTTTCATCAGCAAAATGGGCCTTCATTCCATGCAACGGTCAAGGAGGTCTATACCGGCGGGCAGTATGATCAGCTTGTGCTGGAATTAAGCGCTGCTTACGGGCATTCCAAGCTTGACCAGCTGGAGCGCCGATTCCACTGGGAGAAGGAAGGGCTGCGGGCCCTAACGCTGACCGATACGATTTTGTTTGCCGCTGGCAGCGGCGAGGAGTCAGAGCAGCTCGTTACGGAGCGGTTCATCACATTGCTTGCTCCCGTGCTGGTAACGGAAGGACGAATTCTCCTATCAGGGAGTCGTCAGTTAAGCATTGCCTACGATCATAAGGTATGGAAGCCTGTCGTAACTTCACGAAGCGATATCGATCATTATGGCCGCGAGCGGTTCTGGTATACGCTTGATTTTCATGGAGCAGCCGCTGCAGGGGTGCCTTTGACTGCGTCGTTTACTTTTCAATTTGACTCATAATATAACTAAATTGCTGCAAGGAGAGGGAATTTTGGACATGGAACAGATCAATTGGGTAAATGACGCTTGGGAGAAAGTACATGAGAAGGTAACGAGAACAAGCAGCCGCATTGGCGCAAGATTTCCGCATGCAAGCGTGGATGGGACCTATGTGCTGGAAGCGCCCCATTGGTGGACGGCAGGCTTCTGGCCGGGCTTGCTTTGGCTGTTGTATCGCGATTCGGAGTCGATGGATGACCGCTATAAGGACATTGCCGAGGCATGCGAGCAGCAGCTCGATGAGGTGCTGGCCGGGTATGACCGATTGGATCATGATATCGGCTTTATGTGGTCGCTTACGAGCGTAGCCCGCTATAAGCTGCTGGGCGAAGAGCAATCGCGCAGACGCGCTCTGCTTGCTGCGAGCGTATTGAGCGGCCGTTTTAATATAAAAGGAAATTATATAAGAGCATGGAATCCATGGAGCGAAGGCGACCGCAACGAAGGCTGGGCCATCATTGATTGCATGATGAATTTACCTTTGCTCTACTGGGCCAGCGAAACGACCGGCGATCCGAGATTTAAGCATTTGGCGATGGCGCATGCGGATACGGTGCTGAATTATTTTATCCGGACGGATGGCTCGGTCAATCATATCGTGATCTTTGATCCGCAAACCGGAGAATTCGAAAGCGTAAACGGCGGCCAAGGCTTTGCGCCGAATTCGGCTTGGTCGCGCGGCGCGTCGTGGGCGATTTACGGAATGGCGCTTAGTTACCGGTATACAGGTGAGGCTAGATACCTGGAAGCGGCGAAGCGGGTTGCGCATTTCTTCCTAGCGAATTTGCCTGAAGACTCGGTGCCGCATTGGGACTTCCGTTTGCCGCCGGGCGTTGAGCGGTTCCGCGACACATCGGCAGGCGCTTGCGCGGCCTGCGGCTTGCTTGAAATTGCGAGAGCTGTCCCGGAAGAGGAGTCGGAGCTGTACCAATCGGCTGGAGAGAGAATACTGCGCTCCATATACGAGAACTACGGGGCTTGGGACAATCAGGCGGAAGAGGGCTTGATCCTGCATGGGACAAGCCATTACCCTGAGCGGAGAAATATTGATGTGCCGCTTATATACGGCGATTATTTCTTTGTAGAAGGTTTGGCGCGGCTAAGAGGAAATGCCGCAACTTTCTGGTAGAACGGAGGACGATTGACGTTGAATAACAGACCACAGACTGGCAGTCAGATCCCTGATCGCGAATATTGGCTGGAGCAGCTGTTAGCCATTAGCAAGCCTGTAATAACGGCGCTTGCCGAGCGCCGTCTCAAAGAGCGGATGCCGATTGAAATCGCGGAGACTGCCGGAGCGAATGAAGCGGAAAAGGCTGCAGCATCGGCGGCGCTTTTGGCTGACCGGGCTAAATATACGCATTTGGAGGCGCTTGGACGGCTTCTGTCCGGCATGGCTCCATGGCTTGAGAACCGGCGGATTTCCGGGGCAGAGGAGGAGAAGCGCAGCCTTTATGCTGTGCTTGCCCGAGAGGCCATAGATGCCGGCACCGATCCGGGATCGCCGGATTACATGAACTTTAGCGAAGGCTTTCAGCCGATTGTCGACGCGGCATTTTTGGCGCAAGCGATTTTGCGGGCCCCTGTAGAACTATGGGAAAAGCTTGCGCAGCGCGTGAAATTGAATGTGATTGCAGCGTTGAAGCAAACGCGGACGAGGAAGCCTTTTTTCTCGAACTGGCTGTTATTTGCGGCAACGATCGAGGCGGCTTTGTTTAAGTTTGGGGAAAGCGACTGGGATCCTATGCGGATCGATTACGCTTTAAAGCAGCATGAGCAGTGGTATTTGGGTGATGGAGCCTATGGAGACGGACCGGAATTCCACTCGGATTATTACAACAGCTTCGTCATCCAGCCGATGCTGGTCGATGTGCTTGCCGCGGTAGGCGGTCAATACGGGGAATGGGACGCGATGCGGCCTGCGGTAACGGACCGTGCCCGGCGCTATGCGGCCGTGCTGGAGCGTTTTATTGCACCCGATGGAACGTATCCGCCGATTGGAAGATCGCTGGCTTACCGCTTCGGCGCCTTCCAGAGCTTAGCCCAAAGCGCCTTGCTTGAAGCATTGCCGGAAGGCGTCAGTGCCCCGCAGGTGCGCTGCGCATTGACAGCAGTCATTCGCCGCACGCTGGACATGCCTGGCAACTTTACACCGGAGGGTTGGCTGACGATCGGCTTCTGCGGGCATCAGCCGGGTATTGGCGAGCGTTACATTTCGACGGGAAGCCTTTATTTATGCTCCGAGGTGTTTTTGCCTCTGGGCCTGCCGGGCGAGCATCCGTTCTGGAGCGGCGCAGAAGAGGCTTGGACTTCGAAGAAGGCATGGTCGGGACAAGCTTTTGGCATAGACACGGCTTTGAAGTAGACTTGAGAAGCAGGGACTGTCTCAGAAGCCAAATGGCTGCAGGGGCTTTTTTCGGGCTTAAGCATCGTTCGTCGGAGGGCGGCGGTTTAATTCGATTTTTTAAAACTAATTACAGTTCGCTATCCGATAACGGCGGTTTAGTGTGATTTTACCTAATTAAACAGCGTTTTAGGAGAGCAGCTTCTAAAAATGACCGATTAATGTTACAAAATAGAGCTAATCGGCCGTACTCCCGTCCTGAGCGCGATTTAGTTTTGTGAAATGAAACTACATCACTCACTTTTTACATCATCACCCGCTTACAAATTCAATAAGGGCTGTCTCTCAGGTTTTTAGACCTTTTGAGATAGCACTTTTTTTTTGCAGCTGTCAGGCTGCGCCTGATTTTGACCTCTTGGAACGAGAGTTGGTTCGAGATAATATTCGGGTGTTCTCCGGCGGGAATGGGATTCGCGTGAACGGTTTAACGGAAGGACAAAACGGGAATGATTGCTGCTGCATTGGGGATAGTGTGAATTAACGGAAAATTAAAACCAAGCACTTGAAATTAACATTGAAAATGAGTATGATAAACATAGTTGTTAGCACTTGAAGGTTACGAGTGCTAACGAGAATAAAAGAAGCGACAAATATTGAAGGAGGCTATTTTCAATGATCAAACCTTTGGGTGAACGCGTATTGATCGAAGCAATCGCGAAAGAAGAAACAACCGCTAGCGGTATCGTATTGCCGGATTCGGCGAAAGAAAAGCCGCAAGAAGGTAAAGTGGTAGCAGTTGGCAGCGGTACGCTGAAAGATGGCGTTCGTGTTGCTTTGGAAGTTAAAGAAGGCGACCGCGTTCTTTTCTCCAAATATGCAGGTACTGAAATCAAATACGAAGGCAAAGAGTATTTGATTATGAAAGAAAGCGAAATTCACGCGATTTTTGAATAGAAGCCCGCTCCGGGACACATAGAAGGCAAGACTAAGCAGTTCTACTTAAACTATTTTTGGGAGGTTTTACGTTAATGGCTAAGGAAATTAAATTCAGCGAAGACGCTCGCCGCGCAATGCTGCGCGGAGTTGACGCACTTGCAAACGCAGTTAAAGTAACACTAGGTCCAAAGGGACGTAACGTTGTACTTGAGAAAAAATTCGGAAGCCCGCTCATCACGAATGACGGCGTATCCATCGCGAAAGAAATCGAGCTTGAGGACGCTTTCGAAAACATGGGCGCTCAACTCGTTAAAGAAGTAGCAACAAAAACAAATGACGTAGCAGGTGACGGTACGACTACCGCTACTGTTCTTGCACAAGCGATGATTCGCGAAGGCTTGAAAAACGTAACGGCTGGCGCTAACCCTATGGTTATCCGCAAAGGCATCGAGAAAGCGGTTAAGGCTGCTGTTGAAGAGCTGAAAGCAATCTCGAAACCTATCGAAGGCAAACAATCGATCGCACAAGTTGCTTCGATCTCGTCCGCTGACGATGAAGTAGGCCAATTGATCGCAGAAGCTATGGAGAAAGTCGGCAACGACGGCGTTATCACTGTAGAAGAGTCGAAAGGCTTCGTTACAGAGCTTGAAGTGGTTGAAGGTATGCAATTCGACCGCGGTTATGTATCTCCATACATGATCACAGATACAGATAAAATGGAAGCGGTTCTCGACAACCCTTACATTCTTATCACTGACAAAAAAATTACGAGCATTCAAGAGATCCTTCCGGTTCTTGAGAAAGTCGTTCAATCCGGCAAACAATTGCTGATCATTGCTGAAGACGTAGAAGGCGAAGCTCAAGCTACACTAGTAGTGAACAAACTTCGTGGAACATTCACTTGCGTAGCGGTTAAAGCTCCAGGCTTCGGTGACCGTCGTAAAGCTATGCTTCAAGATATCGCTGCTCTAACAGGCGGCCAAGTCATTACAGAAGAACTCGGCCTTGAGCTGAAATCGACTGGCGTTGAATCGCTAGGTTCCGCTCGTCAAATCCGCATTACTAAAGAAACGACAATTATCGTTGACGGCAGCGGCAACTCCGCTGACATCGTTGCACGCGTGAACCAAATCCGCGCTCAACTGGAAGAAACAACTTCCGACTTCGATCGTGAGAAGCTTCAAGAGCGTCTTGCCAAACTTTCCGGCGGCGTAGCAGTAATCAAAGTCGGCGCAGCTACAGAAACAGAATTGAAAGAGCGCAAGCTCCGCATCGAAGATGCCCTCAACTCCACTCGTGCAGCGGTTGAAGAAGGTATCGTATCGGGCGGCGGTACAGCTCTAATTAATGTATACAGCGCTGTTGCTGCTGTTAAAGCAGATGGCGACGAGCAAACAGGCGTTAACATCGTTCTTCGTTCCCTTGAAGAGCCGATCCGCACAATCGCAGCTAACGCAGGCCAAGAAGGCTCCGTTATCGTTGAGCGTCTGAAAAACGAAAAAATCGGCGTAGGCTACAACGCAGCTACAGGCGCATGGGTGAACATGTTCGAAGCGGGTATCGTTGACCCTGCTAAAGTAACTCGTTCCGCACTGCAAAACGCAGCTTCCGTTGCGGCTATGTTCCTGACAACCGAAGCAGTTGTTGCCGACAAGCCAGAGAAAGACAAACCGGCTATGCCTGATATGGGCGGCATGGGCGGAATGGGCGGCATGATGTAATAAGGGGGATAAACCCTTATGCATCAAGGATTCCCTAAATAGGGAATCTTGCTTGACCACATCGAACAAATAAAAGGCTTCTCATGAGTTCAAATTGAACTTCGTGAGGAGCCTTTTATTATGAAAATCACGGTGTTGTCGCTACTTCTTTAATGCTTCAAGCATGTCATTGATATGACTATACATGAGCTGCCTTGCTTGCTCACAGTGCCGTTCCTCAATGGCGATCGCAATTAAGATGTGATAATTGGATGCTTTGGTGCGCATATGCGGCAAAGTGTTCGTCTGCTTGCGGCCTTCCGAGAGAAGCGGATAGATGGACTCCATCATGCGATATAAGACAGGCTGCTGTGATGATTCCGCAATGAGACGATGAAAGGAAAGATCGGTATCCAGAAATGGCCCCCCTTCTTCCATTTGGTTAACCATAGAGTCAGCCAGCGCACGAAGCTGCTTGACTTGGGAGCGCGTAGCATGCTCTGCGCTTAAGGCAGCGAGCTCTGGTTCAATGAGCAATCTGGCTTCCAGTAATTTAACAAGAGAAATATCCCCGAGTTCCTTAAGATTTGCAGTAGGGTCTTCCAACAATAATGGATCGTTGCGTACATACATTCCCCGTCCATGTTCGATGCTGACGTTTCCTTGGCTTTCCAGAGTCCGCAGCGCTTCTCTTACAGTGGATATACTAACCGCCAGGTCCTTGGAGATCTCTTGCAGCGTTGGTATACGTGATCCGGGCGGCCATTCCCCGCTAATAATTTTCTGTTTAAGTACATCTATTGTCATTGTAAAGGTCGTTTTTTTCATCATAACAATCCCCTGTGTATCTTCATATTAGGTTTATATTAACATAATCGTATAAGCTTCTCCTAATAGTAATTACGTATTGACAGCAAGAAATAAAGATACTATGATACCTTCATAAAGATATGATCTTTAATTAATAAATAGTGATTAAGCGAAATATTATATGTTATATCCTATTATTAGATCAGATCTATAGGTGTTAATATTAGATATAATGAATATAGATATGATCTATAAAATGAGTGCCTGTTCATATAACAGAGGAGGAGGAAAGGATGGAAAGCGCGGAGTCAAATGCTGCTATCGGAGTTGCAAGATTAGGACATAAGGTCGGTCGGTTCAGTAAGCTTGGGCAAGAGGTGAAATCATCATGAACAAAAAGGAACAGCTGCAGCAGTTAAAGGATTCCGGCATCGTTGCAGTCATTCGTAAGCCTCCATATAACAAGGTCATTCAGATTACGGATGCACTGGTTTCAGGTGGCGTTGGAGCGCTAGAGGTTACGGTCGATACAGACAAGGCATATGAAATCATTGCTCAGTTGAAAGAGAGATACGAAGGTAAAGCCCTGGTTGGCGCAGGTACAGTTTTAGATGAACAAACAGCGAAGGCAGCGATCGAAGCTGGAGCCGATTTTATTTTCGCTCCGATCCTGGATGAAGCTACGATCCGTCTAACCAATCATTATGGGCGGATCTCGATTCCAGGGGTCATGACGCCGACAGAAATTGCGAAGGGGTATCAATACGGTGCAGACGTGCTTAAAATATTCCCGGGCTCCTCACTGGGTGTCAACTATATAAAAGAGCTATCGGCTCCACTCGGACATATTCCGATGATGCCTACGGGTGGAGTTACTTTGGACAATGTAGGACCATTTATTCGCGCTGGCGCTGTGGCCGTCGGAATAGGGAGTTCATTAACGGACAAGAGAGCGATTGAAGAAGAACGGTACGATGTGCTTACAGATTTAGCCAGGCAATTCAGACTGGAAATCAAAAAAGCCAGAGAATAGGGAGAGGGTAAATTTGAAAATTACTAAGTTTGAGACTTTTATCGTACCACCCCGTTGGCTGTTCTTAAAAATTGAAACGGATGAAGGAATAGTTGGATGGGGAGAGCCCGTAATTGAAGGCAAAGCTCATACGGTACAAGCGGCTGTAGATGAGCTCATGGATCTGTTAATCGGGAAAGATCCGCTTCGCATTGAAGATCATTGGCAAGTGATGTACCGTGGCGGGTTCTACCGTGGCGGATCCATACTGATGAGTGCGATCGCCGGGATTGATCAGGCGTTGTGGGATATTAAAGGGAAATATTTCAATGCTCCAATCTATCAGCTGCTGGGCGGGGCATGCAGGGATTCGATGCGTGTCTATTCCTGGATCGGCGGGGATCGACCGAGTGATGTCGGACAAGCGGCATTGGAGAAGCAACAGGCAGGCTTTACTGCTATTAAGATGAACGCTACAGAAGAGATGCAATATATTGATAGCTATCAAAAGGTGGATCAGGTCGTGGAACGGGTAGCAGCGATCCGTGATGCCACCGGTTCAGACTTTGGCATTGGTGTGGATTTTCACGGTCGTATTCATAAACCAATGGCTAAGGTACTTGCCAAAGCATTAGAGCCTTACAGACTGATGTTTATCGAAGAACCCGTGCTTCCAGAAAATAACGAGGCACTCCGGGATATTGCCAATCATACAAGTACGCCGATTGCGACAGGTGAAAGAATGTTCTCACGCTGGGATTTCAAATCATTACTGGAAGATGGCTATGTGGATATTATTCAACCGGATTTATCGCATGCAGGTGGAATTACAGAGTGTAAGAAAATCTTTGCGATGGCGGAGGCTTATGATGTTGCAGTAGCCCCGCATTGTCCTTTAGGCCCGATTGCACTAGCTGCCTGTCTGCAAGTTGACGCAACAGCTCACAATGCAGTCATTCAAGAACAGAGCCTCGGTATTCATTATAACCAAGGGAATGATCTGCTGGATTATATAACGGACCCCGGCGTATTTTCCTACGAGGACGGGCATGTGAAAATTCCGCAGGGCCCGGGACTTGGTATTACAGTTAATGAGGAGTACGTCCGTAGAATGGCGTCGGAATCCCCGCATCGGTGGAGAAATCCGATTTGGAGACATAAGGACGGATCGGTGGCTGAATGGTAGAACAGATTTTGGTCACAATTTGACCGCATCTTGTAAAAATGAGGGGCTTCTCACGAGAACACCAACTTGTGAGAGGCCTCCTTTTTATGTTTTAATCACATGAAAATAAACCTGCTTTGCCTTAGTCTCACTTTTGAGACCGACCCGATCCATAATCTCTGCCATAGGCTAATTCTATTCGATGGATTTCATGAAAACGCATACATGTCATTCTTGACTAATCCTTTTTCGCCTATGCTCAAGGCTTGTCAGACCGCTCTTAAGCGATAGGTAATATTTGCGGAGGGCGATAAACGGGGGTTTTTAGAACAAAAATGACACATAATTGCTATTGTCAGAATAATCGGAGTAGTTTGCCATCAAGCGCTTTCTCATTACAGTATGCGCTTTCATGCGTAACTGAAAATGACATATTTACGGATTCTCCGTTTGTCGGCTATCGTTGGATTTGTAAGCGATAGCATGTATCGAATCTGTCGCTAATCACGAAGTTAACAACAATTACAAAACCGGGAAGGGGTGATGCTATGCAGGAGGCTAAAGGTATTGTAACGGGCAGCTTGCTTCCGGAACCGGATACGGCGAAGAACAGAGTGTGGAAAAGGGTTGTTCAGAATTGGGAGCTTTATCTATTCATTGCGCCCGCATTTTTCTACTTTCTTATCTTTTCTTACGGTCCGATGTACGGCATTCAAATTGCGTTTAAAAACTTCATACCTACAAAAGGGATTTTCGGAAGCCCTTGGGTTGGGGTCGATCATTTTGTCCGATTTTTTAATTCTTATTATTTTTGGGACTTGCTGTGGAACACTTTGAGTATTAGCCTGTATGAACTCGCCATCGGGTTTCCGATTCCGATTATTCTGGCACTGGCATTCAATGAGTTAAAGGGCGGCTTGTTTAAACGGATGGCCCAGACCGTCACTTATGCGCCGCATTTTATTTCTGTTGTCGTTATGGCGGGGATGATCATTACGTTCTTGTCGCCTTCAACGGGGATTGTGACACACTTTATTGAATGGCTCGGCTTTGACTCGCCTGATTTCCTGACGGACCCGCAGTGGTTCAAAACGATGTATGTGTTCTCGGGTGTCTGGCAAAGCGCAGGCTGGGGTACAATTATTTATTTAGCAGCGCTTTCCGGGGTAGACCCGGGCTTGCATGAAGCGGCGATTATTGATGGAGCTTCACGATTCCAGCGTGTTCGCCACATTAACATCCCGACGCTTATCCCAACGATGACGATTCTATTGATTCTGAATATGGGAAGTCTGCTTGGGGTAGGATTTGAGAAAATACTATTGCTGCAAAACTCGCTAAACATGGAATCATCGGATGTCATTTCGACTTTCGTGTATCGTTCAGGGCTTGTGGATGCCCAGTACAGCTTCTCAACGGCGATCGGCTTGTTCAATTCCGTAATAAATGCGATTGTGTTGGTTGTGGTGAATCAGATCGTTCGACGTACCAATGAAAACAGCTTGTGGTAGAAAAAGGAGGTGTGACCGATGACTTCAGCCGTAAAAGAAACCGGACGGGATAAACTATTTCTGATTTGCAACTATATTTATGTATTCCTTGCCTTTATCATTGTAGCTTATCCTGTCATTTATATGATCAGCGCTTCCATTAGCGATCCGAAGTTAGTCGGTTCCGGTGAAATGTGGCTGTGGCCGAAGGGCATAACGTTTGAAGGCTATCAGCGGGTGTTTCAGAACGCGAGTATTTGGACGGGATACGGCAACACCATTCTCTATACGGTGGTCGGAACAGCGGTCAATTTATTCGTTACGCTGCCTGCGGCCTATGCGCTAAGCCGTAAAGATTTTGTAGGACGCAACTTTTTTATGGGCATGTTCATGGTCACCATGTTTTTCGGCGGCGGCCTTGTGCCAAGCTATCTGCTTGTCAAAGAGTTAGGGATGATCGACTCGATGTGGGCGATTGTGATCCCTTCAGCCGCATCGATCTGGAACATCATTGTATCCCGCACGTTCTTTCAGTCTTCGATTCCGAAAGAGCTGCAAGAGGCTGCACAGATCGACGGGTGCACGAATATGCGGCTGTTCATCAAAATTATTTTGCCGTTATCGATGCCGATTATTGCGGTTATGGCTTTGTTCTACGGCGTGGGTAACTGGAACAGCTACTTCTCGGCACTTATCTATTTGAACGATGCTGCGAAATACCCCCTGCAGCTTGTGCTGCGTCAAATTCTTGTCCTGCAGGAAATGTCTGCTCAGGGCGGGGCCGGAATGGACGCTTCAACGGCGTCTGCCCTCAACAATAAGGCAGAAATCGCCGCGCTGGTCAAATACGCTGTTATTATCGTAGCGACTGCGCCGATTATCGCCATTTATCCGTTCCTTCAGCGTTACTTTGTGCAAGGTGTCATGATTGGTTCCGTTAAGGGCTGATCTTGCTCATAAATGATATTAAAAAGGGAGAGGGTTTTTGGATGAAAAAGCTTCATAAAGCATCATCGCTTCTGCTCAGTCTCACGCTGCTCGTCTCAGTAGTTACGGCATGCGGCTCACCGAACGATGAGGGTAAGACGAGTGGCGGCAATACCGCTGCCGAAACGTCGACATCCAACGAGTCTAAAGGGGTCAGCAAAGAAGGGTATCCGATTGTCAGTGAACCGCTTACGCTCAAGATGATGTCCCAGGATGTCGGCGTTGCCGATTGGAACAAAATGCCCGTACTGCAAGAGATGGAGAAATTAACAGGCATCAAGCTTCAATTCCAGAACGCCCCGCTCGACAGCTTTGCAACGAAGAAAAATCTTGTATTTGCCAGCGGAGACTTGCCGGATATGTTCTATGCAGCGGATCTTAAACCGGCAGAACAAGTTACTTACGGTTCTCAAGGCGTACTTATTCCTCTTGAAAAATACATTGATGAAGGCTATGCGCCGAACATCAAGAAAATTTTTGACGATCATCCGGATATCCGCAAGTCGTTCACCACGCCGGACGGTCACATTTATGCGCTGCCGAACGTCGATTTGGCGGCAGTCTGGTACCGCGGCCCGATGTGGTATAACGGCAAGTTCTTGAAATCCCTGGGAGCAACGGAGCCTAAGACGACAGACGAGTTGTATGCCTATCTGAAGCGCGTTAAGGATGAAGATGCGAACGGGAACGGGAAGAAGGATGAAATTCCGCTCACCTCCGTTAAACTGGACGATTTGCGGATGTACTTCCTTGGCTTCTGGGGAATCTACGATGAGGTCGTCTATGCCGATAAGGAAGGCAAAGTGCATTACACGCCTCAAGAAGAGGGATACAAAGGATATTTGACATTCCTGAACCGTCTCTGGAAAGAGGATCTGCTTGACCATGAGACATTCTCGCAAACGGACGAACAGAAGAAGGCGAAAGGGAAAAACAATCAAATTGCATTGTTCAATGATTATTTCCCTTACTTTACGCTAGGCGGCGAGCCAAGCGGAGACAATCCGTTGATGACGCCTGTGAAGAGTGAAATTGCCGGCTCCCCGGTCTATGGCAAGCATCCCGGCATTTCTGCAAACGGCACTTTCGCCATCACGAGCAGCAACCCGTCTCCGGAAGCTACGATGCGTTGGGTAGATTACCTGTACAGCTATGAAGGGGCTACATTGTTCAATCAAGGTCCGGAGAACCTGCTTTGGAAATATAAAAATAAAGAAACGCACGAGAAAGAATGGCTTCCCGTTCCGGGCGGCGGCGACCGTGAAGAATACCGCGGAACGATCACGCCGAACTATGGCATCCTGACGCCGGGCATGAGTTCAAGCGAGCTTGCCGTAGGACTTCGCAGCGATTTCGACTTATGGATCGATAAGCAAAACGCAGAAAAACTGACGCCGATCGGCAAAGCTCCGTTCCCTAACGTTTACTTGACGAATGAAGAACAAACGGAGGCTTCTGCATTGTTATCCGATCTGAACACGTACGTGCAGCAGATGGAAGCGAAGTTCGTAACCGGCCAGGAATCGCTGTCCAATTGGGACAAGTACCTGGATCAAATTAAAAAAATGGGCGGCGACCGTATCGCTGAGCTTTATCAAAGCGCATACGACAGATAAGACACAGACCAATAAACCTGCCCGTGCATGAAGCAAGAAACGAGCAACACCCGGTCATGCGATAGGGATGACCGGGTGTTGCTCTACCTTTTATGATTCATCATCCGGATCGGACACCGACCCGGCCTGCTCGTTCTCTCCGTACAGCTTGCGGTATTGACCGGGCGTATAGCCGGTTTCCTTCTTGAACTTTCGGATAAAGTTAGGCGTATCCAGATAACCGACCTGGATAATGATGTCTTTCAGCGGAGCGTTCGTCGTTTTTAATTGGCGCATAACCTCGTCCACCCTTTTTTGCCAAATATACTGGATGAAGTTGAGGCCCATCTTTTCCTTGAATGACCGGCTGACATGCGAAGGCGAAATCGCGAACTCGAAGGCTATCGTCTCCAGACTGAGCGTATGGTCCATGTAATGATCGTCGATGTAGGACACAATCCGGTCGATCTGGGATTGCTCTTCTTTCTGATTGTTGCGCTCCACTTGACTGCAGATTAGGGAGGCGAGATTCAGGAAGCCGCTCTCCACTTCATCCAATGAATGGGTGTATATCATATTCGGGGCAATTTCCTGCATCAAATTATGAATACCGAGCTCGGATGCGGTTTTCAGCATCGTATTTAGAATGTCAAAGCATATACAGCGTTTGAGCAGCGCAGAGAGCTCGGATGATTGCAGGCTGCGGAGTGACTGACTGATCATTTGTGCAGCCACGTCATAGCTTCCCAGCTTCAGACTTTGAGAGAGCTTCATCAGCGAGTTGTTCGGGATCCAGAACGTATGATCCGGCGTATAGTGCAGCTTCTCGAAATAAGTGACGGTGCCAAGGCCGCTGGATGCCCGCAGTTCGAATGCGGAGCAAGCTTCGATAAACGATTGATTCAGCTGATCCGGATTGGAATAACAGGTTCCTACACCAATCGCGGGAGTGACGTCGAATGTCTCCAGCAGGCTGCTGCGTACCGCTTCGACGATGTGGCGAATTGGCGTGAATTCCTGCTCCGCTTGACTCATATTGAAGCTGATAATGAGCGCAAGCTGATCCAATTGAGGAAGCTCTACGCCATAGGCATGAGCAGCCAGTTCCGGGAATTCGATCTGGGCAAGCAGCTCGATCATTTCCTGCCGCTCCTGCCGCTCGTTCTGCGTATCCTCCATTTCGCCCCATCCGATCACGATAACAAAGTGATGAGTCCGGTTGAAATGAAGATCGAAGGCTTCTTGAAGCGCCGGCGTAAGACTTTGCGCATTCCCGTATTTGAGCAGCATGGACAGGAAATGATTGCGTGCGTACGGCTCTTGGAGATCTACACGCGAGCTGTATTCCTGCAGCGCTGTCCGGATTCGGTCAAGCTCGTTGCCGGCTGCGGCCGATTCGTCCGCCGGATGGCTCGGTTTGGATTTGGAATTTGCAAACTCCAAAAGCGTAGAGATCGGCTGGTATTGCATTCTGGCAAGCACGAGAGCAATGGCGGCTCCAACTAAAACGACGATGATGAATAACATGACGATGAAGCTGCGGACATGCACGACACTGCTGAAAAATTGCGCGCTCGGCATGACGGTTACATATGTCCACCCGTTATTCTCCGACGTTACGGATACGATAGAATGCGGTTTGCCATCTAATATTTTATCGTGAATGCCGGGAGAGAGACCGAATAAGGATTTGGCCTCCTCATTCGTTAAGGCTTCGCCTTGCCGGTTGTCTACAAGAATTTGGCCTTTGTTATCAAGAATATAAGTCAAACCTTGATAATTGCCCAGAACCGAATCGATTAAACTCGTAAGCTCGGATTCCTTGATCAGATACATGATCGTTCCGTGCGGGTTAGGACTGTATGGTGTGATGGGTACAAGATACGCAAGCATCGAATCCTGCAAATAAGAATTGCGGATGACGGTATCGGCCGGACGCATCGTTGGAAACTTGACATTGTTTAAATCCTGGAAAAGCGTTTCTTTATTCCAGCTTTGGAAGTTGAAAGTATTCGTGAATACGTCGAGGCTCGACAGCCCTTTCGCAGAGTAAATATTCTCATCCTTGTGAAGATACAAGAACATCTCGCCAATGATAGAGCTTGTCGCTTTATATTGATCCAGCGCTTGAATGGCTTCCCCGCTGAAGTAAGGATCATGAATCCGATAGGGAGTCAGCCTCTTGTCATAGGATACGCGGGATGCAATTTCACTGAGCTCCTTCATCCGGCCGTCGATAATGACTTTGGTTTGCGTTAATTGATTGAGACGGGATTGTTCAATTTCGGAACGGAGATTGGTGACTGCGCTTTGGTAGATGAATAGGGTCATTAACACTAATGGGATTAGTAAAATGAACAAGTAAGACCAGATGTATTTTAAAAATAGTTTGGATTTGAAGTAGTTCCATTTCATTAATTCTGCCTCCTGTTATCTACCAATCCGTTTAGTTGATTCTTATCATACCAACAAATTTACAATTTGGACATAGAGAGGTATAAGACTAAACATGTTCATTTAGCGATAAACCTATTCCGGGTCAAGGAACTGAAAGGGGAAATAAATATGCAGAAGTGGTTTGAGGAAGCTAAGCTCGGTATTTTTATTCACTATGGCATTTATGCCGTGGATGGAGTCGCTGAGTCGTGGTCTTTCTATAACGGGAGAATGTCCTACGAGGATTACATGAAACAATTGGAAGGCTTCTCGGCAGCAAAATTCGATGCGGACAAGTGGGCGGTTTTGATCGAACAATCAGGGGCCAAATACGCCGTTCTGACGACGAAGCACCATGACGGGGTAGCCCTGTGGGACACAAAGTACAGTGACTTAAACGTTGTGAAGAGGACGCCGGCAGAGCGGGATCTGATTAAAGAATATGCGGAAGCCGTTACAAAAAGAGGCATTCGCCTTGGGATGTACTATTCGTTGATTGACTGGTCGCATCCCGATTATCCAAGTGTGTATGAAGGCGGTAAGGTGCCGGACGATTTGAGCAAAGTGAACAGATTTTCAAGCCCGGATGACGGCATTCAGGATGAGGAGAAATGGAACAGGTTTCTGCAGTTTAACAATAATCAGCTGCGGGAGATTTTGGAAAACTATGGGAAGGTTGATCTGCTATGGTTCGATGGAGATTGGGAGAGAAGCGCCGAGCAGTGGAATTTGCCCGCGTTCAAGCAGTACCTGCAATCCTTCAACCCGGATATTATCATCAACTCGCGTCTGCAGGGACATGGGGATTATAAGACACCGGAGCAAGGGATTCCGATTACGCGTCCGGAGGGACCATGGGAGTTCTGCACCACCATCAACAGCTCTTGGGGATATGTCGGGACGGATGACAAGTATAAGTCATTGAACCAGATCATTCGAATGTTCTGTGACTGCATCACCCTGGGAGGCAACATGCTGCTCGATATCGGGCCTATGGAGGACGGAACGATTGATAAGAGACAAGAAGATATTTTACTCGGACTAGGGGAATGGATTCGCACGCATGAAGAAGCGGTGTTTGGAACAGAGGAAGGCATCATGACCCGTTATTATTTAGGAGGCAGCACCGTTTCGAAGGATAAAAAGACGTTGTACCTCTTTGTGTATGACGATCCGAAAGAGAATGTATGCCTGAAAGGATTATCCAATCCTATTAAAAAAATTACGGTGCTTCATTCCGGCAAAGAGCTTACGCATGAAATTCATGGCGGAGTGCCGTGGTTCAACATTCCCGGAACGACATGGATTCATATGACACCGGAAGATACGCATAAGCAAGTAACCGTTCTTAAGCTGGAATTTGACGAGGAACTGGAAATGTACGGAGGTTCCGGCGCTGTTGTCACACATAACTAGTAACCCTTTATATTTTCTAAGGAGGTAGAATGATGAAAATCGGCTTAAGCTCTTATAGTTTATTAAAAGCGATTAAATCCGGAGAGATGAGCATCCTTGACGCGATCCGCTGGATTGCCGATAACGGCGGGGAGCATATGGAAATCGTCCCTTACGGATATTCCTTGGTGGATGACCCGGAGCTGGCTGATGCCGTCCGGGAGACGGCGAAGGAAGCTGGCATTGCGCTGTCCAATTATTCGATGCCGGCGAATTTCGTGCAGGATACGGAAGAAATGTTCGACGAGGAAGTGGCTAGGGTCAAGCTGCACGTAGATCTTGTGCACCGGCTCGGCATGAAACATATGAGGCATGACGTGACCGCCTTTACCATTCCTCAAGAAAAGATGACGATCGAATGGTTCGAGGATCATCTTCATCTCATGGTGAGAGGCAGTCAGCTGATCGCGGACTATGCCGCGCAGTACGGCATTACAACGACGATTGAAAATCACGGCTTCAGCGTACAGTCCAGCGACAGGGTTCAGCGTGTCCTGCATGAGGTTGCACGTCCGAATTTTAAGACAACGCTTGATATCGGCAATTTCATGTGCGTAGACGAAAATCCAATGATCGGCGTCAAGAAGAATCTGCCTTATGCATCGCTCATTCATTTCAAGGACTTCTATTTCCGTCCGTACGATCAGCACCCGGGCGGCGGCGATTGGTTTTTGACATCGAATGGAAACTATTTGCGAGGAGCGATTGTGGGACAAGGGGATATTGAGATCCGCAAAATCGTCAAGCTCATTAAGGAATCGGGCTATGACGGCTACATCACCATTGAATTCGAAGGCATGGAGGAATGTAAAGCGGCCTCCCGCATCGCAATGGACAACTTGCGCCGCTTCTGGGACGAATGTTCACTTTAAGTGAATTTCATAGATTAATGCAATGCAGATACCGGAGGGGATAACATGAATTTAAGCGGAGTGCCGGAGCCGAATATCGAATATGCACCCAAACATTATATATGCCGGCGCGCGACGGAGAAGCTTGTTCTCGACGGCCGGGTCGATAAGCCGTTCTGGGCAGCGGCGGACTGGACGGATGATTTTGTCGATATCGAAGGCGACCTTCGACCAAAGCCCGCGAAGCAGACCCGCGTCAAAATGCTGTGGGACGATCATTATTTTTATTTTGCGGCGGAATTGATTGAAGATCAGATTTGGGCGACGTTGACGGAACGGGATTCTGTTATTTTCTATGATAATGATTTTGAAATTTTTATTGATCCCGACGGAGACTCCCATCACTATTACGAGTTCGAAATAAATGCGCTGAACACCGTTTGGGATCTGCTGCTCATTAAGCCCTACCGGGACGGAGGCCCTCCGGTTAACGGCTGGGATATTAGCGGTCTTCAGACGGCGGTGCATATCGACGGCGAGCTGAACCGGCCGGGTGCGGCGAACCGGAAGTGGAGCATTGAGGCGGCAATGCCATGGAAGAGCCTGCGCGAGTGCGCGGCTGAGGGCCGTCCCCCGGCGAAGGGGGAGTTTTGGCGCGTCAATTTCTCGCGCGTCGAATGGCGCGCAGAGGTGCAGGATGGCGAATACCGCAAGGTTATCAACCCGGATACAGGAAAAACATATCCGGAAGACAATTGGGTGTGGTCTCAGATGGGTCTGATTAATATGCATTACCCGGAGTTATGGGGCTATGTCGTGTTCGCTGATGAAGACGGCCCGGAATCGTTCTTGCAGCCGCCGGATGAACGCATAAAGTGGGAGCTGCGCAAGCTCTATTACCGTGAACGCAACTACTTCGCAAGTCACGGTACATTTACCAACGATTTGAATTTGTTAAGGAGCGACGGCGAGCATTGGAGCATTACACCAGTGATTGAGACGACCCGCGCCCTATTTCAAATTTCAGCGCCGTCATCGGATGGGAAGTCCAGCTTCTGCATCAGAGAAGACGGGAAGCTATGGAAGGAGTGAATACGTTTGACCCTGCAAACCTCCGTATTCTCATTGGATCATCAAGCAATGGAGCTTATCGAGCGTAAGTTCCGCCAGAAGCAGCTAATCGCAGAGGCTAGAGCGCATGAGCTATTCGGTATCTTTCAGCAGGAGCTGACCGAAGAAGAGACTTGGGCGCTCAAATTTTTATTCGCCTATATGCCGGTGAACGATTTGGCCGATTATGACGGAAATTTATTTTTAAGCCATGTGCGCCGGACGCTTGACATTCGGAGGCAGGTACCTTGGGGAGAGCGGGTACCCGATCACCTATTCCTGCATTTCGTACTGCCATACCGGGTAAACACGGAGGATATCGAGGATTCACGCGGTATTCTGTACAGCGAATTGGCGGACCGCACGAAGCAGTTATCGATGGCGGATGCGATTCTGGAGACGAACTACTGGTGTCATGAGAAGGCGGCCTACATTGGGAGTGATCTGCGGACGATCTCGCCGCTGACGATGATCCGGAATGCGCGGGGGCGCTGCGGCGAGGAGTCAACGCTTGCGGTTGCCGCGCTTCGGAGCATTGGCATTCCTGCCCGTCAAGTGTATACGCCGCGCTGGGCGCATTGTGACGATAATCACGCTTGGGTGGAAGCGTGGGCCGACGGCAAATGGTATTACATCGGCGCTTGCGAACCGGAACCGCTTCTGAATCAAGGCTGGTTCAGTCCGCCAGCCCGGCGGGCGATGCTGATCAACACGCGGATTTTTGCGAATTACGAGGGACCGGAGGACATCACGCTTGCCGATGAATGGTTTACAGAAATCAACTTATTAGAGGGCTATGCGCCTACCCGGACCATTACCGTACTTGTGAAGGATGAGCAGGGCCGGCCGATTAGCGGTGCCGATGTTTATTTCGAGTTATACAATATGGCTGAATTGTACCCGATTGCTATATTGCCGACGAACACGCAGGGCAAAGCCTCGTTCAAGACAGGATTCGGGGATATGGTGATCCGTGCAGTGAAGGATGGAAGATGGGGAGAAGACAAGATCAATGCTGCTCACGGCGAGCTCATCGAGCTTGTTCTGGATCAGACGCAGCAGCCGGATGGAACGGCAGACTTTGACATGGTCCCTCCGCCGGAACGTAACGGAGAGGCTGCCGCTCCGCTTTCCGAGGAGAAGATTTTGCGGCACAACAGCCGTCTGGAGGAAGGCACGAAGATTCGAAGCGGCTATGAGCATACCTTTCTGGACGAGGAGCATGCATCGAAGCTTGCCGAAGCTGCTGGTCTTCCGGCGGAGCGGGTATGGGATGTGCTGCGCAAGGCGCGCGGGAACAGCCGCGAGATCGCCGCTTTCCTGCGGGAGCGCTCCTCCGAATATGGAGAGTGGCCGCTGCTGCTGCTGGAGAGCTTGAACGAGAAGGATCTTGTCGATACATTCCGCCCTGCACTCGATGATCATCTGACCTGCTCCCTATTGCAGCGCGGAGAGCTTCCGCAGGATACATTCATCCGTTATATCCTATGTCCTCGTATCTTATATGAGATGATCGTGCCCTATAAACGGTTGTTCCAGGATGCGTTCACCGAAGAGGAAGCGAAAACGTTCAGGGAAGATCCTTCCGAGCTTGTCCGAAAATTGGATATGGAGTGGGAGCTTTGGGAGGACCTCCCTAACTTGAAGGGCAGGGGAAACCCGGCAGGTACCTTCAAAATCAAGAAGGGAGACCGGATCTCCTTGGATATCCTGTTCGTTGCGATCTGCCGCAGCCTTGGCATTCCGGCTCGTCTGCATCCGAGCGAGCACAAGCCGCAATTTATGAAGAACGGCAGCTGGCAGAATGCGTTATTCGCGCAGGGAACGATGCCGCTGCAACCGGTGAAGAAGGACAACGGCACAGTGCGGCTTCTTCGGGATAGCGAGTCTTCGGCAGAAGCTCGGGCTGCTTCATACTCCGAAAATTTCACGATTGCCCGGCTGGAGTACGGAATCTATAAAACGCTGTTCTACCCTAACGGGAAAGCGGATGTATACGATGAACCGTTCGAGGTTGAACAAGGCCCATACCGGATGACATCGGGCATACGTTTGAAGGACGGCACGGTAAGGGTGCGCTTTACTTATTTCACGGTGCGGGCCGGGGAACAAACGGATATTCCGCTCACATTCCGCGAGGCGCTGCTTGAAATTCCTGTGCTGGGGACCATCGAACGAAATCATACGCTCACTATGCTGGACGGTTCCGATAAGACGTTAGGTGAGCTTATCGGCTTGAGCGGGGCAATCGTAGCCTGGATGGAGCCGGAACGCGAGCCCACTAAGCATTTGATCCGTGAAATCAGCGAGCTTGCCGAGTCATTCGATGAGTTCGGAGCTCCGATCGTTCTTGTTGTCGGCGATTCCGAGTGGGTCTCGTCGTTCGATCCTTCCCGTTATCCGCAGCTGCCAGCATGCACCCGAATTGTTCGGGACTCCGCTTACGCTGCGTTACCGGGTTTTATATCCCAGCCGCCGGCTAGCGAAGCGGGCTTCCCGCATCTCTTCGTGTTGGACGGCCAAGACCAAATTCGTTACACAGCATCAGGATACAAGATCGGAACAGGGAAGGAAGCTTTCCGGATTTTAACCGGCATATGCCGGCAAACTGCAGAACGGAGTGGTATAGAATGACGAAGCGGAAATATATCGTGGCGGGCTACGCCGTCGATTCCAAGCTTCCTGACATAACGAGGGAAGATTTGTTAAAGTTAACTCATTTGAATGTAGCCTTTGGACATGTGCGCGGCGATGAAATCACCACGGATCATTTGAAGCATATGGACCTTCTTCAGAGCATCAAGCGCGAGCATCCTGAGCTTACGATTCTATTGTCCGTCGGCGGCTGGAGCGCTGGCGGGTTCTCGGAAGCGGCTTCTACCGAAGAGGGAAGAAAACGTATGGCGGATTCGGCGGTTCGCGTATTAACCGACTTTCCTTTCGATGGAATCGACCTGGATTGGGAATACCCCTGCTACGGGGAAGCCGGCATTGCGTCAAGCCCTGAGGATAAGACGAATTTCACCTTGCTTCTAAAGACCATGCGGGAAGCATTGGACCGCAAATGCGCGCATGATGGCCGGCATTACCTGCTTACTATTGCAGCAGGCGCCGATCAATATTATGTAGATGGTACGGAAATGGATCAAGTCCAGCAGTACTTGGATTTTGTTCAATTGATGACCTATGATATGCGCGGAGGATTTCAAATTTTGACGGGACACCATACGAATCTGTATACACCGCCCGGAGATTTGTTCCGGATCAGTGTAGACGCCTCCGTAAACCTATTCATCCGTGCAGGCGTGCCGAAGGAGAAAATCGTCATCGGTGCGGCATTTTACTCTAGGATCTGGCATCAAGTTCCGGGCAATAGTAACGGGCTTCATCAAATGGCTGGAAGCACCGGCGGGTATGGACCGGATTTCACAACTCTTGCAGCAGAATACATCGATAAGAACGATTATATCCGTTACTGGGACAGCGAAGCCAAAGCGCCGTACCTCTATAATGGAAACAGCTTTATATCCTATGACGATGAACAATCGCTGCAGCATAAATGCGACTACATTAAGCGTGGCGGACTGGCCGGCATGATGTTTTGGGAGTACAGCTGCGACGGGACGCACAGGCTGCTCGACGCGATTTATGAAGGACTTATGGAATAAATAACTCAACAATGATGCGAAAAGATGAGGAAATGGCGGTGCAGGGGGTAGTCCTGTGCCGTCATTTCTTGTTTTCGATCGATTGCTGCTTTGACCAGCAGATTATGGGGAAGCGAAAGCCACCCGATCTCAAGGCTTATCTTTGGCAAGCCGCAAAGCAGGAAAGCCGGAATCCCCGGTTATTCAAGCGGGTGTATACGGCCGATTCGATTAGGTAAAAAGTGATTTAGTTTCATTTCACAAAACTAAATCGCACTCGGGATGCGAGAATGGCGGATTAGCTCTATTTTGCAAACGTAATCGGTCATATTTAGAAGCTGCTCTCCCAAATCGCTGTTTAATTAGTCAAAATCAATCTAAATCGCCTCTATCGGATAACTAACCACAATTAGTTTCGGAAAATCGAATTAAACTGCCGGGCGATGAACGCTGTTTAGACCTGGTAGTGAAAAGAGAGCGTTTAGAAACAATGTATTATTCACATCCGCTAAATGTGTGGAACGAGCAAGCCTATTTTCCAAAATACACTGTCCTTTAACGAAGCGAAACATATCCTATTAGTAAGGAAGATACTACGGATTGGGTGTGAATCGATGCAAGAGTTTCTAGGTTAAGGAGAGGACTGAAAAAGGATGCCATACGGACGCCGTTCATCACGAGCTAAAGTAAATATCAACATAAAAAACATCAACGTCACAACGATGAGTGGTTCCGCCTCCTTTAACGTTGGAGACTTCGCAGTCATTGACCCGATAAGCAGTCAAAATACGGATACAGATAACTTTAACAGCAACAATAACGCCAGCAGGACAACGACCACTCAGCATGGTGGAGCTGGTGCGTTCAATACCGGTAATAACAATAAGTTCAATACACCGTTTAACCGCATCAACGATCTTGGGAACGGCGGGAACGGGAATGTCTAGGAGGAAATACAATTGAACATCTGCCAGTACCCTTATGCCCAATATCCCTATTCCTACACTTATCCTTCCACATATCCGTACGTTGACCAAAATCCAAGCACAATTCCGGCATCTGATGCAGCCATGCTGCAATCATTGCAGCACATGCAGTATGTTCAGCAGCAAACGCTGCACATGCTGCTGCATATGCAGCGCCAGCTTGCCGACATGCAATCCACCGTGGCATATATGAACCAGACTCGTCAGCCTTCCAATACGTACGTTCATAATGATTTCGAAAAATTTGAAATTATTCTCGATTCCATCAATCTGGAAACACTCAGCGGTACCATGCAGATCGGCTTATTCAACGGCTCAGCGCCGACCAGCGCCTTGCCGCCAATTATTACCTCGACCAATATAACGCCACAGGGAAGCCAAGCTGGTGCTCAAGCTCCTGCTCCAGGCACCGCTCCGGGTTCTGATACAACCCCGTCTCCGGGCATATCTCCGACACCGGGTGCAGCTCCGACTCCAGGTATATCCCCGTCTCCGGGGGAAGAAGATTTTCTCGGCAGTCTTCTTCCCGGCAGCGGCGTTCCTCAGGATGTCAGCATCCCGCCCGGGCTTCCGCTTCCGCCTGGCGCGACACTTTCGCCCGGAACCATGCCTGCGTCTCCGGGTCCAGAACCGCTTTCCCTCGTTCTTCCGCCGGGAGCAACACTCATTCCTCCAGGTATGTCGCTGCCTCCGGGTTCGGTTGAGATCGCGCCGGGTATCGCCGTGCTGCCCCCTGGCACGATGCCGACTCCTGCCGGTTCTGAGGCTCGCTAACCGGCACCGGAAACAGGAGAGCGTATGTATGCAGGCCAAAGAAGGAAAAAAAGACACGGAATGAGGCGATTGCATTCGCCGATTTCGTGTCTTTACTTCAAGGTCCGCTTGATCTCTTCCAGCCTTTGCTTCAAAAATTCCCGCTTTTTTTCCTTCAATTCTTCTTTTATCTGGTGCAGAAGCTCCGCGTCCTCCTCTCTTTTCGGATTCATTACAACCGGCTGCGGCTGAGGAGGACCAGGATTGACCGGCTCCACTGCACTGGTATTTTTTATGTGGCTCTTGTATATTTCCAGCGCCGGCCGTTTCATTAGATCGAGCTCCGCAAACGGAGTACCCTGCTCCTTCAAATCATTTTTCCAATACTGGTAAGTTCGCTCGTACAAGCTCTTCACTTCACTTTCGCTTAGCCAGCCCTTTCTATTCCATTCATCAATCGTCTCATTAATCAAATACTGCTGAACAGCCAGCTTGATCTCTACATTCATAATGTGATCCTCGATCGTTCCGATCACTTTCTCCATCACCTGTGAATAAACCGGCACAGCGGCACCCGGATTGCCGCCTGCGCGCTTTATGTTCCGCTTGGAATAGACCGGCTTGCGCTTCTTGCTGACGGCCTGTGTCTTCTTCCGGCGTTTCGATTTATTCCTGCGCATTGATATCGCTCCTTCAAGTGCATCATGCTGCCTGCTGCTCCATCATATGCCGGACGAAGAGCGACTCGTGACACGCATGTATATCACCGGATCACATGAATGCTGCGAATAGCTCATGTACATATAAGCATCTTTGATTTACTAAAGGGTGTGAGAAGAGTTGGGAATCTATCTAACCCAAGAGGGAGTTTCTCTTAGAAAGATGGCCAAAAAATATTATTTGATCAGCTCGTCGCTCTTAATCCGCATATTGTATAATCGTGAAAATTAATTTAATCGATCGATGTGACCTTGCCTCGCCAAGTCGTTCTTGCCTTAAAGGCGCTATGCTGA
>DATJKM010000033.1:0-12488 GCA_035491515.1 Candidatus Udaeobacter sp. | reverse complement strand
TCTTTACCAAACTGCCATGGTTCTTGTCTTTGCATCCAAGGCGTTGTCGATGGACTCTTGCCGTCGTTATTGTAATGATCGCGTGAGAACGGATTGAACGCACCGAGCTCAACCCAGCGTGCAAACAATTCCGGCGTAGCTTTTTCACCCAAATCCTTATTTTTCGAGAAGCCACCGATGTCGTTACCTATAAACGGCATACCTGCCAAGCCGCTATTCGCGTTCTGCGACATCGACATTTTGAGATGTGCCCAAGTGCTGTGGTTATCGCCTGTCCAAGTTGCGGCGTAACGCTGTGTTCCCGTAAACAAAGCGCGCGTCAATACAAACGGACGGACGTTCGGTTTATATTTGTCCCATGCTTCGTGCGTCGCTTCGGCTTCCAGGTGCCCATAAATATTATGAACCTCTTCGTGCGTCAATTTGCCGCCATTGTCCGTTTCAAAAATTTTATCAAGCGGTAGGGTCCAGTGGTCAGCTTCACTGAAATTAACCGGTTCGTTCATGTCGTTCCAAACGCCGTCTACGCCCGTTTCAAACATGGAATTTTGCTTATCCGCCCACCAGTCGCGGGTTTCTTGTTTCAAGAAATTCGGGAAAACGGATTTGGAAGGGACACCCCATGGCCAGACTTTACCCAAAAAGTTGGTGCCATCGGGATTTTTAACCCAAAGATCTTTCTGAGTCCCCTCTGTGTAAGGAGCGTATTCCGGTTGGCCCGGATCAGGTACTCTGATAGCCGGATCGATGATATTAACTTGATGGAAATGCAGCTCGTCCATCTTTTTGTTCAAACCTTTGGGATCAGGAAAATTCCCTCCCCATTCGAAGTTTTTATAGTCGTTCATCCATTCGATGTCCGCATACATCGTATCTGCCGGAATTTTCTTATCCCGGTACGTTTGAGCTACTTCCTCAACGTCCTTCTGATGATAACCCCAACTTGCCTGGTGGAAGCCAAGCGCCCATTCCGGAGGCATTTCCATTTTGCCTGTCAAATCGGTATAACGGTCAACGACGTCTTTGATCTGCGGCCCATTGAAGAAATAATAGGTCAGTTTCCCGCCATCGGCGTAGAAGTAATAATAATCGTCGCTTTCTTTCGCCAGGTTGTAATAAGAGCGCCATGTATTATCGAATAAAATACCGTACGCCTTGTTGTCTTTCAACCCAATAAAGAACGGAATGGATGAGTAACCGTATTTCGACTCATATGGGAATGGATCCTGATGCCATACGCCGATTTCGTCACCGCGGTGATTCAAGCCGGAGGCTTTCTCGCCGAAACCATAAAAGTTCTCGTTATTGTCGGTTTTCTTGAATACGTACGGCTTCCCGTTTTCGTATCCTACGCCTTGTTCAGCGTCCTCGTTGATTACACTCCCGTCTTTGTCCAAATATTTAATCCCGAATGGGCTTTTCTTGATGTCTACTGTCAAGCTGTCCGTGGTAATGGTAATTTTCTTATCCGTTTCTTTTACTTTGAATTTGTCCGGGGTAGGCCAATCCGTTTTGGCGATCCCCACGGAGGTGAATTCTTCCTCGCCTTTCTTTACGAGCGACACCTTGGAAGTATCGGATGTGAGCATCCGAATGTAAGCTTCCTGCTCACCTAAGTTAAGCTTTACGCCATTTTCCAATTTCTCGACACCTTGCACCGTCATCGGTTTCTGCAGATTGCTTTTTACAAGAGGCCTTTCAGCGTGCGGCTGCATATCTGCGAAGACCGGTGTGGCCAGATAGAGCGGCGAAGTGACTGCCGAAAGAACGACAGATAACGTGAGGAGCATTTTAGTTCCTTGTCTTTTTAAATCCATGGTTTCACTCCTATTCAAATAATGAGATCAGCCAGCAAACAGCTGCTTTTGGGGAAGACGATAATATCACTCATGTAAATCAAAATGGCCTTTCCGAAATGGGCCCCTTTCGGGAGGTCACTAAAAAATTAACAGGTAAAATGACGGGGAACAATAGGCATTAACGATCATGAAGTGTCACAAGATAACAAATACTCCGATAAAAAATTCAAAACAGGCTTGTTTACTGTGTTTTACGCTTGTACATGACCTTTATTATCGGGGGATGATATAGTTCAAAAAAACTAAAGGACCGATTGTTAAATTTATGTTCCCGTTTACTGTGATTCATTTTTTCACTTCTTTTACGTAACATAAGAGAATCCATCATCTATTTTTTACAATAAATTGAAACGGTCTGATCAATGGGGAAAATAAATCCGACAATTTCCGAGCAGCAGGGGTGCGGATTATAATAAGGACTTTCCGGATAATAAATCACCTGTACCGGTGTAAGCTATAACAAATACCATCTCTTCCAGTTCCTTCATTAGTGTTATGGTACCTTTTTCATGTACATTAAGTGTACGAAGTTTGTAACTAAGGTGGGGATGCCATGGTTCGAAAATTCCTGTTGCTCAACCGTTTCTCTGCAAAAATCATTCTGATTCTCCTGCTTGTCATTTTAATTCCGACCCTTCTGACAAGTGTCTCTTTTTATATGGCGTCGAACTCCATACTAAAGCAGAACGTGCGGGCTTCAACCGTTCAAATCGCCAAACAGACGGCAGATTCGCTCTCATCGATATTTGATGTAGGAAATGACATTTCCAATTTGATTTACAGCGATAAGAGCATCCAGCAAACCGTTATGCATTTGGACAATACTTCGACTGAAGAAAAGAGCAGGTTGTATCAGGATGTGAAAACCAGTCTGAACAATCTCGTCTATTCCAATTCCCATGTCAAAAACGTTTATGTCTTAAAAGAAGAGGGAAAAGGCTGGGGCAGCGGAGATTTTTCCGATTATAAGCTAAAGAGGACAAGGCTGTCCGACCTGAACTGGGTGAAAGAAGCCAAACGTGCGGATGGGGAAATGGTTTGGCGGGGCATCCAATATGATCGTTTCAGCGGAGGCAGTAAAAATACGGATTTGGTTTTACCTATAGACAGGGTGATGAAGAACTTTAGTACGATGAGCAATATTGGATTCGTACAGGTGAACTTGAATGGCCGCGCGATTCTCGGCACCATTGAGCAATTGAAACTCGGGAAGACGGGAACGTTTTTCGTTGTAGATGCCGAAGGAAATCGAACGATCGATTCTGACCTTGGCTTGATCGGGAAGAAAGTGGAAAACCCCCAATTGTATGATTATATTGTGAGGGATGACGCATCCGAGTTCGAGTTCGATTTGAATGGGGTCCCCTACTATGGGGTCAAACAGCCGCTCAGCAATGGCTGGATGATTGTTGGTACGGTTCCGATTCATGAAATCACGGGTCAATTGGACTGGCTCCGGTCCCGAATATTATTTTCTTCCGGAATATTTGGACTGCTGGCGGTAGTACTTGGGCTGCTTATCTCCAGATCGGTGATCAATCCTGTCAAACAACTCACCCTTAATATGCGGCATGTTCAAGAAGGAAATCTGAAAGTAAGAACCAGCGTTCAATCCTCTGATGAAATTGGTTTTTTAAGCAAGCAATTCAACAATATGCTTAACGAAATCGAGCATTTAATGAAGCAGATTGAAAATGAACAAAGCCAAAAGCATCTTGCGGAGCTGCGGGCGGTCATTCATAGGGTTCATCCCCATTTTCTCTATAACACGCTTGGCACCTTTCGTTGGCTGATCAAATCGAAGCGGTACGACCACGCTTATAAAGGTTTGACTGCATTGACCCGTTTGCTTGAGGCCAACATGGCTAAAAGCGGAAATATCATAACGGTGGAAGAGGAACTGAACATCATCCGGAAATATTTGACCATCCTTGAGCTTCGCTATGAAAAAGATTTCAAGCTTGAGCTGGACGTGGAGCCGGGTGCGGAGAAAGTAATGATTCCTCGCATGCTGCTCCAACCTTTAGTTGAAAATGCTGTTTTCCATGGTATTGTACCGAAAAAAACAGGTGGTTGTATCCGGATACGGATTCTTTTTCATGACGGTGATCTTGAATTTGTTGTAGAGGATGACGGCCGGGGAATGTCCAGCGATAAATTGAACACACTAAATGACCCGGAGAAAGCGATCGCCAAGGAAGAAATGGGTATCGGGCTGCGGCACATCTACGATACGCTTCGACTTCATTATGCCGGCCGTTCGGAATGGTCCGTTACAAGCAGACCTAATCAAGGTACAACCGTTCGTATTTTATTGAAAAACATTCATCTTTAAACCCTTTGAAAAATGAGTGCGGATCGGAGGAAATAGAATGTATCGAGTCCTTATCGTTGACGATGAGCCGGTTATACGTCATGGAATCAGCGCCTATATCGACTGGGAGAAGGAACAAATGTCTGTAGATTACGATTGCGAGAACGGAGAGGAAGCGCTGAATGCTTTGGAAAACGGTTCATTCGATATTCTGATCACGGATATCAAGATGCCGGTAATGGACGGCATTGAGCTCATGAGGCAGGCATTGGAGCTTCATCCGTCACTGAAAGTGGTCCTGGTCAGCAGCTACAGTGATTTTGAATACGTCAGAGAAGGGCTGAAGCTCGGTGCCGTTGATTATTTGCTTAAATCAGCCTTGGAACCGGAAGATATTCTTGCGGTCATTCGCCGGTGTATTTCGATCCTACAGGAAGAACGCAGCAATCTGCGCACGATCATGTATCAGAAACGAAAGATGCTCGAACAGGAAATCAAAAGATTGATCGTGCAGGAGCAATTATCTGCATCGACAGCCGTTTCGAACACAACATGGTTAAAATCATTCTATCTCTGTGCTTATGTGATGTTGGACGGAGCGAAGGAATGGCAAGAAAATCACGGCTATCCCTATGTCCATTTTATGATGGAGGAATTGCAGGAGCTGTTTTATGCAAAAATGGAGGAAGGAACCGCTATGTTAGCAGACGAAAACAGCCTATTTCTTCTGCTTCCGGATCAAGACGGTGAGGCGGAGTATAGACTCCGCAATTGGAAATTGTCGGCGCAATCGAAATGGGGAATATCCACATCGGTTGGCTTCGTAAGAGAGTTAGGAACAGGCAGTATCACCAAAGGATTTTCAGGAAGCCGCTTGGCATGTCAAAGACGATTTTTTTATGGTTTGGGCGGCCTGCATAAGTTAGAAGAAAAGAAGGATCCTGAAGGGAAAACCATTGCTGTTAAGAAAGCGGATTATGACTGGACGCCATACTTCAACATCCTCCGAAACGGCGATCCGGTATCATCGGCTGTTGATATTGCGCTTGAACGATGGAAGAGCGGAGTCCTTAATCCAGAGCAAGTGAAGCAGGAGGCTTGCAGTCTTCACCTTCAAGAGGAATCGCTATTATTACAGTCCGATCAGCTTGATATCCTGCGTGGGGCGGAAACTTTGGAACAACTGGCATCTCATTTGACCGTCCAACTGCTAGAAATCAGAAAGCCTTTTATTCCGAATATGACCGAAAGAATCTCCGGCAGGGAGATTATAGAGAAGGCGCTCGAATATATAGCCGCCAATTATACCGAGAATCTGACGCTTCAAAGCGCAGCGGATTACGTTCATCTAAGCAAAAATTATTTTAGTCTTCTCTTCAAAAGACAAACGGGTCTGAACTTCATTGATTACCTGATTGAGCTGCGGATTAGGGAAGCTAAGCGGCTGCTGGTGCAAAATGATGCTCGTATTGGTGATGTGGCGAAGGCGGCGGGCTTTAACGACGTTAAATATTTCAGCAGAATATTTAAAAAAGTCGTCGGTATAACGCCGATGGAGTACAGGGAAAAACACCAAGGGACAGGTTCGCAGATCGTCTAGTAAAGGGTGGTTGTCTGGATGCCGACACGATGGTTAATGGTACTGTTTATTCTATTGATTGCTGGCTGTGGAAGGCAATCGGTCATTTCCGACCCGAATGATGTTCAGAAGATTCACGGGAATCATAAAGTTGAGATTGTTTTTTGGAACTCTTACAACGACGAGGAAACCCGGCTGCTCGAGGAAGAGGTGATCCCTGCCTTCGAGAAGAATTACCCGAACATCCGGATAAAGCCCTTGCACCTGGCCAGTAATAACGAATTTAAACACGCACTGATTGCACATGCTCCCTCCGGACGCGGTCCGGACGTGGTCCGTTTGGATAAGATCTGGGTCCCCGAGTTTTCACAAAACGGACTTCTCGGGCCGTTAAACGGGATGCCGGATTTCGAAGAGATCCGAGGCAGGTTTAGTCCCGAGGCAATGGATACAAGCTTGTACAGAAATAATTATTATTCGCTGCCACTCAATATTTACACGAAAGCGGCCATATTTAACCGCGGACTCCTTAAACGTGCGGGCCTATCCGTACCGCCGCATACAATGGAAGAAGTGTTGGAAATTGCACGCGAGCATCGATTTATCATAGGTCTCGGGGGATTTAACTCGTGGGGTACACTTCCCTATATTTATAGTCTTGGAGGAACCTTAACGAATCGAGATTTTACAAAGGCTACCGGCTATTTAAATGGAGAAGAGACAATTCGTGCTATGGAACGACTGCTTGTCCTTTACAAGGAGAATATCATTGATTTTTCGGTGGTTACCGGCGGCGGTGACAATTGGGACAACGTACAGAATGGCGATATTCTGATGATGGATGAAGGTCCATGGTTCTATAGCATTTTAAACGAACAGGAGTTAAACCGGGCTTTGAAACTGACCATCCCCATTCCTTTCCCCCATGGAAACGGCCCTGCTTCAATTATAGGCGGAGAAGATTTGGTTATTCCGAAGGGGAGCAAGCATCCGAATGAAGCTTGGGCGTTTATGAAATGGATGTCGGGTAAGGAAGCTCAGCTTATCATGTCGCGCACCGGACTGATTCCAACCAATGTGGATGCAGCCAAAGCTTTGAAGGTCAGTGAAGATTCCTTCATATACCCTTATGTAGAAGCGCTGGATTCTTCTTTTGTTCGTCCACCGGTCAAAAATTGGAGTAAGATCGACGAAGTGTATACCCATTATTCAGAAAAAATATTTCGGGGTGAAATATCGGTTAAAGACGGGTTAAACCGTGCGGCGGCTGAAATCGATAAGTTATTGTAATTTGTCCGATTCCTTCTTACGACAAGCGGATCGGCATTATTGAAGCCGGCGACTATTTAATACCGACTCACAACCGAAAACTTCCTCCATTGGAACCGCTCATGTCAAATAGCTGAAAAAGGCAGCCGCATTCGCTTATTGGCGAAGGGACTGCCTTCTTTTGCTTTTATCCGGCTATTTTCACGAACTGATCCGCGAAATCCGCCATGCTCTGCGCCTTCGGCACGGCGGCATCAGCCTTCTGGTAAACCGTCCTAATCTTGTCGAGCGACAAAATGAGCCACTTCAAATCCCGTTTGTTCGCTTCGATGATGAGCTTCTCCATATCGGACTGCGGCTGCACCTTCATCAAATCGTCCAGCAGCTTCTTCGCTTCCGTATTCGTGCTTGCGTAAATGTCCCGCCCCTGCTTCGCGCAATGCGTAATATTGGTCAAATTCTCGCGGGCAACCGTCCGGTAATCCTCGATAATCCGGTCATGGGCCTCCACGAATTCCGGATCGCGCGACAGATACAGATGGTCGAGCGGATTAAGGCCCGGCAGCGGATCCTCCGGCAGCTCTTCGATCTTGCGCAGCACCTGCTCTGTCATCGACACGTAGCTGTCCAGATTCATCTTCATGCCGGCGATCGCTTCCGTCGCCTGGCTCGTATTTTTTACGGCGACGAGCACGATGGTCAAATATTCGAAATGCACCTTATGAAAGTTCAATGCATAGGCGGCAATCGGCAGATCGATCAGCTTCACGATTTTTTTATAAATGAATTTGTAAGCACTGACGACCGTCTTCTGATTGACGACAGCCGCTTTATCCTTGTTCGCAAGCGCTTTGTCATGCTCAAGCCGTTCCTTGTTACGGTCGCTGAGTGTAAAGGTGAAATCCATCTCCCTGCCTCCTCCTATACGGTTACAGCCGCCGGTTCTTCCTCTTCGTCCGCAACCGGCTGAGGATTAAGCAAAGCATACAGCTGGGCTGCCGCCTGATCCTTCGATTCGAGAATTTGCAGCGCCAGTTCCCTCATCCGGACCTCCGTCTGCAGCAGGTCGTTTTTCAGCTCCTTCTCCCTGACCGATTGCAATTGCAGGTTGCTCGAGTATTCGTCAAGCGCCTCGCCCTGGCCGAGCACCGCATCGACGACGATGCCGTCCGTCCGCAGGACGTGGTTGTTCGCGGCCATAATGATGCCTGGAACCTTGATCGTCGATCCGGTTGCTTCATCGGCGTATTCGGAATAGTAGTCCTTCTTGACGCGCAAGTAATTTGACGCCGGAATGACATTTCCATTCGCATCCTTCAGCACCGCTTCTTCAACGAAGGAGTGGTGAATATCCTGATAATCGAAAATGTTCATGAGCTGGTACATGATCGTATTGCGTATTTCATCACGCTTCTCCGGCACGATAATTTCCGCAAGCAGCTTATTCAGCTCAGGCAGCGTAACCTCTTGGTAATAGCTGTTGCCTGCCCCTTCAATTTTCTCGTCGCGGTAGAAGCCGATCCGCACGTCGACCAGATGGAGCAGCGTAATAAATTCCTGGTTCATTTGGCGGAAAACAAAATTCAGCGTTCTGCTCATATTGATATTCTCGATCTCGCGGACGATCGAAGTCTCGTCGGTCGTCGTCGTCTTTACTTCGTAGGTCGTATCGATCTGCATGTCGCGGCGGGCGGACGCTTTGGACACATGCTTCTGCGTCGAATTGACGATGTTCTTCGTCAGCTGCTCCCTCGCCGCATTCGTCGCGCCGCTCGTCGAAGCGCTCGCCGACGCGTTCAGCCAGCCGCCCCAGCTTACTCCGACGCTTGCCTCCAGCTTGTAATCGTTGCTGGATTCGTAGCCGGTTTTGTTCGAGGTCTCATCCCCGATCGACAGCTCGAATTCGCTTGCGATATCGTCGGTCACGGAATCGAGGATAGTCGATGTGCTCTTCATTGTCTCTTCCTTCTGGGCATAGGTGCGAATGCTGATCTTGCTTTTCTCACCAGGCAGCAGGGAGAAGGTTTTCAGCGTGCGCCCCGCGCCGTAATTGGCCAGGAAGGAAGATAAGCGGTACGATTCGATCAGAATGATGCGGTTTTTCCGCGAGCTGACTTCCGGCAAAATCGTCACGTTCACCTGAGTGGCCGCTTCCATCGTATTCCCTGACAAATCGGTAGCGCGGGCTTTGATGACGCACAGCCCCGGCAGGTCAACCTTCACCGTCGCTTTCCATTGCGACCAGTTACCGGGCGCCTTCTCGACCGCACGCACATAAACCGGACTGTTACCCAGCGAAACCTCCACAACCTTCACGCCGCCGCTGTCAGCCGCCGTGCCGAACACTTCAATGACGGCGCCTTTCGTATAGGTGCCGGCGATCGCCGCGTTCAGTGCCGGCGACGTAATGCTGATCGTAGGCGCGGTCGTATCCACGCTCACGTTCAGGCTCGTTTCTCCTTTCAAGCCTGCCGCATCGTAGCAGCGCGCAATAATCGCATGATTGCCTGCCGGAATCGACAGCCCTTTACTCCAAGTGGCATAGTTGTTCGGGGTATCGACCGCAATCGGATTCTGCCCGTCAAGAAGCAGCTCGACCTTTGTAACTCCCCGGTTATCCCCCGCCGTTCCTTGAACGGTAATATTCGCGGCCGGGCCGTTGTTGGTCGAAAGAACCGCGCCGGCTGCAGGCGAAGTAATCGCAATCGTCGGCGGCGTCACGTCCGGCGCCTGTGCCAGCGTCACGTTGATTTTTCTCGTGGTGATGTAAGAGAGCAGCCCGTTCGAGTGGTACGCGTCCGCCTGTAAAGTAACCTGGCCCTGATCCGTTATCACGACGCCCGAAAGCACCCAATTATCTCCGGAAAGCTGGGCTTGCTTCCATGCGCCCGAGCCTGCCTTGACCATTACTTTTGAAACCGTCCCAAGCACGGCCGTTGCCGTTCCTTTAATATCGATCACTGCGCCTGTATGCGGACCCGTGATATTCGTGCCTGCTGCAGGAGCGGTGAAGGAAGCCGACACGGATTCTTCGACCGGATCCTCCTCCGGCGGCCAGTTATCGTCATCGTCACGCATCTGGCCGTCAATAGGAGGCGTTTGGTACGGATCTCCGCCGTCCGTCGTCGGCAGCGGGGCGAGAGCTGCCCTGAGCGCTTGCGGCTCGGAAAACTCAGGCGCAGCAGGAGCGGAAAGCGCATGATCGGCCACGAACCGGTGCGACCATGCGCCCGTCATCGTACGGAACAGGCTGAGCTTCTTCCCTTCCCTCGCCTGATGCTCCACTTCCTCCTCCGTCAGCTCGGAGAGGCGCGTCGTCATCCGGTCGCCGGAGCGCTTCACCTTACGCAGTTCCTCTACCGGCAGCTGCGGGGAACTTGCCGCCCCGAAGCTCAGCGACGCCGCCCCGAAAGCGGCCTTCGCCTGAATGCCCGCTTGCGGCGGCAGGAAGCAGTTATCCGCAATGTCGAGCTCGATATACGTTCGGCCGCTGTAGGTTGTCGGCTCCGGCACATTATAATTAAGTACGGGCGCCGTATGCTCCGATGCCATTTTTACCGCTGAATCGTTCGTTTTTTTCTGAACCATGTTCACCGTCTCCTTTGGTTTCAACTCGATTCGTTGACGGCGCCTTCCGCATTCCGCTATCCGGCCCGCCGTTCACAATTCGGAGTATACATTGGCGCCGGCTTGGCTGAGGAGGATGAATTTTTATCACCCCTGCCGTTAGGCCGGGTGATAAAAATTCACCCTACCGGACAGGATGCGTGCTTGCTATACTATCTTTAACTAATAAGAATACTGACTTACCGGTATATGCGGATGGGGGGAAGACAGATGGGCAGCATACGCGTCATGCTGGTGGAGGACGATCCGTTCTGGCAGCAGAACTTAAGCGCGGATTTGGCGGAGGAGCCGGATATTGAGGTTGTTGCCGTAGCCGGCACGAAGGAGGAAGCGTTACTTGCGGCTTCGCGCCATCCGATAGACATTATCCTGATGGACATTAATCTGACCGGCAACAATCTCGACGGGCTGGAAGCCATGAAGGAAATTTTGTCGGAGCTTGACGGTGACGGTATTAAAATCATTATGCTTACTTCCCTCACCGAAAGGGAGGTTATTATGAAGTCGTTCAGGCTGGGCGCGCTCAATTACATTACGAAGCAAAGCTACAAAGACATCGTCCGCGCGATCAGGGAGGCTTACGAAGACCGCTCGACGATTCACGCGGACGCGGCCCGCATCATGCGCAGCGAAATACAGCTCATGGAGCTCTCACCCATGGAACGGGAAGTATTCGATCTGCGCAAGGAGGGACTGAGCAAGCAGCAAATTTCGGAAAAGCTGCATAAGTCTACGAATACGATCAAATCGCAGCTGAAAAGCATAAAAAACAAGCTGATGCATTTCAAGGGCGATTAAGTCGGCTGTTCTTGAACGGCGGCTGCCGGTGGAGCCATGACAGGAGTGACGGTGACGGTGCCTGTCTGTATGTAGCGCCAAATCGGGAAGTGAAGCATGACTGACGTCCCTTTCCCCGTCTCGGTATCCGCGATGGCCAGACTGCCTCCGTGCTTCCTCATGACCAATACGCAATAAGGCAAGCCAAGGCCGTGATTGCTCGAGTTTTTCTTGGTCGTATAGAACGGTTCGAAAATTTTGCCCAGCTGCTCCTTCGGAATGCCGCAGCCGCTGTCTTTTACCTCTATAATGAAATGCCTCTTGGACCTCATCGCCCGGAGCGTAATCGTGCCGCCCGTCACTTCCATGGCGTCTACCGCATTATGGACCAGATTGGACAGCGTCTCCTTCAGATGCAGCAAATCGCAGGTCAACTCGCCGCCTTCATCCTCGATCTGCAAGACCTCGACCGAGCGTCTATCCAGCAGCGGCTGCATCGGAAGTAGGACGGCGTCGAACAGCTCCTTCACGCGGATGCATCCTTCGCTAATCACGATATCGTCCGCTTTCTCCTTGATTCTCCCCACCATATCGAGCAGATGCGCCGTCACCGAATGAATCTGGTCGATCGACTGCAGCGACTTTTCGGACTGGCCGGAATGAATGAAGCCCTGCGTCTTCTCCGTCAAATAATTGATTTTCTGGATTTCGTTCTTGATGGAATGGTTCAAAATGGATACGCCCATCGTCAACGCCCGCATCGAATAATCCAGCCGCTCGCGCTCGATTCTGAGCTTAATGCCGAGGAAGCCGTACTTGACCGTATAAAAGATAATGACCGCAACGAGGCTCAAAATAATAACCGCGTTAAGCTTCCACGTCCCATTGCTCACCAGCTCGAACCTCCACTCCCCCATCGACAGCGAGACGAAGCCGAGGTAATCGGACACGAATGCCCACAGCGTTCCGAAGGAGAACAAAATGGCCGCCCGTTTCTTGTTCCTTCTCTCGTAATATTCCTTCTCGCGCGCGAATGCGATATGGTAGAAGGCGTATCCCGACA
>DATJKM010000032.1:0-9955 GCA_035491515.1 Candidatus Udaeobacter sp. | reverse complement strand
TGCTGCATCGCCTCCGCACCTCGGACAAGGTGATCGCCTTCAGCGGAAGGCTTTCCTCGGAAGTGGTGCTGAAGGCGGCGAAGATCGGCTGCGGCATTTTGCTAAGCAAGTCGGCACCGACGGACCTCGCCCTCCGCCTGGCGGATGACCTGGGCATTACCTGCGCAGGCTTTATCCGCGGCGGGGAAATGAACGTGTATACGCATTATGAGCGAATAGATTTTGGCAATTGATTGACAGGTTAGTAGTGATTGTTTATCATTTTATTGAAAATGATTATCACTAGGGAAGAGAAGGAGCTAACGATGCTTTTACGATTTTTTGCCTATTACAAGCCGTACAAAAAGCTTTTCCTGCTCGATTTCTGCTGCGCGGTTCTGCTCGCCTTTCTGGAGCTGTGTTTCCCGCTAGCGGTAAGCTATGTCATAAATACGCTGCTGCCTGAACAGGACTGGGGGCTGATATTAACGGCTTGTGCGGTTTTGCTCGTCGTCTACGTCATAAATACGCTGCTTAATTTTGTCGTTACCTATTGGGGGCATATGCTTGGCATCAATATTGAAACCGATATGCGCAAAAAGCTGTTCGACCACGTCCAGAAGCTGAGCTTCCGTTTCTTCGACAATACGAAGACGGGTCATCTGATCTCGCGCTTGACTAATGATTTGTTCGAGATTGGCGAGGTGGCGCATCACGGGCCGGAGGATATGTTCATCGCTTTGATGACGCTGCTCGGCGCATTCGGCATTATGGCGTACATCAATCTTGAGCTCGCGGTTTTGACCTTCGTTATCATTCCTGTCATTATATGGCTTGTTCTGTATTTCAACGGCAGAATGACGAAAGCGGTCGAGCGCCTCCTCTCGGATATGGCTGATTTCAATGCGCGCGTCGAGGACACGGTAGGGGGAATTCGCGTCGTTCAAGCCTTCTCGAACGAGAAGCATGAGGGGAAGCTGTTCAAAGCGAATAACCTGCGTTTCCGGGAAGCAAAGCTTTTTTCATATAAGCTCATCGGCTTGAATGCTTCCATAACGTACATGCTGATGCGGCTGGTATCCGTCTTCGTGCTTATCGCAGGCGCATGGTACGTGCTTCAGGATAAAATGAATTATGGCGATTTTGTCGCATTCGTCCTGCTAACGAACATCTTCTTCAAGCCAATTGAAAAAATTAATGCCGTTATCGAGAGCTATCCGAAGGGGATAGCCGGCTTTAAGCGTTACGTGCAGCTGCTGGAGACAGCGCCTGATGTTGCGGATAAGCCGGATGCAGCCGAGGTTGACCGTTTAAGCGGGAATATCGAATACCGTGATGTTACGTTTGGCTATGAAGGCGAGGCAAAGGTGCTTCAAAATATCGATCTGAAAATTCACGCAGGCGAGACGATTGCTTTCGTCGGGCCATCCGGTGCCGGTAAAACGACGCTCTGCAGCCTGCTGCCGCGGTTTTATGAGATTGAGGACGGCAGCATTTCGGTCGATGGCTTCGATATCCGCGATCTAAAGCTGGAATCGCTGCGGAAGCAGATCGGCATCGTGCAGCAGGACGTATTCCTGTTCGCGGGCACGATTCGAGAGAACATCATTTACGGCAAGCTCGGCGCATCGGATAAAGATATTTGGGAGGCCGCCCGCAGAGCGAAGCTGGAGGAATTTATTCACGCCCAGCCGCAAGGGCTTGATACGATTGTCGGAGAGCGCGGCGTGAAGCTGTCCGGCGGACAGAAGCAGCGGCTTGCCATTGCGCGGATGTTTCTCAAAAATCCGCCGATCCTCATTCTCGACGAAGCTACTTCGGCGCTCGATACAGAAACGGAAGCGGCGATCCAGCAGTCGCTGGCCGAGCTGTCCGTAGGCCGGACGACGCTCGTCATCGCGCATCGGCTGGCGACGATCAAGAACGCCGACCGCATCGTAGTCGTAACGGAGCAAGGTATTACCGAGCAAGGCCGTCACGAAGAGCTGGTGTCGGCGGGCGGTATTTACAGCCGCCTGCACCACGCGCAGTTCGGCAGCAGATAAGCAAAGGGCTTCCCGTCGGTCAAAGACGACCAGCGGGAAAGCCCTTTTTTGGGGCGCAGCGAGCGCAGTCATGTATCTCGAATGATCCCGAATCCGCACCAGTTGACCTTTACTTGATTGTGGCATCCATCAGAAATGATCTAGATAATAGATCTATATCTCGTAAACTAACCAGATTGGCGCAATTAGATCTAGAGATTAGATCTAATGTGCCCGAATCCGCACCAGCTGACCTCAATTCGCCTATAACATCAGAAATAGATCTAGAAACTAGATCTATTTCCCGCAAACTAACCAGATTGGCGCAATTAGATTTAGAAACTAGATCTAATGTGCCCAAATCCGCAACAGCTGACCTCAAATCGGCCGTTGTAGGAGAAATAGAGTTAGAAGCTAGCTCTATTTCTCCTAAACAAACCAGTATGGTGCGGCCCCTTATTGATGGAGTCTGTTTAATAAATCCGCAAACTCCGAGTATAAGGCGAATTTCAGTTGCACTTAATGCAACGTAAATTTCTCTCCGCCTACATTCCCATTGCTGCGTTACAGTTTGTGCAGCAAAATTACTGACAACATCCTCAATTCCAATTTGGAGGCTATTTCTGTTGGATTTCTGCAACGCAGCTACTCATTTCAAGTGTCATCTCAGGTTTCCGTTGTATTTCCTGCAACGGACAGCTGTGTTGCAGAGCCTTTAAATTAGGAGAAAGGGAGCGATGCATTAACCTGCTTAATTGTCGTACAGGCTAATTACTTTTTAATTGTCTGTAAATTAGGGTCATATGACATTTATGTAAAAAAGAGGGGTCCGGCCAATAACGGCCAGCCCCCCAATATGTCAGTTCTTACCCGCCGCCTCCTCCGCCAGCGCTTGATCCTGTGGCTTTTTCGGTTTCTCCCACCTAAAAATTTTATTTACCCCTTTGAACACCAGCTTCGATTCCTTCGTCAGAAGCGGGCCTACGATCGCCAGGATGAGCACGTACAGCGCCGCGAACGGCTGCAGCAGCTCAAGCAAGCCGCCGGCTTTGCCGAGATTCGCCATAATGATGGAGAATTCGCCGCGCGATACGATCGTAAGGCCGATATTCGCCGATGCTTTCGGCGTTAAGCCTGCGCTTCTTCCTGCCAGCATCCCGGCGGTGAAGTTGCCGAATAGCGTAATGGCAACTGCTCCAAGCGACAGCCATACCGCTCCGCCCAGCGCGAACGGGTCGATGGTCAGGCCGAAGCTGAAGAAGAAGAGCGCTCCGAAGAAGTCGCGGAAGGGCAGGATAAGATGCTCGATCCGCTTCATGTGCACGGTCTCAGCCAGCACCAGGCCGACCAGCAAGGCGCCGATCGCCTCCGCTACGTGAATCGTTTCGGAGATGCCTGCCACGAGGAACAGCGAGCCGAACACAAGCAGCAGAAACAGCTCATTGGAGCGGATATTGAAAATTTTGTTAAGGAGAGGAGCTGCCTTCCTGCCAATAATAAGAAAGAGAAGCATGAAGCCTAATGCATAAGAAGCGGACAGCAGCACCCCGCCTAAGGACGAAGAGTCGCTGAGCACAAGTCCGGATAGAACTGAGATATATACAGCGAGGAAAATGTCCTCGAACATAATGATGCCAAGGATCATCTCCGTCTCCGGATTTGCCGTACGCTTCAAATCGACGAGCACCTTCGCAACGATGGCGCTCGATGAGATCGTTGTAATACCGGCGACGACCATGGTCTCCGCTGCAGGGAAACCATTGATCCAGCCAAAGAACAATCCAAGCGAGAAATTAATAAGAATATAGATGGTTCCGCCTATAGCAATAGAGCGTCCCGATTTCATTAACCGGCCCACAGAAAACTCCAGACCTAAATAGAATAGCAGGAACAGCACACCAAGCCGTCCCATGAATTCGATTAGTTCTGCGCTGTGAATAAACCTGAAGTCCAATATGCCTACGTGAGGCGCATGCGGACCTACGGCCATGCCGATTAAGATATAAAACGGGATGACGGAAAACCGAATTTTTGCAGCTAACAGCCCGACTAAGGCGATGAGTATAACAGCAAGACCGATTTCCAGCACCATGTGATCCATAACTAGCGGCTCCCGTTTTGCAGCATCAGCTTAAGAAGCTTTAAATGCTGGCGTTCACCTGCAACGATGAGCGTTGTATCGGCTTTAAAAATGTAGTCGGGTCCGGGATTAATATGCTTTGTTTCCTTCTCGACAGCGGCGATGATCGTCGCGCCAGTCGTCTGGCGGATATTGGCTTGACCGATCGTTCTGCCAATGCATGCGGCGTTTGGCTCGATTTTGTACCATTCAATCGTCAGGCCGTCGAGCGCTACCTCAATGGTCTCGAGTGCTTTCGGCTTATAAGTCATACCGCCAACGATAGCTGCTACTTGCCTTGCTTCTTCATCCTCAAGCGTAACCATGGAAATGCTGTCATCCGGATCCTCATAGTCAAAATGGTACATCTCGCGGCGTCCGTCGTCATGAATGACAATAACAAATTTATCGCCGCTTCTCGTCATAATTTGGTATTTACGGCCAATACCGGGCAGATCGGATTCTCTAATATTCATGGTGTGTGCCTCCTCTATTTTGTTGGTGTATAAACAAAAGAAGAGGCTAGCCAACGAATTGTGATGTGAATTTAATCGGGGTCATAAGCAAATCACGCAATCGCTGCGGAACAGAGGTGCGGAGTGCGGATAAGTTGGCGGATAGCCGGCTCATGAGCATGAGGGCATACATAGCGGCGGCTGGGAGTACGTTTTCCGGCAAAAAGACTTTCGTACCGGTGCGCTGTTTGCCTGTTATAGACGTCGTATACTGCACTGCCGCAGTCATTCGGCTAGCGCCGGCAGTTTGCTCGAACGAATTGCCTGCCTGGTAGGCGAACAGCGCTGTGAGCAGCAGCGGAACAATAATGAGCAAATTCAGCATATGCTTGCTGCTGCTGCGGCCAAAATCGTGTACGCTCTTGTTCATCTGTTCACCTCCATAAAGTTAATTTATAGATAAGGACGCAAAGTCAAAAACAGTGCGAGGTAATATAAGTATAACTTATAAATCTCGAATTTCAAAACCGATACCGCTATTCGTTAGGCAAAAAAGCGAACCTATACCTTCTTTCCCCGCCTGTCTAATAAATTGACGACACGGAATATGCGTTATAGAATGAGTAAACGAATTTATTAACTAAATGCACGCAAAAGAGAGAAAGAAGGTTGAAATGGATGGGAGTATCAGTGAAACAACTGTCGCCGCTCGTGCAGTCGCTTGAACTGAAGCAGCACATAGAAGGCGGATGGTACAGGGAGATTTGGAAGGCTGGCTTTGAAATACCGCAGGAGGTGCTTGGTGCTCCATATTCAGGACCTCGCTTTGCGGCATCATCGATATATTTTCTGCTGCATCCCGATGAGTTTTCCGATTGGCATACGGTTTATTCGGACGAGCTGTGGCTGTGGCATTCCGGCAGTCCTCTGCTGCTGACGCTCGGCGGAGAGAAGGAAGCTCCGGAGACAAGAAAAGAAATCATCGTAGGACCGGACGTGCTGGCTGGCCATCAGCCGCAGGCGCTCGTTCCGGCGAACGAATGGCAAATGGCGCGTCCGCTTGGCGATGAGCCTGTGCTCGTTTCCTGCGTCGTAGCGCCAGGCTTCCATTATGATGATTTTAAACTTATTAAACGATAATTCATTCATTAGAGTGAAGAAAGAGCCGTCCGGGCAGGGATATTCCCTTACCGGACGGCTCTTTCTGTGTAATCAGGTGGCTTCGTCTCCAGCCTTTTCCTTCCCGTTTAACGACTCTATAAACAGCTGCGTGAGCTTGGGATCCCATTGTGTGCCCTTGCCCTCCTCCAGAATGGAGAGCGCCCGCGCATAGGTCATGCCCTTCCGGTACGGCCTGTCCGAAGTCATGGCATCAAAAGCGTCTGCTATGGCGATTACACGTCCGGACAGCGGGATGTCGTTGCCAGCCAAGCCGTCTGGATAGCCCTTGCCGTCATACCGCTCGTGGTGCGAGCGAACGCCCGGCAGCAGGTCGGCCATAGCATCGGCAGGCTCGATCTGCTTCAAAATATTTTCGCCAAGTTCGGGGTGCAGCTTGATTTGTTCAAATTCCTCGTCGGTCAGCCTGCCATCCTTAAGCAGCACGGCGTCTCGAACGCCGATTTTACCGATATCGTGGAGCAGCGCCGTTTTGTGCAAAATATCGATTTGGCTCTCCGGCCAACCATCCAGCCGGCCGATTTGAACGGAAAAGCAGGCAACCCGGGTCGAATGGCCGGCCGTATACGTGTCGCGAGCATCGAGTGCCGCCGCGAGGGTCATAAAGTAGCTTTGAAGCAGCTGATTGTTGCGCAGTTCGCGTTCCTTTAAACCATTCACCATATGGTTGAAGCCAGCTACGAGCTTAGAAAACTCGTCGGAATATATATCCGCCGCGCTCGTGTTGAAGTTGCCGGCCTGCACGCTGCTCATCCCATTCTGAATCGTTTGGATAGGATCCTCGATGCTGCGCGATAGCAGCGAAGCGCCAAGCAGGGAGTAAGCGATGCCGATAACAAGAATGATGCCTGCCCACTGCCAATAAGCCATGGTGCCTTCCACTTGAAGACGATCGAGCCTAATTTGCGATGCAAGACCGAACAGCAATAAGGGCAGCGTCCCGATGAGGAAGGCGCTGAGCCGGAACTTCGTACGGATAGAGACGAGGACCCGGCCGCTAAGCGTAACATCCTGCTTGTATAATTCCTTATGCTTGTCGCGAATAAAAGTGACAACAGGACGAATAGCTTTCGTCGTTAAGAAAAACTCAATCATCGCATGCATGCCGGCGATCATGAAAGCAACCGCGAATGCAATTCCGATATAAGAATAAGGAAGACTTAAAAAGCCCAGCTTGATCAATACGAATGCCATGCTGAGTGCAGGAGCCAGCAATCCCAGGAAATGCGGGCCGAAGGTGCGTCTAACCGATAATGTCGGAAATTTATGCGTTTGAAGATATGCGGTTTTGAGCTGTTCAGATGTCGGCTTTTCTGCTCTAAAGACAGCTTGAATCGGACGAAGATGAAGGCGGAAGACGAACAGCTCGCAGACGATCATAATGAGAAGCGAGACGACCATAATGCTGCCTAAAAGGAGCTGTTCATTGAAAGGAATCGACAGCGTGGAAAAGATGACGACACCGCCGACTCCGAACACGGCAACCGTTGTTCCGAAAATATAATTGCGAAGGAGCTGAGAAAGGTAAGAGGCATAGACGCGGTTGCCTTCTTGTTCGCGCTCCGTATGTAAATGCATAAGCTGAGACCTCTTTTCCATCATTTTCATCAGAATAGTGCATAGTACCTATAGTATAAATCGGCATTATCAAAATGTATATTAGATCATTAGCGCAGCATGAAATACTGATGGATAAAGGAGGCCATAGATAGGGGAGCGATCGTAGTCCTGCGGGGTAGCGGCGACGATCGCGGTGATTTACTGTGTGACGGATCGGTTTTTTCCTTCACGCTTAGCTTGGTAAAGCGCTCTGTCCGCTTGAGTGAACAGCTCGTCCTGCGTAAAGGAGCAATCAGGCTTCCAAGTCGCGGAGCCGAAGCTGATCGTGACGAAAGGGCTTCCGGTCGTCTCGGCATGAGGGATTTGCAATTGCCTGACCGCTTCGAGAAGCCGAACCGCGATGGTAGCGGCACGCTCATGGCTCGTTTGCGGCAAAATAATGCCGAATTCCTCGCCGCCATAACGTGCGACGATATCAAGCGGGCGCTTTAAGGCGCTGCGCAGGGCGGCGGCGATCTGTCTAAGACATTCGTCGCCTTTTTGATGCCCGAACGTATCGTTGTAAGCCTTGAAGTTGTCGATATCGCCAAGCATCAGCGTTATTGGCATATGGTGGCGCTGCGCATCCTCCCACTCGTTATTCCACGACTCATCGAACGTTCGCCGATTGGCGATATTGGTCAATTCGTCAACGTGAGAGAGCGCATGCAAAATTTGATATTGCTCGAGCATCTTCATTTCAATCTCTTTGCGGGGTGTTATGTCCCGGGAGACAGAAACCAAGGTTTGCGTGCGGTCGCCGTCATAGAAGACGACGCTGGTCGTAGATTCAAACCACCGGTAGCTCCCGTCCTTGCGCCTCATCCGGTAAGTGATGGTGTTGGCGTCGACATGCTTGTAGATGAGCTCCAGGTTATCGATCATACGCTGCTTGTCATCCGGATGATGAAAATCAAAGTGAGATTGTCCAATCAGCTCATCGTCGCGGTAGCCCAGCAGCGTATAGCAGGCAGGGGAGACATAAGTAAACAAGCCGTCCCGATTATGCTTGGATATCATATCGCTTGAGTTTTCGGCCAGGAGGCGGAAGCTCTTCTCGCTTTCCTGCAGCTTGTCCGCTATCCGCTTGCGCTCCGTAATTTGGCGGAAATGTACGGATACCCCGAATTCAGAAGGGTATACATTGGCTTCAAACCAATGGCTCAACTTAGGAATATACTGCTCGTACAGCCGCTGCTGATGGTTTTCCATGGCAAGCTTATATTCTTGCTGGCTGACCGTTCCAGCCAGCTCGGGGAACACCTCCCAAATGCAAAGGCCGATCAGCTCGGTTCCGCTTCGCTTGAACAGCTTCTGTGCCGCTTCGTTCGTATAAATGAACCGGTATTGATTATCCAGCGAGAAGAAGGCATCCGAGATGCTCTCAAGAATGTTGTCAATACGTCTGGAAAGCTGCTTCACATCCGACATCGCTTTCGTTTTTTCTGAAATATCCATCATCTGAGATATAAAATGACGAGGATTGCCCTGCTCATCATATACAAGCGACACGGACAGCATCACGGTCAAAGTGTTGCCGCACTTTTTGAAATATCTTTTTTGCATTTGATACGTATCTATTTCACCGTCTAATAATTGCTTCACATAACGGTTATCCTGTTCCAGGTCATCTGGATGGGTAATTTGTGCGTAGGACATGCCGCAGAGCTCGTTCTCCGCGTAGCCCAGCATCGTTTGAGCGGAGGGATTGGCTACCATAAAGCGGCCGTCTAAATCAACTAAAGCCATGCCGATGGGGGCATATTGGAATGCGCTGCGGAATAAATCGGCTTCGCGATTCGGTTTTGAAATGAAGGTCAAACTTCGCACCTCTCCTGCTGTCTGTACTGGATAAGATTGTTAGTCTATAGTAAAGAATAGAACAGAGCAATTCTTTTGTCTACATAACTTAATGACCAAAGCAGCGCGGCAATGCGTAAATAATCAGTATTTTATCCTCTTATTGTCCAGTGAGGTGCAAGGAGATGGGTTCTAAGCATGTCTGCGGGGGGAGTATAAAAAAAGCTGCCCATAAGTCATCGACTTAGGGACAGCTATTGCTGGAAATGAAATTAAACGATGAATGCGCCTACCGAAGCTTTCACGAGTGCGATGAATTTCGGTCTCGCTTGCTCAGCCACACGAACGACCTGCTCATGCGTGAGCGGCTCCAGCTCGTCGCCGATAGCCATATCGGTAATGCATGTGATGCCCACTACGCGAATGCCGGTATAGTTAGCTGCGATAACCTCGGGAGCGGTTGACATGCCGACTGCATCTGCGCCCCAGCCTGCCATCATGGAGAGCTCGGCTGGCGTACAATAGGCAGGACCCGAAATGCTGACATAAACGCCTTGTTGAAGCTTGATATCCAGTTCTTCCGCTTTACCGGCAACGATCGAGCGCAGCTCGCGGTTGTAGGCCTGCGACATATCGGGGAAGCGGGGTCCGAGCTCGGCGATGTTCGTTCCCATTAACGGATTGCTGCCCGTGTTGTTAATATGATCGGTAATGAGCATCAGATCGCCAGCGGCGAAGGAGCGGTTCATTCCGCCAGCGGCGTTCGTTACGAGCAGCGTCTCGATTCCGAGCTGCTTCAT
>DATJKM010000031.1:0-29233 GCA_035491515.1 Candidatus Udaeobacter sp. | reverse complement strand
CGCATGCAAGCGGAAAAAGTCGGCAAGCAAACGGCGCTCGCGCAAATTATTAGAGTTGTGGAGGAAGCGCAGAGCTCGAAAGCGCCTATTCAGCGGGTTGCTGACCGTATATCGGGCATATTCGTGCCGATTGTAACGGCTTTGGCCGTTATTGCATTTGTGGTCTGGTATTTGTTCATTGAGCCGGGAGATATGGGAAATGCCTTAGAGAAGGCGATTGCGGTGCTTGTTATCGCTTGTCCATGCGCACTCGGACTCGCTACTCCTACCTCGATTATGGCCGGCTCGGGTCGTGCTGCCGAGCTGGGCGTGCTGTTCAAGGGCGGGGAGCATCTGGAGAGCACGCATCATATTGACACAGTTGTGCTGGATAAGACAGGTACCGTAACGAAAGGAAAGCCCGAGTTAACGGATATTCGGGTATCTGCCGGCTTCGTGGAAGCGAAGCTGCTTAGCTGGGTAGGCGCGGCAGAGAGAAGCTCGGAGCATCCGGTTGCAGAAGCGCTCGTCGCAGGCATTGCGGCACGCGGGATCGTGATGCCCGCTGCCCGTCAGTTCCAGGCGGTGCCGGGCTTTGGAATTGAGGCGCAGGTTGACGGGCAGCAATTGCTGGTAGGCACCCGGAAGCTGATGGAGAAGCATGGCGTGAGCATTCAACCGGTATTAACCGAGCAGCAGGAGCTGGAATCGGAGGGTAAGACAGTCATGCTTATTGCCGTTAACCGGGAATATGCAGGCCTCGTTGCCGTAGCCGACACAGTGAAAGAAACGTCTGCGGAAGCCGTTGCCCGTTTGAAGGCAATGGGGATAGACGTTATGATGCTGACCGGCGACAATGAACGGACCGCGAAGGCAATTGCCCGCCTTGCCGGTATTGACCGCGTGCTTGCGGAGGTGCTGCCGGAGCAGAAAGCGAAGGCGGTTCAGGAGCTGCAGGCGGAGGGAAGAAAGGTCGCCATGGTGGGCGACGGTATGAACGATGCGCCGGCACTCGTTGCAGCCGATATCGGGATGGCGATCGGCGGCGGCACCGACGTCGCGATTGAAGCCGCGGATATTACGCTGATGCGCGGCGATTTGAACAGCATCGCTGACGCCATTCGGATGAGCCGCGTTACGATGGCTAATATCAAACAAAATTTGTTCTGGGCGCTCGCGTACAATGTGATTGGCATACCGATTGCTGCTGCCGGCTTCCTTGCCCCTTGGCTGGCGGGAGCTGCGATGGCGTTAAGCTCGGTATCCGTTGTACTGAATGCGCTTAGACTGCAAAGGATGAGATGAATTTATATGTTAAAGTTAAAGAGAAACCTGTCAAAGTATCGCAAGCGCTCTGCCGCAGCATCATTAATCGTACTGAGCTTGCTAGCAGCAGGCTGCGGCAGCGCCGCAAAGGACGAGCATGCGCAGCATGCTGCACCTCGTGAAACGGAGGCTGCGGCTAATGAGCACAGCGGGCATTCCACGGATGCGGCGGCAAATGCTGCCGGTAATGAAGAAGCTGCAGAAAATCACAGCGGGCATGGCGGTCATGCTGACTCTGAGGATATGTCTCAGGCGAATGTGAAGCTGGACTGGCGATATTCGCCGGAGAGCCCTAAGCAGGGTGAAACGACGAATATCGAGCTCTTCCTTTATGATGCGGCCGGTGAGCCGATCGAGAAATACGATGTCAATCATGAGAAGCTGATGCATCTAATCGTCGTAAGCGAGGATATGTCGGAATTCAGTCATATTCATCCGGAATATGCGGGCAAAGGGAAGTTTGAGGTGGAAACCTCCTTCGTTAAAAGCGGAGCTTACAAGCTATTCGCGGATTTTATTCCAACAGGCTCTCAGCAGATGACGGTAACGTCCAGCTTGAAAGTATCCGGCGCGAAGCAAGCAGCAGAACCGCTGAAGAAGGATGCAGCGCTCATGAAAGTCGTTGACGGCGTCGCTGCTTCGTTAAAGGTATCCTCTCTTAAGGCAGGAGAGGAAACGGATTTAACCTTTACGTTTAGCGATGATAAGACGAAAAAGCCGATCACCGATCTGCAGCCTTACTTAGGAGCTATCGGACATGTCGTTATTTTGAACGAGGATTTGAGCCGTTACCTGCATGTTCACCCGAAGGAAGGCAACGAAAGCGGGCCAACCGCCGAGTTCTCGACAAATTTTCCAGAGCCGGGCTTGTATAAAATATGGGGACAATTTCAACGCGAAGAGAAAACGTTCATCGTTCCGTTTACGATCGAGGCCGAGTAACGGGGGATCAGAAAACAGCATACTATAAACATTTATGAAAATATTAATCACCCTGCGGAGGGTGATTTTTTTATGGGAAGAAGCAGCTGAAATACGCGCTGTTATGCGGTTTTTCAGCAGGCATGCCGCTAAAACGAGAAAACGCTTTCCAGAAATATTGCAATAAACCGATTTTAGGGCTTGAAAACCTGAAAATACGTGTTAAACTAATCATGTAATAAATTTATTAATCAATTAATATAATCGTTACTTCGCATGGAGGTGAAGCATAAACCGAATAAGTATGCGGGTATCTGAAGGATTAGATTCCATTCCGCACTTAACGGTTAACAAATTCATTAAAATATAAGCATGTAAAGTTGCTGCTCTTCTTTGCTGCTTATGTTTTGGGCAAAACGGGCGCTTTGCGGGCAAGGCAGTGCGTGAACCGTTTTCGCTTGATGATGCTGCTTACTAAAGGGAGTCATAACAGCATGATAGACAAGAAGAATGAGTCATTGCTTCGTTTAAGCAGTTTGTACTGATTAACAATTGTATTAAACATAGTTGTTATAGCCGTCACCAGAAATAGAGTGAGGTACTAATGACTATATCGTTTAAGGGATGAAATGTAAACGCTTTATTTGAAAAACGAGGGAGGATTTTAGATGAAAAAAATTGCAAGCACTTTCATTTTTATGTTGGCTCTCATTATGCTCATTACCGCATGCTCCAGCGGTGCGGGGACGAATACCGTCAATAACGCCCAAGGAAACACGCCGGCGAACGCGGAAGGTAACAAGGATGCGGCGGCAAACGAGCCGGCAGCGGAAAATGCAGAACCGGATGGCGGAGTTGCCAAATCGACCGTTGATCCATCGATTTCCGGTGAAGTCACGTTCTGGACATTCCTTGACAATAAAGAGAAGGATGCCGCTTTGCAAAAAGCATTTAACGAAGCGTATCCGAACATTAAGCTGAAAACGATCTTTGTACCGTTCGGCGATTTGCATGATAAGCTGCAAACGACTTTGGCAGCAGGCAAAGGCGCGCCGGATGTGGCGCTCGTCGAGCAGGGCCAATTCCCGCGCTATAGCACAGGTAACGTGCTGGAAGATTTGCTTCAACCGCAATACGACGCTGGCAAATATCAGAGCCTAGTATCCGAATACAACTGGAACCGTTGGTCGTCTATCGACGGCAGCAAGCTGCTCGGTATGCCGTGGGACGTTACGCCGGCCGTAACCTACTACCGCGCAGACATTTTTGAAGAGCTGGGCCTGCCTTCCGATCCGGCTGAGCTTGGCGAATACATTCAAGATCCGGAAAACTTCTTCACGCTTGCCCAAACGTTGAAAGCAAACGGCAAGTATGCGATGGAATGGCGCGATTCACCGGTTCACTGGCTAGGCGATTCGTTAGGCTACTATGACAGCGAAATGAACTGGGTCCGCAATACGGACGAGTTCGTGAAATTCCTCGATATTTCGAAGCAGGTTAACCAATTGAAAATTGCTCCGCATGATGGCATTTACAGCGACAAAGGCAAGCAGCGCGTGAAAAAAGGCGAGTCTCCGATGTACGTAGCGGGAACTTACGGCGCACGTGATCTGGAAATCAACTTCCCGGATCAAAAAGGCAAATGGAGAGCGACGACGATGCCTTTCGGTCTTAACGTAGGCATGGGCGGATCGACATTCGTTATTCCATCGCAAAGCGGCAACAAAGACGCGGCATGGGCATTCGTAGAGTTTATTACGACTTCCGAAGCAGCATGGAAGCTTTGGATCGAACAATCCGTTCAACCGGATTACAAGCATATTACAAGCCAAGAATGGTACCTGGCTCATACAAATCCATATCTCGGCGATCAAGAGGATTACAAGTTCTACAATGAGCTTGCCGGCCTGATTCCTGTAAGACGTTACACGCGTCTTGACGGCATGGCTTGGCCGCTGTGGGTTGAAGGCGTGCTCAAAGCGCTTGATAAAAACATCGACTCGAAAACGGCTATTCAACAAACGCAAGAAAACATTGAGAACAAGCTGAAGGCCGAAAAGGAAAAATTGATCAAAGAACTTCAGCAGTAAGCTAGAGCTTCTGTAGGTTTGACCGCTTCTGCTTGCCCGGATCATCCTTCCCATGAAGGATGATTCGGCATTTTAACTCGACCAAAATTTAACTTTCATCGCGGAACGAAGCTTTCGCCTCCTGAGGATGACGTTAGCCGTTTACGCTAGTATGGCAAGGGGGTGCTCCTTGGTGATTCGTTGGCTAAACAAGTATAAGGTAACATTGGCTGTTATTGCCGCATTGGTCTGTTTCTTTTTGTGGTGGAATAATTCACGAGGCTACAATGATGATGCAATGGCTGGAATTACGGTGAATGCAGCAATCGATGAATCGTCAATTTTGGAAGGCGAAGACGCCAGCAGCAAGCTGGAGCCGTCTTTTAATAAATATGTAGACAGCTGGAACGAGCAGGGCGCGGCGGATGCGGCCGATTTCAGCGTCACCCTTTCCTCCACAGATTATTTGGCGGTCAGTGAGTCGGGGACAAGCATACAATCCGGCTTCGGCGGTCAAGCGGGCCAAGCGCTGGCGCTTATCGGTGAGGATAGCTGGGTCGAATATGCCTTTGAGGTGCCGCAGGATGGCTATTATCAAATGGGGATGAGCTACTACGCGATGGAGGGCAAACGCTCGTCCATCGTTCGAAGCGTGCAAATTGACGGGAAATATCCGTTTTACCAGGCGAAAAAGCTGGAATTTCAGAGGATGTGGAAGGAAGCCGGCGAGCCTTGGTTCGATAACCAAGGCAATGAATTCAATCCGCGCAGGGAAGAAACGGCAGGCTGGCAATACCGGGAGTTCCGCGATTCAGAAGGCAAGACCTACGAGCCGTTTCGCTTCTATGTGACGAAGGGCAAGCATACGCTGCGCCTTCAAGCGGTGCGCGAGCCGGCAGCAATCGGGCAAATCGATATTTTCTCGCCGAAGCAGGTGCAGACTTATGCGGAGGTCGCCAGCACCTACGAGCAGAAGGGCTATAAGAAAACGGAAGGCCAGCTCATTAAGGTGCAGGCGGAGTTGTCGACCTTGAAGTCCGATCCGACGCTGAAGCGTATCGAGGATCGCGAGCCGGCGACGGAGCCGTTCAATAAAGATTCGATCGTGCTTAATACGTTCGGCGGCGCAAGCTGGCGGACTGGCGGGCAGTGGGCCGAGTGGGAAGCCACGGTGCCTGAAAGCGGCTTGTATGAAATCGGAGCCCGTTATGGACAATGGTTTCTGAACGGCATGCCGACTCAGCGTACGGTTACGATCGACGGCAAGCTGCCTTTTAAAGAAATGAATGGAATCTCATTCCCTTATAAGTCCGAGTTCCAAATTTCGAAATTCGGCGGCGACAGCGAAAGTAAAGAGCCGTATCTCTATTATTTGGAGAAGGGCAAGCATACGATCCGAATGGAAGTGCAGGTCGGAGCGCTGGGGCGGATGCTTGAGACGATTACCGATACGACTCGCAAAATGTCTCTGCTTGGCCGGGAAGTTATTCAAGTAACGGGAACAAATCCCGATCCGAACGGCGACTGGCGCTTGGAGCAAAATATTGCGAATCTCGTGCCGCGCCTGCAGCTTATGGCAAAGAGCTTCGATGATGCGATCAATGGTCTGTATGCGCTCGGCGTCGACAAAGGCAGCTCGGAGGTAAGCACGCTTTACGAGGCGCGCGATGTGATCCTCAGCCTGTCTAAAGACACGACCTCCATTCCGGGACGCATGGCGCAATTCAATGATTTGCAGGCATCGCTCGGGACATGGGTGAACGGACTGAGCAAGCAAAGCCTGCTGCTCGACTATCTGATTATTAAATCGCCGGACACCGCTTGGCCGGCTCCGGCTGCGGGCTGGTTAGCCAGAACGGGCACGATGCTTTACGACTTTACGAGCTCCTTCACGAAAAATTACGGCGGCATCGGCAACGTTTATGAGGACGAGAAGGTGCTGGACGTATGGGTAGCGAGGGGCCGTGACTGGGTCGATATCATTAAGCAAATGATTGACGAGGATTTCACGACAGAAACGGGCATTAAGGTGAACATTAACGTCATTCCGGCGCAGCAAATGCAGGTGCTGCTGCTTGCGAGCACGGCCGGTGTCGCACCGGATGTCGCGCTCGGCGTGGAGGGCGAAATTCCGATTGATTACGCAGTCCGGAACGGGCTTGTCAACCTGGAGGAGTACGACGATTACGACGAGGTAGCCGCACGCTTCAGACCGGGCGCGCTCATTCCTTACAAGTACGACGGCGGCAGTTACGCTCTACCGGAAAATCAAAACTTTAACATGCTGTTCTACCGCAAGGATATTATGCAGCAGTTGGGCATAACGGAGGATCAAATTCCGGATACGTGGCAGGAAGTAATGGATCTTATTCCGATTTTGCAGCAAAACGGGATGGACTTCTTCTACCCGCATGCTCCGAATAACCCGGCGCAGGCAATCAATGAATTCGCACCGTTCCTGTTCCAGCAAAACAGCGAGTTCTACCGTGAAAACGGCAAATACTCGAACCTCGATGCGCCGGAGGCGATGCAGGCGTTCAAGCTGTGGACGGGTCTGTTCACGAACTTTAAAATTTCGAAGCAGGCCGATTTCTACAACCGGTTCCGTTCCGGCGAAATGCCGATCGGAGTCGCGGATTACTCCACCTACGTGCTGCTGTCGACAGCGGCGCCGGAGCTTACCGGCTGGTGGGGCATGAAGCCGATGCCGGGCATTCAGCAGGAGGACGGGCAAATTAACCGTTCAACCGGAGGCATTGCACAAACGGGCATGATTTTCAAAGACACCGATATGAAAGAAGAGTCCTGGGAGTTTCTGAAATGGTGGACGAGTGCCGATACGCAGGAAAGATTCGGCTCCGAGCTTGAAGCGCTGCTTGGCGTTGAGGCGCGTTGGAATACGGCTAATATTGAGGCGCTGAAGCGCATGCCGTGGCAGTCCTCCGATATTGACGCCATTCTCGAGCAGTGGGAATGGTTCAAGGAGCGCGAGGTCGTTATCGGCGGTTACTATACGACAAGGCATATCGCGAATATATGGAACCAAATTGTATTGAACGGCAAAATACCGCGTGAAGCGGTGGAGGAAGGCGTTAAGGAAATCGATAAGGAACTGCGCAAGAAGCGCGAGGAATTTGGCTTAAACGACGAATCTACCGGTCAGGCAGCTTCAAAAGGAGGCGACAGTCCGTGAAAATGAACGCAGATCAGGCGGTAACCGCAGCCGCGCCGGCAGCGGAACGCCTCCGTGAACCGGGAAAATTGTCCTTGCTCTGGCAGGAAATGAAGAGAAACAGGGTTTCGTACCTGTTTCTCGCCCCTTTTCTCATCCTGTTCACGCTGTTTACGATCGTACCGGTCGTTACATCGGTTGTACTAAGCTTCACGTATTACAACATCTTGGAGGCGCCGAAATTTATCGGCCTGTCCAATTACAGGCTCTTGTTCGTCGATGACGACATCTTCCTTAAGGCGATCGGCATAACGTTGAAATTCGCGTTCATTACGGGGCCCGTCGGCTATGTAATGGCGTTTCTGCTGGCGTGGCTCATTAGCCAAATCCCGCAAAAATACCGCTTTTTCTATACGCTTTGCTACTATACGCCTTCGATTACGAGCGCGACGGCGATGTCGGTCGTATGGCTGTACCTGTTCGCGGGCGACCGCAAGGGCTTGCTCAACTACTTTGCAGCTAAGCTTGGCATTATCGATGAGCCTTATTTATTTTTGCAAAATATTCATTCGATCGTACCCGTCATCATTATCGTCTCGCTTTGGATGTCCATGGGGGTAGGCTTTCTGGCCTTTCTCGCCGGTCTTCAGAACGTACCAAAGGATCTGTATGAAGCAGGAGAAATTGACGGAATCAAATATAGATGGCAGCAGCTCATTTATATTACGGTTCCATCGGTTAAGCCGCAATTGCTGTTCGGTGCGGTGCTCCAGGTTGTCAGCTCACTGACCGTATTCGATGTCAGCGTGCAGCTCGTCGGTTTGCCGAGTCCGCTTTATGCGGGCCATACGATTTTGACGCATTTATTCGATTACGCCTTTATCAAGTTTGAGATGGGCTACGCCGCGGCAATCGCGGTTGTGCTGTTCGTCATGATGATCGGACTGAACCGTCTCATATTCAATTGGCTAGGAAAGGACTGAACCGATATGACTGGCGCAGTGAAAGGCAGAAAGGATTGGGGAGGCTATTTCCTTTATCTATTTCTAACGTTGTTCGGTCTTTTGATGCTTGCACCTCTCGTTTATATGGTGTCCACCGCCTTTAAACCGACAAGCGAGCTGTTTCTTTTTCCGCCGCGATTTTTCGTAAACAATCCGACGTTGATCAATTTTCGCGATCTCTTGCTCATAACGGGAACGACGAGCGTACCGTTTTCACGCTTTATTTTTAACAGCTTGCTTGTCAGCTCCTGCATCGTCGTGTTCGGAATCATCGTATCGGCCATGGCGGCTTACCCGCTTGCGAAGCATAACATGCCTTTCCGCAGCGCGATTTTCAATATGGTTGTGCTCGCGATCATGTTCTCGCCGATGGTCGTGCAAATTCCGCAATATTTGCTCATCAGCAAGATCGGCCTTATCAATACGTACTGGGCGATGATATTGCCATATTTGGCCGCTCCGGTCGGCATGTTCCTGATGACGCAGTTTTTGCGTCAAATTCCGGACGCTTTGCTTGAGGCGGCGCGCATGGACGGCGCTTCGGAATGGAAGGTGTTCTGGGTCGTCGTTATGCCGATGCTAAAGCCGGCCCTTGCAACCTTTGCCTTATTCAGCTTTATATCCGCTTGGAACGATCCGTATCCGGCCATGGTGTATACGACCGATCAGGATATGAAATCGCTGCCGCTGGCGATCCAGACGTTAAGCGGCGGATATGGCGTCGTTGCGCGTGTCGGCACACTCGCTGCCGCCAGCTTATTGATGATTGTGCCGACGATTATCGTCTTTATCGTAACGCAGCGCCTCGTGCTGCAAACGATGGCGCATTCAGGTCTGAAAGAGTAGGAGGACTGCCGGGATGAAGCAGGTTACGATATTCCGATTCGTTGTCAGTACGGCTATCGCATTACTGATGCTAGTTACAGCTCTGCCGGTTCAAACGTTCGCGGCTTCTCCTTATGAGGGATATACGAGGAATAAGCTGGGCGAAGACGTGCACTCGATTAACGGGTACATGTACGAGAGCTCGATCGACGGCTACAACCTGTCCTCGGGGCCGTTCAACGCGCCTGAAGATATTTTTCTGGCTGATGACGGAACGATTTACGTCGTCGACACCGGAAACAGCCGGATCGTGCATTTGGATACGGATCATAAGGTGCTGAACATCATCGGGGACGCGGAAGGCGACGGCATGCTGAACGAGCCGAAGGGCGTTTATGTGAAGCAGGACGGAACCGTCTTTGTCGCCGATACTAAAAATCAACGAATCGCTATTTTTGATAAAAAGGGCAAATTCGTAAAGCAGTACGGCAAGCCAGAAAGCCCGCTGCTTGGCGCGACCTTCTCGTATTCCCCGTCGAAGCTGCTCGTTGACAAGCGTAATTACATGTTTGTCGTGAGCGACGGCAATACGCAGGGCCTCATTCAAATTGATCCGAACGGTCAATTCAAAGGCTTCTACGGCGCGAACCACGTCGGCTTCAGCTGGAGCAGATTGTTCGTAAAGCTCGTAGCGACCGATGAGCAGAAGGCGAAGCTGTCCGTTGTGAAGCCGCTCGAGTTTTCCAATGCGGTGCAGGACGCGGAAGGCTTCATCTACACGACGACGCTCGGAACGGAAATGAATCAGTTAAAGCGGTTGTCGCCCGTAGGCGTCGATACGCTCAATATTGTTCCGAAGAGGTACGGCGGACGCTTTGATGCCGGCCCGTTCGAAGTGCCTTCGTTTCTTGATTTGGCCGTAGACAAGGACGGCGTTATTACAGCATTGGATTTGCAATCGAGCAAGGTTTATCAATACGACAAGCTCGGTAATTTCTTGTTCGTGTTCGGAGGACTCGGGGATCAGAACGGCTTGTTCGTCACGCCTTCCAGCCTGGCGCAGTCGCAGGACGGCACGGTGTATGTGGTGGACAAAGGGCGCAACCGCATCGATCTGTTCCGTACGACGCCGTTTGCCGATCTGGTGCATGACGCATCACGGCTATTCGTTGACGGACGTTATAAGGAAGCGGAGGGGATGTGGAACGAGGTGCTGCATTTGAATGCCAACTTCGATCTAGCCTATCTCGCTATCGGCAAATCGCTCTATAAAGCGGAAAACTATAAGGATGCGATGACTTATTTCGAGCTGGCAAGATCGCGCTTCGATTATTCGGTTGCGTTCAAGGAATATCGGAAGGAATATTTCAGGGAGCATTTTGCCCCAATATGTCTAGGCATCCTTGCGCTGATTATCGCTTTGCGCTACGTCATTCCTTTCCTATGGAGAAAGGTGAACGCGATGCTGACAGACCGCCATATGTCTAATGCGGCTCGAATGAAGGGAGGGGTGCCCCATGATCGCCACGTTTAAAATGATGAGGCAAGTGCTTGTGCACCCGATTGATTTTTACCACGACATCCAGGAACCGGGACGCATTAAATGGGGGCAAGCGCTGTTTATAGTCGTACTTGCTTATATCGCTAGAATGATTGCGATTTTAATTACGGGTTATGCCTTCGAGACGAGAGAAATCTATGAGATTTCGTTCGTGCATGAGTTGATTTGGATCGTTGTGCCTTGGCTGACCTGGACGGTGTCCAATTGGGGCGTTAGCGCGATTCTTGAGGGAGAAGGGAAGTTCAAGGAAGTGTTCGTCGGCAGCGCGTTTGCGCTGGTGCCGTATGCCATCTTCATTATTCCAATCACGCTGCTAACGAATATTTTGGCGCTGGATGAAAGCTCGATTTATTCGTTTCTTATCAATTTCACCCTCTATTGGGTCGGTTGGCTGCTTCTGCTGAAGGTAAGAATCGTTCACGATTTCGAGCTGGTTAAGATGGTTTGGATTACGGTGCTGAGTATCGTTGGCATATCGATCATCTGGTTTATCGGCATTCTGATGTTTGGCTTAGTCAATCAGCTCATTAACTTTGTGGTAGACATGTTCAAAGAAATAAACTTCCGAAGGTAGGCGGACGAGATGAGGAAACAACGAAAATGGCTTATTATCGCGGCATTGCTGCTCGTTGTCAGCATATTCCCTCACTTCGGGACCGCGGAAGACGATATCCAGGTTCAAGCGGAGGAAGACGCAGGCAAGAGCGCTGAGGATACGGCTGCAGTCACCGCGGATGCTGATTCCGCAGCAGCTGCGGATACATCCGCTGTTGAAGATGCTCCGCTGGACGCGGCTGCGACGGAAACAGTGGTACCCGCCGCCCAGGGCGAAGTGAAGCGGTATCCCGTATCTGCTACGAAGCAGATTGCGGAAAACGATAGCTACAAAATGTATATCGATGAGAAAACAGGCAATATTCGCCTCGTTGACAAGCACACCAATAAGGAATGGCTCGGTACGCCGCAGCTGCCTCGAACAACGATGCCGAATAACAAGAAGTTTATGGATGCGGCCGTTCATGTGAAATATACGGAGGGCTCGGATACCGTTCAAACGTATTTGACGAAGGAGAAGACAAATAAGCTGAAGATCGAGACGATCGACGGCGGAGCGAAGGTGACCTTCCTATTCGTAAAGGAAGAGCTTGAGTTTGCGATTGAATACCGCTTGGCCCAGGACGGCTTCGAACTTACGATTCCGGAGACTTCTATTAAAGAATCCGGCAAAGCAAAGTTCGTGAGCATTGAGCCGCTTCCATTCTGGAATGCCGCTGCGGATACGGAGGAAGGCGCGATTTTCCTGCCGGACGGCTCGGGCGCGCTTATGAAGTACAGCGCAAAGCATCCGCAATTTTTTGCCGGCTATTCGGAAATGATTTATGGCGCAGATCCTGCTTACGTCACGCAGTCGCATGAGAATATCGATCAGATGTGGAGACAGAAGCTCGCGCCGAGAGAAAAGGTCGCGCTGCCTGTATTCGGCAATTACCGAAATGGGGTCGCAACGCTCGGAATCGTAACGAAGGGGCAGTACGATGCGAAGATCAACGGAACGCCATCCGGCATTCGCGCGATCCCGTATTACCGTACGTCTGCGGAATTCGTATATCGCTGGAGCGATGTTATTTTTATCGGAACATCGGGTGAAATACCATTTTTCCAGGGCAATTGGATCAAAGGCGACAGGCAGACGCGTTATGTGCTGCTGCAGGATAAGCAAGCCGGTTACGTCGGCATGGCGCAGGCGTACGGCAAATATTTGCAAGATGAGCAGGACGTTAAGCCGGTGGAACAAACGGCGGTACCTGTGAAAGTGAAGCTGCTTGGCGGCATTTTGCGCGATGAGGTGCTTGGCAGTACGTTTATTTCGATGACAACGTTCGAGCAGGCGCGTGAAATCATCGATGCTTTCCAGCAGAAAGGGATCGCGAATTTGGAGCTTACGTTTTCTGGATGGTCGGATGACGGCTTGTACGGCGACCAGCCCGATCATTTCCCAGTCGAGAAGAAGCTGGGCGGGGCGAAGGAGCTGAAGGAGCTGGCCGCGTATGCCGCCAATAAAGGTGTATCGCTTTATTTGGAAGCGAATTATGCCCGCGCGTTCTCGGAGAGCGGCGGCATGAAGAAGAATAAAGACGCTATTCGCGGCATGGACCGCGAAGTCGCTCCGAGCACGGATTATTTCGTCGGCAGCAGATGGAATGACGACAGCCGGCTCTATTATTGGATGAAGCCGGAGCGGGTTATTAGCAAGCATCTGAACAAAGAGCTGAAGGACTATGCGAAGCTGGGGATTTCCGGCGTTCATCTCGCTTATTGGGGAGATACGCTCTACTCCGATATCGATCCGAAGTCGCTTACTGCGCGCGGCGACACGGCAGCGGCTTGGGTGAAGGCCGCCGATGCGATTCGGGAGGCTGCCGGAGGAGCGTCTGTCGATTACGGCTTTGCTTATATGCTCGGACATATAGACGGCATCAGCGGAGCGCCGCTGGATTCCAGCCATTTTATTTACAATGACGAGACCGTTCCTTTCTATCAGATCGCGGTGCGCGGACTAGTGCCTTACGCGGCTAAACCTATTAATTTGCGAAATGATGCGCAGAACGAGCTGCTTCGGATGGTGGAATACGGCGCGCTGCCAAGCCTTGAGCTGACGTATGAGCCGACGGCGAAGCTTCAGCGGACGATGGAAGACCGGCTCTGGAGCTCGCAATATACGACGTGGATCGATGACGCAGTTGAGCAATACAAGGAGATAGAGCAGATCTATCAGGCGATCTCGAATCAAGCGATTGCCGATCATGAGAAGCTGGACAGCAGCGTGTACCGGACGACTTATGCGAACGGTACGAAGGTTATCGTCAATTACGGCGTGCTGCCGGTGACGGTTGACGGAGTTTCTATTCCGGCAGCAGGCTATCTCATGCAGAACGGAGGGAAATGAGCATGGGCAAAAAATTAGGACTCTCGATGAGGGGCCGTCACATCTTTGAAGGCTATTCGTTCATTTCCATTTGGATCGTCGGCTTCTTGCTGTTCATGGTCATTCCGCTCGGCAAGTCCCTTTATTATTCGCTCAACAATTTGGAGGTTACGAAGGAAGGCTTAAAGGCGTCGTATACGGGGTTAACCCATTACCGCGCAGCCTTTACGACAGACATTGATTTTGTTCCGCTGCTGCAAAGCACGGTAACGACGATGCTGTCGCAGGTGCCGCTCATTCTTATATTTGCGATGTTCAGCGCTCTGCTGCTTAACCGTCAGTTTCGCGGCCGCACGCTGTTCCGCGGGATTTTCTTCCTGCCGGTCATTATCGCGTCCGGCGCGATTCTGAGGGAATTGCTGGAGCAGGGCGCCGCCCAGCTCCCGATCTTCTATCAATACGACCTGTTCAGCAAGCTGAACGCATTCATACCGGAGAGCATTTTGGAGCCGCTGCTCCAGTATGCGGATTCGCTTACGCTCGTCATGTGGGATTCGGGCGTGCAAATCTTGATTTTTATTGCCGGCTTGCAGACGATTTCCCCAGCTCTTTACGAAGCGGCCAAATGCGACGGGGCGACGAAATGGGAAAGCTTCTGGAAAATTACGTTCCCGATGATTATGCCGATGATGTTCGTTAATACGCTTTATAGCGTCGTGAACTCGTTCACCAAAACGGATAATCAAATTATGAATCACATTATGAACAACGTATTTAAAACGAATAATTACGCTTACGGCTCGGCAATGGGCTGGATTTACTTTATTGTGATTTCGGTCGTGCTGGCGGTCGTGTTCTTCATTTTCCGCAAAAGCTTATCAGCGACTGAAGGTAGGGGGTAGAGGGCATGAGTTCACCAAGTATGACCGAAAAATATGCGGGTCTCCAAGGCAAAGCGGAAACGGTCTGGAAGATTACGTGGATGAAGCGCGGCCGCGGCATAGTCGGAACGTTCTTCTACTATTTAGTCATTCTCAGCTTGGCGTTCGTATTCGTCTATCCGCTGCTGTATATGGTATCGAAATCGCTTATGCGGCCGGAGGATGTGGCGGATGCAACGATTCAATGGATTCCGAAGCGGTTCAGCTTAACGAATTACTCGATCGCGCTTGAGGAGATCAACTTCTGGCCGGGACTGCTGAACAGCTCGATCATTTCATTCGGCAGCGCAATCCTGCAGGTAATAAGCTGCTCGATTGTCGGCTACGGCTTCGCGCGTTACCGCTTTCCCGGTCAAGCGCTGTTTTTGGCGATGGTTGTGTTTACGTTTCTTGTGCCGCCGCAGACGATCGTCGTGCCGCTCTTTACCTTTTTCCTCGATTTGGGCTGGGTAAATACGCATTTGCCGTTTGTGGTGCCGGCGCTGCTCGGTCATGGACTAAAGGGCTCCTTGTTCGTGCTCATCTTTATTCAATTTTACCGCACGCTCCCGAACGTGTTGGAGGAAGCGGCGAGAATCGACGGTGCGGGCGCATTCCGGACATACTGGATGATTATGTTCCCGTTAGCCAAGCCTGCCATGCTGGTCGTCTTCTTGTTCTCGGTCGTGTGGCACTGGAATGACTTGTTTGAGCCCAATATGTATTTGCTCGTTCCGGAGTATTTCAACCTGGCGCAAAATATGGCTTTCTTCAACGGCAACGCGAATCTGGATCTTCAGCAGGCGTCCAGTTCGGTATCTTCAGGCACGCTTGGCATGGCGCCAACGCTGCAGAATCAAGTTATGGCCGGCGTCATGCTCACGATTCTGCCCGTGCTAATCCTGTACATGTTCACGCAGCGCTACTTCGTAGAAAGCGTTGAGCGTTCCGGTATTGCGGGTGAATAGCAGAGAGCAGCATCGACAACTATTGCCATGCATCCGATTTCCGAATGGCTATACATCCCTCTAATCTTATATTGAAGGCCACATGGTGATATTTAGCTGGAAAATCTACCGTTAATCTGAGCGTTCGAGTCTCAAACGGACTATATTTAACGGATTAACGGGAGAAATTCCTTCTAAAGTGGAAAAACAGCTGGAAATAAAGATAATAGCTGGAGCTTTTCCAGCTAATCTAGTTCTAGCCGATGGAAGAGCTCGCTTCTTACATTCAAGATGCGCTTGATCTGATTGAATATGCGAATGGTCCCGCAACGAACGTATGGGGAGCGAAGCGGGCAAAAAACGGGGATCCTGAGCCGTTTGGACTCCGTTACCTTGCTATCGGCAACGAGCATTGGGCGCAGACTATTTTATGAGATACGAGCAGTTCGCTTCCGCTATTAAAGAACGGTATCCGGCTATTAGCGATTGCTTCGGAGGGCCCTTCGCCATCGGGTCCCCTATTCGACGATGCATGGCGCTGGCAGCAGGGGAAGCCTGTCGATTATGAACCCCGCGTGGTTTCTGGCAAATTCGAATCGCTATGATACGTATGATAGAAACGGGCCTAGGGTGTTCGTCGGAGAATACGCATCGCGCAGTAAAAAGAGAGAGGGAGCGTTAGCGGCTTACGCCGCCGGCTCCTACTCGTTCCTTTCATAGTAAAGCTTGAAGACGATGTCTTGATTATAGTTGCCGAAGCCGGAGCCGAATAAGGTGACGCCGCCTACATTTTCCGCGTCTTCCTCTACCGCTATGCGAAATTTCCATTGCTTGCTTAATATGTTGACATCATCAAGGGTCACGCTGGATATTTGCTGACCGTCGATAAACGTTCCGTTTGGCGTAATTTTCAGCACCTTAAGCAGGCCGTATTGATTGATTTCGTCCCACCACCAATCAGGCGTATACTTCCCGCGTTTACCGCCGAAGTCGCCGGGGCTGGTCCATATGCCGATTTTGATGCCATTTAAGTAAAAGGAAATGTCAGACGGCCAATTCTCATTGGCAAAAGGAGCCTCTGACGATATTTCGAATGAAATTTCGAGCTCGGTAGGGTTCTCGCTTCTCAAGAGGAAGTTGGCAATTTTGTATTCAATGAAGCCGCTGCTGAACCATAATATTTTGGCATTGATACGCTCCGCATCCAAGAAAAAACGCGGCTCGTCGAACATCCCGATCACCTTCGCGGTTGTTGCGAGGCCGCAGGTTGGTTCCACTTCAAAGTCGGTGTAATGACCGACGGAAACGATCGATTCGTGATAGGAACGCAGCGCCGGGCGTCTTCTGGAAGGGAAATCGATTTCGATGCTGTCGGTGATAAGCTTGCACATTTTTTTGGTTCCGCCGCTGCTGGAAACCATCTCGGAGCTGATCAATCCGGCCTTCTCCAGCTTCTTTACATGCATCGTCATGATGGGGCTGCTCAACTCGAGCGCTTGCGCGAGATCCTTGATGTTCATTTCCTGCTGGGCAAGCAGTTGAATAATTTTCAGTCTTACATCGCTGGCTAATGCCTCATAGATAGGTAAATGCGTATCTGATATATCGATCTTCATGCTTTCACTCCGCTCAACTTATTTAACGATGCTGGATGGTTATCTGGATAATTTTATTGAAACAATGGCTCTTCGGACGCTGCATACGTTTTCGTCATGAACGAGGTAAACAAAAGGATATGATGCATTTATTTTATATGTAAATAGTTGGCTTTACAAATAATATTTCAAGAGTTTCCTTAGTCGAAAATATAGTAATGCACGCATTTGAATCATCTAAAGTATATAGAATCTTTGACTGGAGGATTGAGAGAAATGATGAGAACAGAACCATCCGGGCAGTCGCAGAAGCAGCTGCGTAATCCGTTAATAGAGCAGCGGGCTGATCCTTGGGTATTAAAGCATACGGACGGATATTATTATTTTACAGGCTCCGTGCCCGAGTACGACAGAATCGAGCTGCGGAGAGCGTCTACGCTTGAAGGACTTACCGACGCCGAGCAGATTGTCGTATGGAAAAAGCATGATTCGGGTCCTATGAGTAAAAACATTTGGGCACCGGAGCTGCATTTTATCGCAGGCAAATGGTATGTATATTTCGCTGCGGCTAGGGAGGACGCGCCATTCAGACACCGTATGTACGTCCTCGAGAATGAGTCGGCAAATCCGCTTGAAGGCAGCTGGAGGGAGAAGGGCCAAATCATCACGGATTGGGACTCGTTCTCTTTGGATGCTACCAGCTTTGAGCATAACGGCGAGCATTATTTAGTATGGGCGCAGCAGGATCCGGCCATTCAAGGCAATACGAATTTGTATATTGCTGCGATGAGCAGCCCATGGACGCTTAAGAGCAAGCAGGTGCTGATCACGAAGCCGGAGCTCGATTGGGAGGTAATCGACTTCATGGTTAATGAGGGATCGGCTGTGCTGAAGCGGGGCGGCAACATCTATTTGACTTATTCCGGCAGCGCCACGAATCATAATTACGCGATGGGGCTGCTGACGGCGGCGGAATCCAGCAACTTGCTCGATCCTGCTTCTTGGGTGAAGTCGCAGGTACCGGTTTTTGCGAGCTGTATTGAAACGAGCCAATATGGGCCGGGACATAACAGCTTTACGGTATCGGAGGACGGCAAACAGGATATTTTAATCTATCACGCCCGCAGCTACAAAGAAATTGAAGGTGATCCGCTATTTGATCCAGGCCGTCACGCCCGCGCAAAGGTGTTTACGTGGAACGACGACGGTACCCCGGATTTTGGCAAACCGCCTGCTGATACACCGCTATAAAGCAAGAGCCGCCATTTCGATGGCGGCTCTTGTTTTTTTGAGCAGATTAGAGGGATAAAGGTGTGAGGGATATTTTGCTTATAGTATTTTTGTTACATGCGGCGTAATAGATCTAGTTTTTAGATCTATTTATGTCATTTTGGTTAGTTTGGTGGATTTAGATCTATTTTCTAGATCTATTTTGAGTAAACAGCGTTTTTGAAGCGGGTTGGCGGGATATGCGGTGTAATAGGTCTAGTTTTTAGATCTATTTAAGCTATTTTGGTTAGTTTGGTGAATTTAGATCTATTTTCTAGATCTATTTTTGAGAAGGCTGCACTCTTAAGGCGTATGAGTGGTGTTTCAACACATTGTGCAGTATTGGAGAATACGGAAGCTGGCTGTAAAACAGCTAAGGAGCAATCAGAGAAGCATTCGACACCTTACAGGGATGAGGGACAAATGTAGAAGGAGCAGCAACAGGTGATAACGCCTATCGCTGCCCCTTCATTGGTTTCACTATACAGCCTGCAAACCGGCTTGATTAAGCAGATTCCACGGCTTGTTGTAATGCGGCTGAAAGAAGAAGTCGATATAGCTTAATTCGTCCATCGTCATATTGTTCTGTATGCACACCGAAAGCGTATTTATCGATTGTGTCAGATCGACCTTCGACAGCACCTGCGCGCCGACAATTCTGCCGCTATCCGCTTCATAAACGACCTTTAACGTAACCTGCTCGTAGGTGGGCATAAACTCGGGACGGTAGTTGTCGATGATTGTGACATTTTTCACATTCATTCCCGCAGCAAGCGCTGCTGTTTCCGTTAAGCCGGTCGATGCGATATTGTAATCGTAAATTTTGATTCCCGAAGTCCCTTGCGTTCCGAGATACCGGACGGTTGGCTCCATAAGATTTTTGGCAACGAGCGTTCCCATTCGTACGGCGTTTGTTGCGAGCGGGATGTAAGCATTTTGACCAGTTGGATTGTAGTGGACAGCACAGCTGTCGCCTGCGGCAAATATATCCGGCTTGCTCGTTCTCATATAATCATCGACGATGATTGCTCCGTTAGGCAGCATATCGACTTGGCCCTTCAAAAGCTCAGTGTTAGGACGGAAGCCGATGCAGAGCACGACGAGATCTGCTTCATATTGTCCAGCAGTCGTAATGACAGTCGTTACGCGGCCCCCGCTGCCTTTGAACGCAGTAACGGTTTGACCGGTAGCAATCGTAATCCCTTTCTGAAGCAGCGCCTGCTCGGTTACATCCGTAAACTCTCGATCTAAATATTTGTATAAAATACGCTCCATATTGTCGATCAAGGTGACGTCCTTGCCAAGCTGTTCAAAGGCTTCAACTAGCTCGATGCCGATATAGCCAGCGCCGATGACGGCAATCCGGTTCGCTTTCTTGGCTTTCTCAATAATGGCCTGCGAATGGTTGTAATTTTTGCATAGCACGATATTTTCTAGCTCAATTCCATCCATTTGCGGAATGATCGGCCACGAGCCGGTCGTTACAACAAGCTTATCGAAGGTGTCTGTGAATTCGTCGCCGCTTATGAGGTTGCGGACTTGAATTTTTTTGGCATCCGTATCTACCGCTAGCACATCATGACGCATATTCGTCGTAACGCCGAGTTTAGCAAGCTGTTCGGGCGAAGCATAAAATAGCTGCCCGGCATCCTTTACCACACCGCCAACATGAAGAGCGATTCCGCACGATAGAAACGAGATGTTGTCGTTCCGTTCATACACGGTGATACGAGCCTCGGGGTAAAGCTTAGCCATTTGCGTAATAGCAGCAGTTCCTGCATGTGTACAGCCAATAACAGCAATGTTCATCGTCATATTAAACGCCTCCTATTGTAAGTGTAAAGCGCGCAAGCTGCAGCAGCAGCCGTCTTTACATCGTGAATTATTTCACAATTCACTCTATTATGTGAAAACATTCACAACCTTTTCTTACTATTATCATATGCGCTCTGGGGACGAATGACAAGGGCTTTTGAGGCATTTGCAGCGATATAAATTAAATTTTCAGATTATTTGACACGACTTAGCCACAAATAGAGAGGCCAATATGTACTGGTGATCAAGTTATTTTGGAAGTATGATTGGAGATATTAGTGGTGCAGAATACGGTTAAGCTTACCTTACAAGGTGATCATTGCTAGAGCAAACATTGGAGGAGGAATTCAGATGCAAGCGGATTACAATGATAAAATCGTTCTCATAACGGGCGCCGGGGCGGGAATAGGCCGAGCGCTTGCGATTGCGTATGCCGAGCAAGGAGCGCTGCTCGTTCTAGTCGATAAAAATGAAGCCGGACTAGAGCAGACAGAGGAGCTGCTGCAGGAAGCAGGCTATGATTCCTTATCCTTTGTTATCGATATGAGCAAGCCGGAAGAGATCATCCGGCTGTTTCACGATGTCGAAACGATTTTGGGGAGATTGGACATCGTTATTAATAATGCGGGCTTTGGCATATGGAAGTCACCGTATGAGCTGACGATCGATGAGTGGGACAGCGTCGTGAATACGAATCTGCGCGGTACGTTCGTCTGCTCGCGCGAGGCGGCCAAGCTGATGCGGGCAGGCGGCGGCGGAGCAATCGTGAACATTTCCTCCACGCGTGCAGTGATGTCAGAACCGAACTCGGAAGCCTATGCCGCTTCCAAAGGCGGAATCCTCTCGCTAACGCATGCGCTTGCCGTCTCGCTCGGTCCGGATCGGATTACCGTCAACGGCATTTGTCCGGGCTGGATCGAGACGGGCGATTACGATAAGCTAAGGCCGCAGGATCACGTTCAGCATCCGTCGCAGCGTGTAGGCAAGCCGGAGGATATTGCGCGTGCATGTCTTTACTTGACGGACCCTGGCAATGATTTTGTAACCGGCACCCATATTACGATAGATGGCGGGATGACGAGAAAAATGATTTATGAGGAATAGTCTGGTTTGCTTCAAGCTCATAATAGTGGAAACGGCTATTATGAACAGGTCAGGAGCATACGCTTATGATTTCTACAGACGCAGTTTCCATTGTCGATCACAAGATTAGAGTTATGGAGAGCGCCAGGGGCATTATTTATTTGGTTGGTCCGATTCAGCTTCCCGTAAAGCTGGATGAAGGAGAGACGATATTTCAATGGTATTGCTGGCTGCTCTGCAAAGAGAAGCTGGATGATGCGGAACAAATTATTAAGAAGCTGTCCGCCATTGATTTGGCAGAGATGCAGCAATCAAGCGTGCTTGTTTATGGTGATTTCGAGCAAGCGGAGGAGGCTTGGATTCGCATGCACAGCATTTGCCATACCGGCGATATTTTCGGGAGCAAGCGGTGCGATTGCGGGTATCAGCTGCATGAATCGATGCGCATGATTGTTGCGAAGGGGACCGGCGCCTTATTTTATTTGGCGAATCATGAAGGAAGAGGCATCGGACTGTTCAGTAAAGCGATGGCTTATTTGCTGCAAGAGCGGGGCTACGATACAGTGGAGGCAAACGTGGAGCTTGGGTTTGTGGACGACGCACGCAATTATGGCGACGCCATACGCGTATTGAAGTCTCTTAGGGCAAAGCCGGTCACACTCATTACGAATAATCCAAAGAAGCTTGATGCGCTTCAGGCGGCTGGTCTTGATGTGACGGCACGCATTCCGCTGTGGGGAGACCGGTCGGAACATAATGAACGGTATTTGGATACCAAAATAAATCGTTCCGGTCATTTTGCCGCATCGGCTTGTCCTAACGAATAAGCGGGTTGAGAAATGGATAGGGCTGTCCAGCCAGCGCATAAATGCACTGGCCGGACAGCCCTTGTTTGTATCGTATATTTAACCGGACCTCTTCAAAACGAAAGGCCGTATGGAATCCCCTTGTTAACAGCAAACAGCATGTGTACCAAGTTGTCTAAAACTCGCATCCTAAAACAACGAAAGCCCTACCTCTCTTCCGTCCTCGCGGCTCCGATGACCGCGCCAGTGTGAATCAGAAATACATCACGAAACAGGTTTGGGAATTAACAGCCAAGAAATCAAAATCTGAGGAAAACATTGAATCTTACTGGGGATTTGCTGGGGTTAAATATAATACATTCAAATAATAGTACCATACTTCGAGGTGGAATGCAACAGCTGAATTGAAAACGAATGACTTTGGCTTTTCTGGACACTATAGGAATGGAAAGGGGGAATAGAATTGCCAAGCTGGTTTGAAATCATACTTCGCACTTTAGCAGCAATCGTGATCTTATTCGCGCTGACGAAAGTGCTGGGCAAACGTCAAATTTCTCAGCTGTCTCTATTCGAGTACATAACGGGCATATCGATCGGTAACATTGCCGCCTATGTGTCGCTTGATCTCGATAATTTATGGTACTTGGGGATAGTTTCATTAGCGGTGTGGGTCAGCGTATCAGTCGCTATGGAATTTATGACGATGAAAAGTAAAAAGGTTCGTGATTTCGTTGATGGAAAAGGTACAGTGCTGATTAAAGATGGACAATTAATCAAAAAGAATTTGCATAAGGAACGATTGACATTAGACGAAATGCTTGAGCAATTGCGGAAAAAAGACGTATACCGCGTTGCAGACGTAGAGTTTGCCGTCATGGAGTCCAGCGGTGAAGTTAACGTATTGTTGAAGAAGGAGTATTTGCCCGTAACGCCTGATCTTCTTGGCTGGAGAGTCAGTGAAGAGCAGGAGGCTAAGACAGTATTAATGGACGGCGACATCCAAGACGAGGTGCTTCAAGAAGTCGGATACGACAGAAATTGGTTAAAGCATGAGCTGAAGAAAATAAAATTAAAAGAAGAAGATGTTTTTTTGGCGCAAGTCGACAGCGAAGGGCAGTTGTCAGTACAAACAGGCGATGAGCAAAAACAGCTTCAAAGCACGCAATCAAAGCCGAGTGAGCGGGTCGCGATGCTAATGGAGCAGTTTGAGGCAGAGCTGCACCGCCTTGAACGTCTGGCACGAAATGAGAACGATCGCCGCATCTATCAGACGGCATTAGACCGGTTTCAAGCAGGCATTAAGCCCTAGTCTGACCTAACGAGCAAACGTTCTTTTATGTCCATCTGGCCGACCATAGCTTCATTTCTTTTAAAATATGATGAAGATCCTCGCCCTTAGGCGTCAGCGTATATTCGACCGTTACCGGTACAGTCGGAAACACTGTGCGTTCAAGCACGCCCTTCTCTTCTAGATGACGGAGCGTGCTTGTTAACGCGCGCGGACTAACCGCAGGAATAAGCTTCTGTATTTCCCCGAATCTTTTGGTGCCGCAAAATAGTTCTCTCAGAACAAGAAATGCCCATTTGCCGCCGATGACGTCTAACGTCTTCTCGATATTGCAATCGATAATCACGGGCTCCTTCGGAATGTAATTATGTGCGCTCAATTGGTCATGCCCCTTTCTGTATATTACTATCAACAAGTATAGTATATATATTAATGATAATAAAGTGAAAAAACATTCACTACTTTAATAATTGAACGAAGTGCTATACACTACTACTTGATAGCAGAGGTTAATGTTAAAGAGGAGTGTATGCAGATGAAATATAGAAAACTTGGCAAGAGCGGACTTAAGGTAAGTGAAATCGGACTCGGAAGCTGGTTAACGTACGGAACGGCAACAGAAGCGGAAACGGCACAGGCATGCATCCATAAGGCGTATGATCTTGGCATCAATTTCTTTGATACTGCCAACGCATATAATAACGGTGAAGCTGAGAAAGTAATGGGAAATGCTTTGAAAGCGTATACGCGCAGCAGCTACGTACTTGCAACAAAGGTATTTTTTCCAATGGGCAAGGGGCCTAATGACCGCGGATTATCGAGAAAGCATATTGTGGAGCAGTGCGAGGCGAGCTTAAAGCGTCTAGGCACCGACTACATTGACCTTTATCAATGCCACCGCTTTGATACGGACACACCGGTTGAAGAGACGCTGCGGGCGCTTGACGATTTGACTGCGCAAGGGAAAGTGCTTTATGCCGGGATCAGCGAATGGACGGCAGATCAAATTAAGGATGCCGCTGAAACGGGAAAACGTCTAGGACTGCGTCCGCTCGTCTCCAATCAGCCGATATACAATATGTTTGAGCGGTATATTGAGCGGGATGTCATTCAGGCCTGCGAGCAGGAAGGAATGGGGCAGGTCGTATTTTCGCCACTCGCTCAGGGCGTTCTGACGGGTAAATACAAGCCAGGCCAAGCAGTGCCGTCTGGCAGCCGCGCAGCGAACGATAAGACGAACGGCGTCATTAACAGCTATCTGCGTGACGATGTGCTGCAGGTTGCCGAGAAGCTGGAGCGTCTTGCAGGAAGCATTGGCGCTTCTTTATCCCAATTTGCATTAGCATGGGTGCTGCGCCAGCCAAACGTAAGCTCGGCTATTATCGGGTCAAGCCGTCCTGCGCAAATTGAAGAAAATGTGAAGGCCGCCGAGATCACGCTAACGGATGAGCTGCTTGCTAAAACGGAGGCTATTTTGGCAGAAGTAAGCGAATTTGCTCCTTTACGCTAAAAATAACAGCACGAATTAGTAAAAAGGCTCTTCACGCGAAGAGCCTTTTTACTATATATAATAGAAGCGATTTTTTTATCGGTTCATTTGAGCCTCTGAAGGGCTATAGGTTCCCGGCTGCGTGATGGGAGGAGGCATTTCCTTCCCGCCGGCAAAGTGATATTTCACGACTGTGTTGAATTGGTCTATCCACGGCATGAGCGATCGTCCGCCCCAAGCCTCCTTGGCGAAATGATTGAAATAGTTCATGAGTTCCATATTGGCGGAGATATGAACCTCTTGCACCGCTGGCGCCAGCTCGCGCACTTTAAGCGCAACGGTCTGCTTCAGCTCATCCGACAAATCGTTTATATCGTTGACTGAGAAATAGGAATTATAAGGCGATACAAGAACCCGGCTGTTGCCGTAAGGACTGCCGGTATCATGGTTATAGACGCCTTCAGTCGTACCGCTATTGTCTTGTTCGCTTTTGCCGCCGGAATTGCGTGTGCCGACAGCCGTCCAATCCAGCATTAAGCCGACGTATGCGTTTTTGTCCGTAAGCATGACGATAGCGGAAGCTACGCCATTAAGAGCGGATACCTTTCTGGAGAGGACGGAGCTGTATTCGAAAAAGGAATTTTCATGCTGTTGCGGGTTATTCGACATCGGACCGTAAGACCTGCTCTTAAGCATCTTTGGATCGTTGGCTTGACGGCTGCCATAATCGGAATCACTCCGCTGGACGAGCTCTTCGTAATTACAGCCGGCTGCGGCTATTATGATAACAGCGGAAAGCAGCAATGCGGCCATTCGTTTAACCATAAAGAACGGACCCCCATTCATACGATATTGGCTTTAGTTTTTGCCTTGCGATCGTAAATATACGTTTACGTGCGCATACATAATTGACCATGGGTTTGGTGCACAATGTAGGATAGAGAGAAAGCCGCTTCCGGCCGATTGAACATCGTAATCAAACCTGTAAAAAACGTTGTAATTATGCGTTTTTGACAGCTTTGAGAACAATTTGTGAACTCTCTGTGGAACATTGACAAATAGGGTCTTCAACTTTATATTTAATAAAGTGATTTAAGTTGCAGGAGTTGTAATAACATCTGTGAAACTACGCAGCCCGCCGCATGCCACGTGAAAATTAGGCAGCTGCGAAAACGTCAAAAGTGGGGTTGATTAATGATGAAACGGTGGCGATTTGTAAAACGGCTTGCGCCGCTAATGGCCATGATGGTACTGGTGCTGGCGGCTTGCGGGCGGAGCGATTTGTCGACGCTGAATCCTCAGGGACCTGTAGCGGAAGAGCAATTCGGACTAATGAAGCTGGCAATTGGAATCATGTTAGTCGTGATTGTTGCCGTATTTGCGATTTCTTTGTATGTAATTATTCGTTTTCGCAGACGTCCGGGGGACAAAACGATTCCTAAGCAAGTGGAAGGAAATCATAAGCTGGAGATCATTTGGACAGTTATTCCGATCATCATGCTTATCATTTTAGGTATTCCGACTGTTCAATCCGTCTTTAACTTAGCGAAAGACTACAGTAAAGATCCGGAAGCGGTTCAGGTAATCGTTACTTCGCACCAATACTGGTGGGAATTTGAATACCCGGATTACGGAGTGAAAACAGCGCAGGAACTTATTATTCCAAAAGGCAAGACAATTTCTATCAAAGCGAAATCCGCTGACGTGCTTCACTCGTTCTGGATTCCATCGCTTGCAGGTAAAATCGATACAAACCCAGGCGCTAACGAAAACGCCATGTACTTCTCGGCTCCAAAAGAAGGCGTTTACCTTGGTAAATGCGCCGAGCTTTGCGGACCTTCGCACGGTTTGATGGATTTCAAAGTCAAATCAGTGGACGAGTCCTCATTTGATCGTTGGGTAGCAGCGCTTCAAGAGCCTGTAGCTCTTCCAAGCGATCCGGCAATTGCAAAAGCATTCGAAAGCAAATGTCTGTCTTGCCACGCAGTAGGCGACTTAGGCGGACCGGCTTATCCTAACTTGACTGGTATCGGAAGCCGTGAGACTGTCGGAGGTATACTTGTTAACACCGATGATCCGCAATATTCCAATGAAGGTTCAGTGTACGATAACTTACACCGTTGGATCAGCAATCCGGATGAAGTTAAACCGGGCAACCAAATGGGTAAAATCGATTTGACTGAGCAAGAAATTGAAGGTATTGCTAAATATTTATCTGATTTGAAGCTTAACTACGAACAATAATTTATCGGTGATTGAAGGAGGTACCTACTTTGGCTCATGCGCATACGCATACGGTCAAACGTTACAGCGGTCTGATGGACTGGCTAACAACGGTTGACCATAAGAAAATTGGAATATTGTATATGATCGCAGGCGGATTTTTCTTCCTTGTCGGCGGTTTGGAAGCCATTTTGATTCGGGTTCAATTATGGAAGCCCCTTAACGACTTTGTTAGCGCGGATACATATAACGAGCTGCTAACTATGCACGGAACGACGATGATCTTCTTAGCGGCCATGCCGCTCATATTCGCGCTGATGAATGCGGTTGTACCGCTTCAAATTGGCGCGCGCGACGTTGCTTTCCCTTTCGTTAACTCATTAGGTTTCTGGACTTTCTTGTTCGGCGGCGTTTTGCTTAACGTCAGCTGGTTTGCTGGCGGCGCTCCGGATGCGGGCTGGACAGCATATGCTCCGCTGGCGGGTACAACGTACAACGGTGACCACGGTATTGATTATTACGTGTTAGGTTTGCAGATCGCCGGTATCGGTACGCTTATCGGGGGGATCAACTTCCTCGTTACGATCATTAACATGCGTGCACCAGGCATGACCTTCATGCGGATGCCGATGTTTACATGGACGGCGTTCATAACGTCGGCGCTTATCTTGTTCGCATTCCCTGCTTTGGCAGTAGGTCTTGCTGCACTCATGTTCGACAGATTGTTTGACGCTAATTTCTTTGATCCTTCAGGCGGCGGTAATTCGGTCCTGTGGGAGCATATCTTCTGGATATTCGGGCATCCTGAGGTTTATATCCTCATCCTGCCGTCCTTCGGCGTTATTTCCGAGGTAATAAGCACGTTCTCGCGCAAGCGGCTGTTCGGTTACAGCTCGATGGTATTCGCTACAATCCTGATCGGCTTCTTGGGCTTCATGGTTTGGGCGCATCACATGTTCACGGTTGGTCTTGGACCGGTTGCGAACGCATTGTTCTCGATTGCAACAATGCTTATTGCAATTCCGACAGGTATCAAAATCTTCAACTGGCTGTTCACGTTATGGGGCGGTTCGATTAAATTCACTGCGGCGAACTTGTTCGCGGTAGGGTTTGTGCCAACCTTCGTAATGGGCGGCGTAACCGGCGTCATGCTGGCGGCAGCGCCTGCTGACTTTCAGTATCATGACTCCTACTTCGTCGTAGCGCATTTCCACTACGTTATCGTCGGCGGATTGATTCTAGGTATTTTCTCAGGTCTTCACTACTGGTGGCCAAAAATGTTCGGACGCGTACTGAACGAAACGCTTGGTAAGCTGACGTTCTGGACATTCTTTATCGGCTTCCACTTAACATTCTTTATCCAGCATTTCCTTGGTTTGCTCGGGATGCCGCGTCGTATTTGGACGTATCTCGACGGTCTTGGCTTTAATGAAATGAATATGATTAGTACGGTAGGCGCGTTCTTGATGGGCTTCGGTACAATCTTCTTCTTATTGAATGTTGTCGTAACTTCATTCAAACCGAAAAATGCGCCGGCAGATCCTTGGGAAGACGGCCGTACGCTGGAGTGGACGATTCCATCCCCGCCGCCAGAGTACAACTTTGCTCAAACGCCGCTTGTACGCGGATATGATGCTTACTGGAAAGAAAAAGAGGACGGACACAGCGGCATGACGCCTGCTGAGCCAATTGGTCCGATTCATATGCCTTCACCTTCGATCTTGCCGTTCTTTATGGGTCTCGGCTTGTTCATCGCAGGCTTAGGATTTATGTATGCTCCGGATTGGGGTAAACTGTTCGGAACGTTGAATGCTGGTTATGCAGTGGGTATCGCAGGCTTGCTCATCTTGTTCGTATGTATGTTCTTACGTTCAGTAATCGATGATCACGGCTTCCACATTGAAGAAGAAGAAATCCTTAGAGATTTGGGGGGGAAAGCATGAGCGCGCATTCGCATGTAGAAGGTCAATTGCCTCATGAGCCCGAGAAGGCGACCCTCGAGGGACGCAATAAAG
>DATJKM010000030.1:0-9603 GCA_035491515.1 Candidatus Udaeobacter sp. | reverse complement strand
TACAATCTTTTTATCCTTGATAAGTTTCATAGCATCTTGCGATCCGTCTATCGAGTAAATTTTAATATCCGTGCGATTCGCTGCTTCAATGGCAGCCAGCGCTCCAATTGCCGAAGGATCATTAATCGTAAATACGGTATTTATTTCAGGATTAGACTGCAGGAAGTTTTCCATGATCGGAAGAGCCGATTCTGTAGAAGCTTTACCGTCTTGTCTAGCGACGATCTTAATGCCCGGAGCATCTTTGACAGCAGACGAGAAGCCGTCTGTTCTATCAACTACAGCTTGAACGACAGACCAATCGATAATGGCGACGTTAGCTTTACCCTCCGTATTTTTAACAATGGCCTCACCAAGCACCTTACCAGCCATAAAGTTATCTGTCGTTACCATAGCAGTGACTAGATCGGTGTCTTGAGGCGGAACATCCATAATAATGACCGGGATGTTAGCTTTCTTTGCGGACAATAGCGCTGTCTTGATTCCTTTGCTATCAACGGGCGCAATAAAGATCGCGTCAACCTTTTGTTGAATGAAGTCCTCCACATCTGAAATCTGCTTGTTAATATCTAGCTGTGCATCGACTTCTATGAGCTTGTCGCCATGCTTATCAACAATCTCGGATTTCAACCCTTTGCTCCAATCGATAAAATGCGGATTATTCAATGTGAAATAGGAGGCAGCAAATACATGTTTCTTCGTATCATTTGAACCCGACGTGCTGGTCGTTTCTTGCTCATTGCCGCCACATGCCGCTGCAGTAACCATCGTTAGTACCAATGCAAGAATAAGTGCAACTGCCTTACTGTTTTTTCTTTTTTTCATCGAATAAAACCCCCTTTTAAATTTGTTTATTGCTCTTCCCATGCCTTCGACCGGTCTACAGCTTTTTGCCAGCCGGCATATAATTGATTGCGCTTACATTCATCAAATGTAGGCTCGAACCTGCGGTCCAGCTCAAAAGTATCCAGCAGCTCGCTCTTACTCTTCCAAAACCCGGTTGCAAGACCTGCCAGAAAAGCTGCGCCGCGCGCGGTTGATTCCACAACCTTCGGACGGATAACGGGCACGCCGAGAAGATCCGCTTGAAATTGCATGACAAAGTTGTTGTTGCACACTCCGCCATCGACCTTCAGCTCGCTATTCGTTATGCTGGAATCTTGTTCCATGCAAGTAATGACATCGCGAATTTGATAGGCAATGGATTCGAGCGTTGCGCGAACGATGTGGTTGCGGTTCGCACCGCGCGTCAATCCCAAAATTGCGCCGCGAGCATACTGATCCCAATATGGAGCGGAAAGACCTACGAAGGCAGGAACGACATAAACGCCGTTCGTATTCTCAACTTCTTGCGCAAGCTGCTCTGTCTCCTTGGCATGGGATATAAGCTTCAGCTCGTCCCGCAGCCATTGCACAGAAGCGCCAACCACATAAAGCAAGCCTTCCAGCGCATATTCCACCTTATTATCCAATCCCCACGCCACCGTGGTAAGAAGGCCGGAATCGGACCGGATCGGCTTGGAGCCGGTATGCATGAGCAGAGATCCGCCCGTTCCATAGGTCGCCTTCACCATACCAGCTTCGAAACATGCCTGGCCGAAAAGCGCCGCTTGTTGGTCGCCAACAGCTGCTGCAACGGGAATGCTTCCGCCAAATAGCGATTCGTCAGTCATGCCGTATACGTCGCTGGAAGGGCGAAGCTCGGGAAGTATAGCCCGCGGGATGTTAAGCTCGCTTAATAACTTGTCATCCCATTCGATCCGGTTAATGTTAAACAGCATCGTACGCGATGCATTGGAATAGTCGGTAACATGAACTTTGCCGCCAGTCAAATTCCAGATCAGCCAGGTATCGACTGTCCCGAAGAGCAGCTCCCCTTTTTCGGCTTTTTCTCTTGTCCCTTCGATATGATCGAGAATCCATTTAATCTTCGTTCCAGAGAAATAGGAATCTATCAATAAACCTGTATTTTCCTTCACATATTCGCTTAAGCCTTGTTCCTTCAAACCTTGGCAAACGTCAGCGGTCCGACGGTCCTGCCATACGATCGCATTCATAACAGGCTTGCCGGTATTCTTGTCCCATATAATGGTAGTCTCTCTCTGATTGGTGATGCCGATCCCTACAATATCACTCGCGCTGGCGTTTGCTAGTTTCAACGCTTCATTTGCCGTTTTTAACTGGGCTTCCCAGATTTCCATAGGGTTATGCTCCACCCAGCCGGGCTTTGGATAAATTTGCTCGAAATCTTGATACGCCACCGAAACGATATTGCCATTGTGATCAAATAATATAGTTCTTGTGCTCGTTGTCCCGCAATCAAACGACATTACATATTTCCCTGTCACTCCAAACCTCCCGCTTTCCTGTGCATAAATAACTTGGAGTCCGCACAATTGAACCGCTTTCATTAATGATTGACTTTCAAGATGGTAAACAGTTCAAATTAAAAATATTTGCGTACATGATTAGCTCGACGAACCGGCGCAACCTTTCATATTGCTACCCGGGACTGTCGAGCTAACATGCCGGTCTTTCTAAGCTAAGCCATCAATTCTTTTTATACTTCCATACCATAACGGTGCACTTTATGAGTCGGATAGAAGGAGAACGACGGAATCGTAACATCCGGTGTTCTAGTTGCTACGAAGAGAGTCGCTTCCGCTACATTCTCTACATCGATGCAGCTATTATAGATTCCCTCTTTAAGTTCCTTTTCATCCAACCATCCATCGATATAAGCTGGAATTTCTCCGTCGTAAATCCCTTTATCAATAACCTCGGTCATTGGCGTCTTAACATGCGAAGGATTAATAACGGTTACGCCGATGTTTTTGTCTTTGCCTTCTAACAAAATATTTTTGCTTAGTCCCATCATTCCATGCTTCGAAGCGCGGTAAGGACTATGCCCCGGACAAGATGCTACTTTAGCCGAGGAAGATCCCATATTAATGATTCTTCCGCCAGTCGTTTGTTTTTCCATGTACCGGAACGCTTCGCGGCAGCACAGGAAGACAGCTGTCAGGTTCGGTCCGATTGTTTTGTTCCATTCATCAAGCGTAGTCTCGCTGATAGGAGGAGACAAGGAATCACGGCCGGCGCTATTGACGAGCAGATCAACGCTGCCCCATTTGTCCTTAGCATGTTTAAAGAACTTGGCAACCTGTTCTTCTTCCGTAACATCCCCGACCACCCAATCGCAAATGCCGTTGTTAGCTTCAATCTCAGCCGCAACTTGTTTCATACGTTCTACATCGATATCTACCAATAAAACTTTGCTGGCATTAGCAGCGAAAATTTTCGATACGGCCTCACCAATTCCGGAAGCAGCTCCGGTTACGATTGCAACTTTACCCTCTAATTGTGTTCCTTGCTTGTACATATTTTTCTTCCTCTCTTGTTTGGAATTCTGTTCTTGGATGAATCTGATTAATGAATAGCGACTTATACTCTTATTATAGAATATTATTCTTTAGTGTCAATAATAAAATGAAATTTTATTCGATTGAAGATGTAAAACCATTATTACTATCCATTTGTACCAAGTAACTCCTGCACTTGCGGATCATATAAGAAATCAATTCTCTTGTTCTCCATTACCCGAAATGACGGCCTGCTGCCTCCTGTTAAGCCCGCTGCCGCTTCTTCATCCAATAGCACTATCAAATCAGGATGCAATTGAAGCAAGGATGCCGGACAACTTGTTGTTACAGGCCCCGTAAACGCCTCATGAATAATACTGCTTTTGGCCTCGCCATGAGCGATAAACAGCACCCTTTTAGCCATCATAATCGGACCAATTCCCATTGTAATCGCTTGCCTAGGAATTTGATCATCAGAAAGAAACCATTTGGCGTTAGCCCTGCGCGTATCTTCGGTTAATGTCACAATATGGGTTTCACTGGAAAGATGCTCCCCCGGCTCATTGAAACCGATATGCCCGTTCAAGCCGATACCGAGCAGCTGGATATCCAATGCTCCGGCTTCCCTCAATAACGTTTCATAACGGATACATTCCGCTTCAGCTGATTCGGCGGCTCCATTCGGGATATGAATATGACTCGGTAAAAGATCGATATGCCGGAACAGATGCTCTTGCATAAAAGCGGCATAGCTTTGAGGATGTTCCTCAGACAGACCTACATACTCATCTAAGTTATAGGCAGTGGCATGCTTGAAGCTGCAAGGGTTGTTTCTGACGAGCTCAACCAGTTCCTTGTAAATGCCAACAGGTGAAGAACCCGTGGCAAGGCCAAGCTTTGGATCGTCTTTCTCACGAATTTCCCTTATCAAAATTTCCGCACCTACACGATCAGCTTGCTGCGCATCGCGAAAAACAGCAATTCTCATGAATGCTACACCCCTCGAAAGGCTTTCACTTTATCCACAAGCTGCCTGCTTTTTTCGGTAATGGAAGCATAATCTCCGTGCTCGGCTGAGCTGATCAAAGAACCGCCGACACCAACGGCAACGGCACCCGCTTCAAGCCATTTCGTGATCGTATCGATATTTACGCCGCCTGTCGGCATGAGATTCACTTGTGGCAGCGGGCCTTTCAGTGAGCGGACCATCGCTGGACCGTACGTCTCACCTGGGAACAGCTTAATGATATCGGCACCCGCTTCCATGCCTTCAATAACCTCTTTCACGGTCATAGCGCCCGGCATACACGGAATGCCATAACGGTTGCATAATCGGATCACTTCGGCATTCACGAAGGGGCTAACAACAAATTGCGCACCCGACAGAATGGCAATGCGGGCGGTTTCAGGATCCAATACAGTACCTGCGCCGATCGTAACTTCTCCTGGCGAGAAATGATTGCTTAATTTCTCGATCACCTGATGAGCATATGGAACAGTGAACGTAATTTCCAGGCTCGAAATACCGCCCCGCAGGCACGCTTCCGCAATCTTGACCGCTTGCTCGCTGTTGTCTGCACGAATAACGGCGACAATCCCTTCCTCACACAATCGGTTTATTACTCGCAGCTTATTCATGGTCATCTGTCATTTCCCCTCGTTCTTTAATGATTACCTTAAATACTCCAGAACATTCGCCGCAGCCATGACACCCATATTCTCAATAGCCTGATAGGTTGAAGCTGCGCAATGCGACCCGATGACAAGGTTATCCAGCTCCAGAAAACCTTTATCTTGCGGAGGTTCCTGCTCGAAAACGTCCATCCCTGCTCCCCATATCCGCTCTTCCCGCAAAGCATCCAGAAGCGCTTGTTCATGAATAAGACCGCCTCTGGCCGTATTCACAATGACAGCCGTTTCTTTCATGCTTGCAAGCTCCTTGGCACCAATGATATGATGCGTTTTATCCGTTAACGGCAAATGCAGGCTAATAAAATCAGCGTTTTGCAGCAGCTTGTCTAAACTTACATATTCGATCTGGTGTTCAGCCGCATAGGCCTCGTCTTTCATCAAGTCATACGCCATGATGTTCATGTTAAACCCCTTAGCCCTAGCGGCAACCCCTTTGCCGATGGCTCCAAGACCGATGAGACCGAGCGTTTTACCCCATACATCGACCGACGTTATCTTATTCCAGTTCAGCTGCCTGCAGCCTTTATCAATCGGAATCATTCTTCTTGCGGCAGCCAGCATAAGAGCTATCGTATAATCGGCAACGGCATCCTTGTTGGCACCAGCCGTCACCGTTACGGGAATTCCCTTCTCCCGCGCATAATTCAGGTCAATATTATCGGTTCCAACACCGTATTTGGAAATGACCTTCAGCTTAGGCGCTTGCTCAAGTACCTCTTGATCGATAGGATCTACCCCGACAATTACTGCATCTACATCCTTGATCATTTCAGCCATTTCCTGTTTGCTCAAAATACGCCCGTACGGATTAAGCACAAGCTCGCAGCCTTTCTCCCTTAACATATCAATCGGCTGGGAATTTCCCTTTCCAAAGGAACGAGGAGTTACCATTACTTTATAAGTCACTTGTTTTCACCTCTTTGGTGTTTTTTCGTGCAAAAGCATGGGAAGGATTATGAATCATCATATTTGCGATGGCAGACTCAGATACCCCGCGTTGACGCAGCAGCGGGATAAAACTAACGCTCATATGATCTAAGCCGATCTCGCCGCCGTAGCTTCTCAATCTCGCCCGGGTCGTATCCAATCCTAAAAGCAGTGACTCCCCGTAGCCCCAATCCAGCATCTGAACGATCAAGTCGGCTTCTTCCTCATCATTGTGATATTTAAATCTGCCGATCGTATCGTATTCCAGATAAACGCCGTATTCCGCCAGCTGTTTATGGACGCTGTAATCGTCAAGCGTCCGGTCCAAATGGCAGATGATCAGATTTTCCGGAGCAACGCCCAGTTTCATGAAATGCTCGGCTACAACGATGCCTTGACGATGCGTCTCCGTATGGCACATGATAGGGACAGCTGTCGAAAGAGAAGCCTGAGCCGCAGCATTCAATAATTTGATCCCCGTCAAACCGGGAAGATCCTCGTCAATTGCGGTCTTGATTAAACCGGCTTTCGCTTGAATTTGGGCCTCCGGATCGCGGTTATCCGCACCGGTATACATCCCCTCTTCGATTTCATGGATGAAGATTTGAGCTAGACGGTCCTCACTATAGCGAAACAACCAATGATCCTCATAATAAAAGCTCTGCTTATGAAATCCCGTGGATGCAACAATGTGAATGCCGGTCTGCCTTGACACTTCAGCCAGCTGATCTGCCATTCGTCCGCAGCCAATCGGCTGTGCATCTACGATGGCTTTGCCTCCTAAGCTGCGAAAAACATGCAATTCTTCCTTCGTTTTCTCAAAATCATCAATGCGCAGAACAGGATTGATTTGTGAAGGCTTTCCTTCAGCTATGAAGAGATGTTCGTGACTATGACAGAATCCTAATTGTTCTTTAGGGATATCCCCTAAAACCGTGCGAATAATTTCCGTAATGGCCACCCCCTGTATATGCATGATCCTCTCATGAAATCAATCAGATTCATCTCGATCTCATTATAAAATTATATTCTAGATAGGTCAATGTAAAATAAAATTTTATTTTTATAAAATATTTTCTTCCTTTTCTCAGCACATAGCGGGAATGTATGCAGCCCAAAAAAGCAAGCCATCTGCAGCTGCGGATGACTTGCTTTCATTTGATTTCCGGTATCTAGCGAAATTCCGGAGGTATACGTCTTGCCATACCGGTCAAAATCGCAGTTTCAATAACCGCATGCCTCACCTTGGTTACGACTTGTTCATTAAAGATGCTTGGGATGATATAAAGTTCGTTTAACTCACCATCCGTGACGACGGAGGCGATCGCCCGGGCAGCAGCGAGCTTCATCGGTTCATTGATTTGAACAGCACGGCAGTCAAGTGCGCCGCGGAACATGCCCGGGAATACGAGCACATTGTTGATTTGATTCGGATAATCGCTTCGGCCGGTGGCTAATATGCGCACGTAGGGACCCGCTTCCTCCGGATCGATTTCAGGCTTCGGATTGGCCATAGCAAACACGATGTTGTCGGCCGCCATTTGCCTCATATCTTCCGCATGAAGCAGCCCTCCTCTCGAAACCCCAATGAAGACATCCGAGTCCCGAATCACTTCCTTCAAGCTGCCGGGTTCATTTCCTACCTGGGGTTGTTCTGCGAGCCACTGCCACATCGGCTGCGAGTAATTTCCGCCGCGAACGATCGCCCCCTCCTGATCAACGGGAATCAGCTGTGTAACTCCGGCGGAAAGCAGCATTTTGCAGATGGATACACCCGCAGCGCCGATACCGTTGACCACAACCCGAATCTGATTGATCCGTTTCCCAACCAGCTTTAGCGCGTTCAGCAAACCTGCGATGACAACGATAGCCGTGCCATGCTGATCATCATGAAATACCGGTATGTTCAACTGCTCGGACAACCGGTCTTCGATCTCAAAGCAGCGCGGGGAGCTGATATCCTCCAAATTAATTCCGCCAAAGATCGGACTGATATTGACGATAGTCCGGATGATTTCTTCTGTATCCTTCGTATCCAGACATATCGGAAAAGCATCTACGCCCGCCAGCTGCTTGAACAGCATCGCCTTCCCCTCCATCACCGGCGCTGCTGCATGCGGACCGATATCCCCTAAGCCTAACACGGCTGTTCCATCCGTAATAACGGCAACCGTATTGCGTTTGATCGTCAGCGAATAAGCTTTGCGTGGATCTTCATAAATGGAATTGCAAACTCTCGCCACACCCGGCGTATACACCCTTGACAAATCGTCCCTATTCTTGATCGGCATATTCGGATGAATCGATATTTTTCCGCCCAAGTGGGCCAGAAAGGTACGGTCGGAAATGTTAATAATTTTAACGCCTTCCAGCTCTTTCAAATTATTAGCAACTTGTGATTCCGCCTGATCCGACACCTGTACCGTAATGTCGCGAATGGAGCTTTCCTGCCCTGTCCGGATGACGTCGATTGAAATAATATCGCCGCTTGCCTTACTGATCGCGGTAGCGACCTCGCCGAAATGATTCAGCTCATGGTTTAGCTCCAAACGCAGGATGATACTATTGTACGCCACTGCAGATACTCCCCTTTGTATTCAACCCCATGTACCATACTGGCAAAGCAATGGAGGATCACTTTGATTCACTAATCGCAGCTATAAAACTTTGATGCCGATAAATTTGCTTTCCATCATATCCTGAATGGCATATTTTACGCCTTCCTTGCCGATACCGCTTAATTTAACTCCCCCGTACGGGTGATTATCCTGCCTGTATGTGGATATCTCGTTAATCCAGACGCCGCCGGTAACCAGCTGATCCGCAAGGCGCAGCGCACGGTTTATATTGTTCGTGAACACGCCGGCCTGTAGTCCAAAGTCCGAGTCATTCGCCATCCGGACTGCCTCCTCCTCCGTATCGAACGGAATGACCGACACGATCGGCGCGAATACCTCCTGACAGATGACTTTCATGTCCGGCTTGACGTTCGCAAGCACAGTGGGCTCCATTATCGCACCTTTACGTCTCCCGCCCGTCAGTACAACCGCTCCCTCGTTTTGGGCTTCCAATACCCAGGACTCGGCGCGCTTCGCTTCGTCCTCGCTGATCATCGGGCCGATATCAGTCGTCTCCAGCATCGGATCGCCTGCTTGCAGCTGAATGACGCGCTTTACGTATTGGACAAGGAAATCGTCGTAGACAGAGGACTGGACATAGATCCGCTGAACAGAGATGCAAGCCTGCCCGGAGAAAGCGAACGCGCCCCGTACTAAACCTGCAATAGCAGTCTCCAGATCCGCGTCGTCAAAAATAAGGTTAGGGGAATTTGATCCGAGCTCGAGCGTCAATTTTTTCAACCCGGTCCATTTTCTTATTTGAAGACCAATCGGCACGCTTCCTGTAAAAGATACCTTGGCAATTCGGGGATCGGAAACGAGCGGCTCTCCGATTCTCGATCCTCTGCCGAGCACGACATTCAATGCCCCATTCGGAAGACCCGCCTCCTCGAACAAGCGCGCTAGGGCAATAGAGGACAGAGGAGTCTTATCAGCAGGCTTCAGCACGACGGTATTGCCGGCGGCAAAGGCCGGCGCCAGCTTATGCAGCACCAGGTTGAGCG
>DATJKM010000029.1:0-6421 GCA_035491515.1 Candidatus Udaeobacter sp. | reverse complement strand
ATGAAGCATTTATCGCCGCTGCAACGCACCGTTTTTCTGCTTCGAGATGTTTTTGGCTACTCCATTCTGGAGACGGCGAAGCTGCTAAACTCGACGACGGGAGCAATAAAAGCAGCGCTGCATCGTGCTCGTGAAGCCTTGCATGAGGTTAGAGAGGAGCTGCATGCAGAAGCAGGCTTATCCACCATAGATGAGGATACGAGAAGCTTCATATGGGCGATGGCGATTGCGTATCAAGCCGGGAATCTGGTTCTGCTTATCGAGCTCGCGCAAAGGGATATCGATGGAGCCGCGATGATCACGGGAATCGTCCAAAACAACCGGCTGCAAGCGATCAGTCGGGGTCAGCATGCCCGAGCAAATTACAATAAACCGTATACGATTGAAATGGCTGCTTAAGCTGTTCTTTTTTCTAAACGGTAATCCGATTATCCCGCTTCGAGTCTATAAAATAAGCTGATGCCTATTGGTGTCGGTTTATTTTGTTTTTCTCGAATGTGACGCGGACGTTCATGAAATGAGCTATAATTAAGCAAATGAAAAAATGGGATTGAGGCAGATGGTTATGACGAAAAAGCTTATATTTTTTGATATCGATGGCACATTGGTTGATCATGAGAAAAAAATCCCTCCCTCGACAGAGCAAGCCATTGCGGAATTGAAGGAAGCTGGACATGAAGTTGTCATTGCGACAGGCAGAGGACCCTTCATGCTGAAACCCGTCAGCGAAGCGCTTAACATCGAATCCTACGTTAGCTTTAACGGTTCGTACGTCGTCTATAACGGTGAAGTGGTATACAGTCATTCCATTGATCCTGTTCGTTTAGCAGAGCTTTCCCGAATTACGATAGCGAATAAGCATCCTTTAGTCTATATGACTCCGGAAGGGATGCGAACGAGCACGCATCAGACAGCTTATACGGATGATGCTAATGAAGCCTTGAAATTAAGACTCCCGCCACTCGAGCCCGATTATTATCTAGGAAAGGAGATTTATCAATGCTTGCTTTATTGCAAGGAAGAAGACGAAGGCTACTACAAAGAAAACTTTTCGGAACTCGGGTATATCCGTTGGCATCTATACGGCAGCGATATACTCCCGCCCGGAGGCTCGAAGGCAAGAGGCATTCAAGCGCTAATCGAGCGTGCAGGATTTAACAATGAGGATGTTTACGCTTTTGGAGATGGTTTGAATGATCTCGAAATGCTGCAATATGTTTATCATAGCGTCGCCATGGGCAACTCGCCTGACGAAGTGAAGAAAGCAGCCCGTTATGTGACGAAGGCTGTGACGGAGGATGGAATTATGCATGGTCTGAAAATGCTGGGCTTACTAAAAGGTTAGATTTCTTGCGAGGTTAAGAACGTCTTTCCCATAATTGGTAAAGTTCTTTTATAAATGTTTTTGCACTTTCGCTAGTCTCCTATGTCGATATATACTGATGAAGTCGGGCCGACAATTGATGAAGAAAGGAGCTGATCGAATTGATTAACCAAATGGAGGTGATCTCCGTTTAGACGGAGATCACCCATATGAAGGAGACCGCAGGGTCTCCTTCTTTTTCTGAACTTCATCACATAAAACTTTAATGGAAATATTGTTAAACATTTCTTGTCAACTGAAAAGGCTTACAATATACTTGTAATGTAATTATATGAAAGAGCTCGCATGGAGGACAAACCTTCATGGATTTTTTGTTTTTCAGGTTGGATTCACTTTACAAATAATCGAAGGGAGGCAGCAAAGATGTTGATAAATAACGCAACGACTAATCTTACACAGATAAGCCTGTTCGAGGAGGACGTTTATTGTGAACTACAAAAATGGGAGAGATGTGCTTCCCCCTAGTTTATTGAAAGAGCTGCAGAAATACATCCAAGGTGATTTGATTTACGTCCCAAAGGCAGCGGAGAAACGAGCGAATTGGGGAGAGGTTAGCGGAACACGGAAGCTGCTGGCCGAGCGTAATAAGGAGATATATCTCTTTTACACAAATGGGTGGTCTGTAGCCGATCTGGAACGCAAATATCATTTATCGGGCGAGAGCATCCGCAAAATTATCGTTAAAGCGCGATAACGGGATAGAAGCAAAGAGGCAGGCGGCATAAAGTTGTCTGCCCTTTGCTTTTTTTTAATTTTTAACCAGAACCAGATAAGGGCTCCGCAAGCAAAACGATTTGGATAAATCAACTGGCGTTTGTCGAATGACATCATGTAGATTTACGCCGTTATTTGTCGAAAATATTTAACATGCACCGTGCTGCAGATGATTGCTAGCATTCATCCGTTTGTATAGTCATGCAGTCAAATAAGAGTAAAACAAAAACCGCATTCCTATCGGAATACGGTTTTTTTATGTGTAACAAATCAAGCCAGAATAGAAACATAAATTGTTGATGCTTGCAAGTTTGATAACTTTGGCAGAATCCTGTTAACGAATCGTTGCGGTAGGCAGTTCCACAACGGAATGCGGGTACTTATAATCATTCCGATAGCAGTTAGTATCCGAATCATACGTCGATTGCGAGAGCTTATGAGAGATCGCAAATATAGATAGTTTCGGATTGACATGCAAAGCAGACTCAAAGAAAGAGCATCTTTCGAAATTGAAGTCCATAGTGGAAATGATAATTACGCAGTTCGTGAAGGTACAACCAATAAAGCTGAATCCATCAAAAGTAATTGTCTCGTTTTTAAAATGTTCATTAGATATTCTATTCATTATCGACGCTCCTATTCTGTGATGGGACAACCTAATAAAGATACTAACAGAATTCAAATGTGATGTTTGTCGCTTATTGTTTTAAAAAAATAAATAATTAACGACATAAATAGCGGGCATCCGAACTTTACCGCAGAAGAAAGGGGATACATAATGTGCTTAATAAGCAATACCATTAGGTATTCACCTAATTGATCTGCTATGAGTATCTTAGTGCTAAAGAGACCCTTAACATTGGAGGAATTAGCTTGGGATATTACGTGGCAGTGGAACCTGATGTGAAGATATATGTAGAGGACGTAAATCCGAATAGCAATAAGGTTATCTTCTTTATACATGGCTGGCCGGCTAATCATCATCTGTTCGAGTACCAATTTAATGTATTTCCTGCTTTGGGCTACCGCTGCATCGGCATCGATCTTAGAGGTTTCGGTCAATCCGATAAACCTTACAATGGCTACAATTATGACCGGTTAGCCGACGATGTTCGAGCTGTTGTTGATGCGCTTAAGCTGCAAAGCTTTACCCTTGCAGGTCATTCTGTAGGCGGTGCGATCGCCATACGTTATATGGCGCGCCATAACGGCTATGGAGTAGCTAAACTGGTGTTACTGGCCGCAGCCGCCCCAAGCTTTACGCAGCGCCCGAACTACCCGCATGGGCTGCCTAAAGATGAGGTGACCAAGCTTATCCAAGCTGCTCGCAATAACCGTCCTCAGATGCTCCGGGATTTCGGCGAAATGTTCTTCTTCCAAAACGTTGCCGAGCCATTCTCCGATTGGTTCTTTCAACTCGGCTTACAGGCAGCGGGTTACTCTACTGCGGCTCTGCTCGAATCACTAAGGGATGAAAGCTTATTCGCCGATCTTAGCAAAATAAAAGCTCCGACCTTAATTTTCCAAGGAATACATGATCAGATCGTGCTCCCGCAGCTTGCTATGGCGCTGAGCGAAGGTATTCAAGGCTCAAAGCTCATATGGCTGGAATACAGCGGGCACGGCTTGTTCTGGGAACAGCGCGATAAAATCAATGAAGAGATGTCGAAGTTTATCGGCTGATACATGTACCGTCGTTTCATTTTAATTAGCGCCGATATGAAGGGTGGAACCCATGTCTTAAAACGTGGAAGCCGCCTTTTTTTGGTATTCAATCAATTGGACGGCTGATATAATACTGGGATGGGAAATAAGTATTTTCGTTCTATCAATCGCAGCAGCATGAAAGCTCGGGAGTGACAACGCTCCTTTCTTAGGTTAATGTCAAACTATGAAATTGTTGCTGAGAAGCTTTGCTGTATTCCGATGGATAATAACGGCCTTATTATTGTATTAGGCAGTAGCACACATTATGATGAATTCTAATCAAAAGGCAGAGGTGTAACGATGGAATCAAAAAGAATTGCTGCGGAAAGAGCTGTAGAATTTATTAAGGATGGCATGATTGTTGGGCTCGGGACAGGCTCGACCGCATATTGGGCGATTCAAAAAATCGGACAAAGAGTGAAGGAAGGGTTATCGATCAAAGCGATTGCTACGTCCAATCAATCTGAGGATTTGGCGAGAGAACTTGGCATAAGCTTGCTCTCAACTGCTGAAATTGAAACCATCGATATTACGATTGATGGCGCTGATGAAGTTGATACGGATTGGAATCTAATAAAAGGCGGCGGCGGAGCGCTTTTGCGCGAAAAAATTGTCGCATCCTCCAGCAAGCAGCTAATCATTATCGTAGATGAAAGCAAGCTAGTCAAGCAATTAGGCCATTTCCCTTTACCGGTAGAGATCGTTCGGTTTGGATATGAAATAACGGTCAATAAGCTGCGCAAGCTTGGTGCTGAGCCTACTCTAAGAAAGACCGGCGATCAGCCCTATTTAACGGATAACGGAAATTATATCGCCGATTGTCACTTTGGAAAAATAGATCGGCCAGAGGAGCTGCATCATGCTCTGAGTCTCATTCCGGGCGTTGTAGACAACGGCCTCTTCATTGGCATGGCAACTCATGTAATCGCTGGCTATCAAGATGGAACGGTCAAGGAGCTGCTGAAATAATTAAGCTTGCTCTAACCATTACTCACAAAACCTTGTTTGACCTTACTATCGGTCATCAAGGTTTTTTTGTATTTCTGTATGGGAAGGACAGATAATGTCCTGAATGGTTTGGGGGTGTAATGATTAACTACGGTTAATATGTTTGCTTTAAAACGTATGACCGATGACTAAACCAACTTAGTGATGTAAAAGCTAAACGTGTTCCAGAATAAAAAAGAAAAAGCCATAATATATCGATTGGCCGGTGAAGAAATGCCTAATAGAGGAATAAAGAAGCGGAAAACAATACCGATTGTCACGGGTCCAAGTATAACGCTGGACAAGCATAAGGACGAGAAAATAAGCAGCAAAATCGAAGATACCATTGCCTTCATAGAAGATATCTTGGGCGTGAATGGAGATTTAACGATACGAAGGTTCCATGTATTCGGAAAATATCCGGCAGTCATTATGTACTTCTCTAACATGATCAATCAAAACGCGGTCAATATGGATATTGTTAAACCGCTTATGTATATTCCTCCGCATCTTATCGGACGATCGATAGAAATTGACCAATTAATGGATGTCCTGCAGAATGATGCCCTTTATCATAGCGATAGCAAATTGGAAGGCATGCTCACTGCTCTCATCGAGAGCATATTAAGAGGCGAATCTGTCGTTGCTGTAGAAGGACTGGAAGAAGCGTTCTTGATCGGTACGCGAAATATCGACAAACGGGGCATCGATCAGCCCGCGACAGAGCAAGTAATCAGAGGTTCGCGCGAAGGTTTTATTGAACCTCTAGGCACGAATATATCACTCATCCGCTATCGGCTTCAATCGCCTGACCTGCGTATACAGACAATGGAAATCGGACGCAGAACGAAATCAAAGGTCGCCATTTGCTATATGGAGGGCATTACAAGCCCTGAGCTAGTGAAGGAGGTCAACAACCGTCTCTCCATCATCGATATCGACGGGATCATTGACTCAGGCTACCTGGAGCAGTTTATTGAGGATAATCATTATTCGCCGTTTCCTCAAGTTCAATATACGGAGCGTCCGGATAAAGTGGTTGCCAACTTATTGGAGGGAAGAGTTTCTATCCTTGTAGACGGCTCTCCGCTGGCTTTGGTCGTTCCGACCGTGTTTAGCCAGTTTTATCAGACGGTAGAGGATTATACCGAACGATTCGTCTTGATGAGCTCCATTCGAATGGCCAGACTGATTGCATTAATGTTTTCGCTAGTCTTTCCATCCATTTATGTCGCGATCATTTCCTTTAATCCGGAGTTGATTCCGACGGAATTTGCGGTTGCTGTAGCAGGAGGCAGGGCAGGGGTTCCTTTTCCAGCCGTTATTGAAGTGTTAATCATTGAAATTTCGATGGAAGTACTGCGGGAAGCGACGATCCGGCTGCCGCAGCAAGTCGGGGGCGCGCTTTCTATCGTAGGTGTTCTTGTAATCGGACAAGCAGCCGTGGCCGCTGGATTTGCCAGTCCGATTACCGTTGTCATTATCGCCTTAACGACAATCGGATCATTTGCGACACCGGCTTATAACGCGGCACTCGCTCTTCGGTTGCTTCGTTTTCCGCTCATTATTATGGCGGGAATCTTTGGTTTATACGGCGTGATGATCGGATTGATCCTCATCGCCAACCAT
>DATJKM010000028.1:0-7465 GCA_035491515.1 Candidatus Udaeobacter sp. | reverse complement strand
AGACCCGTTTGTCCTGTTTAATGAGGAGCAGGGCGAGTATTGGATGCTGGTTAGCGCAAGGAAGGAAGGCGCAGGCGGCGTCATCGCGGTATTCGCTTCCAAGGACCTCAGCAAGTGGGAGCTTCGCGAGCCGCTCTCGGTTGAGGCGGCATCCTCTTTCTTCATGCTGGAATGTCCGGACGTTTTCCGGATGAACGGCAAATGGGTTCTCGTCTTCTCCGAATTCAGCGACAAGAAGGCAACGCATTACCGCGTAAGCGATTCGCTTAACGGTCCTTGGCTGAAGCCGGAAAAGGATGTGTTTGACGGCAGAGCGTTTTATGCGGGAAAAACCGGGAGCCTTGGAGAGAGGCGGTTCCTGTTCGGTTGGGTGCCTACGCGCCAGCTGGAGAAGGATTATATGAAATGGGACTGGGCCGGCAATATGGTCGCGCACGAACTGACGCCCGGCAAGGATGGCCGGCTAGGTGTAAAGGTGCCGGATGAGGTGGACCGCTTATTGTCGAAGAAAGCGGAGCTTGGCGCGGCTCGCCAGCTTGGCAGCGTAACCGAAAATGGCGACGAGACGCTGCTTGACGGAGAGGCAGGCGCAGGAGGCATTATTTTCGACCAAATGCCGCAAACGGCGAAGATTACCGGAACAGTTCGGTTCGATGAGAAGGTTGCTTACAGCGGCCTTGTGGTTGGCATAGGCGAAGAGCCGGAGAAGGCATACGGCATTCAGATCGAGCCTGCCAAGGATCGGATCCGCTATGATGCGGCGAACGGCGAAACGCTTCCCTCGATTGAGCCGGATGTACAGGTGCCGGTTGACTTCGAGCCGGGCGTTGATTACAAGTTCACCATCGTGATCGAAAACGACGTGGCCGTCTTTTATATCGGCGATAGCGCGCTTACGACTAGAATTTACAAAATGCCGGGGCAGGCCTGGGGCTGGTACTCAAGAGGCGGTAAAACAACGCTTTCGAAGCTTGCGCTCTACGTTCCGGCGACTTAAGTAAACGTTATACGGGGGGATCAGCGTGACCGAATTATTCAAGGAGCCGTACCGGCCGCAGTACCATCTAACGCCGCCGCATGGACCGATGAGCGATCCGAACGGCATGGTGTTTTACGAGGGTATGTACCATCAGTTTTATCAGTTTACGGGAAGATGGGGGCATGCGGTCAGCCGCGATCTTATTCATTGGGAGCATCTGCCGCTCGCGCTTGAAGCCGATGAGCTTGGCGACATATGGTCGGGCTCCTGCGTCGTGGATAAGCAGGATTCGAGCGGCTTGTTCGGCGGCGCAGCAGGGCTGGTCGCGATATTTACCCATTATAAGGACGGCTTGCAGTCGCAAAGTATCGCTTACAGCCGTGACAATGGAAGCAGCTGGACCAAATATGCCGGAAACCCCGTCATCCCTAATCCGGGTATTCGCGACTTCCGCGACCCGAAGGTGCTGTGGCATGAGCCGAGCGGCAAATGGGTGATGGTCGTCTCCGTGGACAAAAGGGTCCATTTCTACTCGTCCGGCAATTTGACGGAGTGGCGCTACGAGAGCGAATTCGGCGAGGGTCAAGGTTCTCAGGCTGCCGTTTGGGAATGCCCCGATCTGTTCCAGCTTCCGGTAGATGGAGATTCCGGGCGCCGGAAATGGGTGCTGCACGTCAGCATTGGCGATAACGAGGAAACGGATGGCTCAACCGCGCAATATTTTATCGGCGAGTTTGATGGACGCCGCTTCGTAAACGACGATGCGGCCGGCGGGCAGATCCGCTGGACGGATTACGGCCAAGATTTTTATGCAGCGGTCACTTACTCCGATATTCCGCAGGAGGACGGCCGCACCATTTGGCTCGGCTGGACGTCTAATTGGAAATACCCGTTTGCAGGACCGACAGAGCCGTGGAAGGGCGGCATGTCGATCCCTCGCGCGATTGAGCTGCGGACCGCAGCTGACGGCGCAATCAAAATTTGCCAGCAGCCGATCGACGAGCTTAAGCAGCTGAGAACGGAAGCGCTGCGGCTAGATTCCGTGGAAGCGGCGGATCAGGCTGTGAAGCTGGACTTTCAAGGCGCCTCTTATGAGCTGATCGCGACTATCGAGTGGGAGGATGCCCATATGTTCGGCCTTCGCGTGCTTTGCTCGGATACAGGTTCCGAGGCAACGGTTATTGGCTACGAGCCCGCGAAACGGATGGTATTCGTGGATCGGTTGCAATCCGGCAAGAGCGATTTCATTAACCGCGGAGGCGAACCGTTTCATTTTGGCAAGCGGTTTGCCGCGCCTCATCAGGCAGCTCATAGCCGCATTAAGCTGCATGCTTTTGTCGATGAGTCTGTCGTTGAGCTGTTTGTTGATGACGGGGAAACGGTATTTACGACGCTCTTGTATCCGTCACCCGGCAGTCATGGACTAGAGTTATTCGCGAGCGGCGGGACTGCCTTGTTCCGAACGGTTGACGTCTATAAACTGCAATCTATTTGGAAATAGAAAAATAGCAAGCAAGGATAGGTGAGTGAGTTGGAAAATACGACAAGCAAGCAGAGCAGGCATCAAGCTTTCATCGCGCAAGCCGAGGAAGCGCTGACAGAGAATATTCGCAAAATGGATACGACGTTCAGGCTTCATTATCATATGATGCCGCCGGCGGGCTGGATGAACGACCCGAACGGGATGATTTATTTTAACGGCTATTATCATTTGTTTTATCAGCATGATCCCTATCAGGCAAAGCAGGGGCCCATGCACTGGGGGCATGCCCGGAGCAAGGATCTTGTGAACTGGGAGCATATGCCGGTTTCGCTTGCGCCTTCCGAGGATTACGACAAGGGCGGGGATGGCGGCCAAGGCTGCTGGTCAGGCAGCGCCGCCCTTCATAACGGTAAGTTAACTCTGATTTATACGGGTCATGTCGACGGTAAAACGCCGGAGGAGGTTCAATGTCTGGCGACAAGCGCGGACGGCGTGACGTTCCATAAGCACGAAGCCAATCCGGTTATCGGCAACTCGCCGGACGCCGTGCGCTTTGGTTTCCGCGATCCGAAGGTATGGAAGCGCGGAGACAAATGGCATATGGTGGTCGGTTATGGCAAAGACGGACTTGGCAAAGCCATTATTTATACGTCGAACGATTTGCTGAACTGGGAATATCAAGGCGCCGCAGTTGAGAGCGACGGTACGATGGGCGATATGTGGGAATGTCCGGACCTGTTTCCGCTCGGAGAAGATGACCGGCATGTGCTGCTCATTTCCCCCATGAATATTGCGCCGGTCAAAAATTTGTATTTGTCGGGAACCTTCGATTATGAAAGCTGCCGTTTTTTGAAGCAGCATGCTGAGCAAATAGACTACGGCTTCGACTTCTATGCGCCGCAAACGCTGATTGACGACCTTGGCAGAAGAATTATGATCGCATGGATGAACATATGGGGAGCTGCAATGCCGGAGCAGGCGCATGGCTGGCTCGGGGCGATGACGCTGCCGCGCGAGCTGACACTCGCAGCGGACGGGACGCTGCGGAGCCATCCGGTGCCGGAGCTTTCCGCCCTGCGCGGACAGCATATTTCCGCTGCCGATATCGCTTTGGCGGACGGCGGTTTTACAGCTATTGATAGCGTTCAGGGTGATTCGCTCGAACTCGATATCATGTTTGATTTGTCTAAATCGAGTGCATCGGAGCTTGGACTGCGGGTTCGCTGCTCCGAGGACGGCTCCTCGTATACGGAGATCCGTTACAAGGCCGCTGAGCAAAAGCTCTATATGGATCGCAATCTCGGCGGAGCGGGCGATGGAGGAGTAAGCGAAGCACCGCTGGCGCCGGCGGAAGACGGACGCTTGCGGCTGAGGCTGTTTATCGATCGTTCCTCGATTGAATTGTTTGCAGGCGACGGGCGGATCGCGATTACGAATCGGATTTATCCGGATCCGGCTAACGTCGGCATCGGTTTCTTCGCTCGCCAAGGAACGGCGGTTATCGAAACGCTGGACGCATGGGAGTTGAGTTCGATTTGGTAATGGATGCGAATACTGCCTTCGGACTAGACGTTGTCGCGCTGGGCGAGCTGCTGATCGATTTCACGCCGAATGGTGTCTCGGAGCAGGGGCAGCTGCTTCTCGAGCGCAATCCGGGCGGAGCGCCTGCGAATGTGCTGGCTGCATTAGCCAAGCTTGGCTGCAGCACCGCATTTATTGGAGCGGTAGGAGATGATGCTTTCGGTTATTATTTGAGCGAAGCGCTTGCGCAAAGCGGTATTCAAGTGGAAGGGCTGTTGTTTTTGTCAGAGGCTAATACGACGCTCGCTTTCGTCCATTTGGATGCCAGCGGCGACCGTTCCTTCTCGTTCTACCGTCAGCCGGGAGCAGATCACATGCTTCGTGCTGAGGATGTCAATCTCGGGCAGATCGATGCGGCGAAAATTTTCCATTACGGCTCCATCTCCATGACACACGAGCCTTCGCGGACAGCGACACTGAGTACAGCCGCCTATGCGAGAAGCAAAGGGCTGCTCATCTCCTTTGATCCGAATTTGCGCTTGTCGCTGTGGGACAATGAGGCGCTCGCGAAGGAGCGTATATTGGAAGGGCTGCAGTATGCGGATGTGGTAAAGCTGTCGGAGGAGGAGCTGCTATTTTTGACCGGAACGAGCGAGCTTGAGACGGGCACGAAGCAGCTGCTGGAGCAATTTCCGTCGCTGTCCATGCTGCTGGTGACGCTAGGGGCAAGCGGCAGCTATTGCCGTGCAGGCGAGGTAACCGCTGCTCACGCGGGCTACAGCGTCGAGATCAAGGATACGACTGGCGCCGGGGATGCCTTCTTGGCCGGCATCCTTTACGGGCTTCTTACGCGGCTGGCTGTCGGTCAGAAGGAGTGGACGCAGGAGCAGCTGGGTACGATTCTTGCATTTGCTAATGCTATGGGAGCGCTCGCCGCGACCGGCAAGGGTGCGATTCCATCGATGCCGTCGCGCGAGGCGATTACTGCACTCGCCGGTGCGTCGGTCATCAGCTTAACGTAGCTTCGTGAGAGTGAAAGGCAAGCGGCAATAAGCGCGGATTCGCGCTTATTGCTCTTCATAGGTTGCAGGAAGTGATCATGGGGATCATATTTTTTTTGCCAATTTGAGAAAGCGCTTACGATATCATTTGCTGTATAAAATATTCAAGGAGGCTCATCATGGGATTAAAAAAGCTATGGGTTTCGTTATTATCTGTTTCGCTGGTATGGTCGCTGCTGCTGCCGGTTAATATGGACGGGCGCGTACATGCTGCGGAAACAGGTGAAGCCCTGAAGGTGATGCAGGGCTATACGCCCATTTCGGGCAGCTGGACGCCGGAGGGGAATAAGGCGGTTAGCGGAAGCAGCGGGGCTGACGCGAACGCCTTTCTGATGTCAACGACGGAGGTAGGCTCGAATTTTGTGTACGAGGCGAATGTTACGATAGACGGCAGCTCGCCATACGGAGTAGGCTCTCTTGTATTCCGGTCGAATGCGGAAGGAAGCAAGGGGTATGTCCTCAGCTTAGATCCTAATATGGGCCGGGTCAGGTTGTTCGACTATGCGACGAATAGCGACGTTGGCCAGCCTTACGCGGTTACCCTTGAGCCGGGAACGGCTTATCATGTTAAAGTAGCGGCGGATGGCCCGAGCCTGCGTATTTATTTGAACAATCATTTAGCGATCGACACGCAAAGCACCGCTTATTCAAGCGGGAATGTCGGGCTGCATATTTATAACGGCAATGTTCAGTTTAATGAAGTGAGCACCCATGAAATCCATACGAACGTTATCGGGTGGACGACGGCCGGAGGGCAGTGGACGACTTCCTCGCAAGGGTGGACAGCAACCGCGCCGGAAAATGAGAGCGCTTACGCGATAGCTCAGACGCAAGCGGACGACATAACCTATGAAGCGGATATATTAATCCGCGATCCGTACACTGTAGCGACGATGCTGTTCCGCTCCAATGCGAGCGGGTCGCAGGCCTATGCGCTGCAGGTCGATCCGAATGCCGGCCGCATCCGGTTAATCGACACGAACGGCGACCGGGAGCTGGGCGTAAGTTCAACGGATCTTCTTGCCGGAACGGTGTATCATGCCCGTATAAAGGCGGAGCAGTCGAAGCTTGAGGTTTATTTTGGCAGCGGATATGCACCGAAAATTTCAGTTACCGACAACGCTTATTCCGCGGGACAAGTGGGTTTACAGCTTTATAATGGAACGGGAGTATTTCAGAACATTACCGTTACCGGGTTTAGAACGAATATGTCCGGCTGGTCATCTGCCTCCGGCACTTGGAATCCGCATTTGGGAGGCTTGAAGGCGGTTAGCGCGGGCGGCGGCATGTCGACTCGTTTATCGACGGGCTCTTCTGCCGATTTTATGCTCGAAGGCGACGTTACGGTAGCGGGTCCCGCTGGGGCTGCGGGTCTTCTCTTCCGTTCAAATGCAAGCGGCACTGCCGGTTATATTGCGGAAATCAATGCGGCAGCGAACCAAATCCGCTTATTGCGGGCGGGTGATAAAACAGTAATGCAGAGCGCGCCCGTCGTCGTTCAAGCGGGAAAAAGCTATCACCTTGAGGTTGTGGCGGACGGGGCGGATCTAAAAGTTTACGTGGACGGCTATGCAGCGCCGGCGATTTCCCTGCAAAGCAGCGAAGCCCCAAGCGGCAATGTCGGCCTTAGTGTGACGGACGGAACGGCATTTTTCCAAAATGTTTTCTTAACGGACAAGAAGGATGATCATACGGAGCTTTATCGTCCGCAATATCATTTTACGCAGACACGCGGCTGGGCAAGCGATCCGAACGGACTCGTTTATTTTCAAGGCGAGTATCATCTGTTCCATCAGGACGGCGGACAGTGGGCGCATGCGGTGAGCACGGATCTCGTTCATTGGAAGCTGCTGCCGATCGCGATTACATGGAACGAGATGGGGCATGCCTGGTCCGGCTCGGCGGTAGCGGATACAGCAAACAAATCAGGATTGTTTGACGGCGTGGCAGGAGGCGGCTTAATCGCGTACTATACCTCCTTCAATCCGGACAAATGGAACGGCAATCAGAAGATCGGCGTTGCATACAGCAGCGACAAGGGGCGTACTTGGTCGTTTCACGAGGGCAATCCGATTATCGAGAATATTGGCGGCACAGGAGCGGGATGGGATTTCCGCGATCCGAAGGTCGTATGGGATGAGGAGCGTAATCAATATGTCATGGTTGTGTCGGGCGGCGACCATATCCGCTTCTTCAAATCGGCCAATCTGCTGGATTGGACGCCGATTGATTCGTTCGGATACGGCGCTTATGTGCATAACGGCGGCGTTTGGGAATGCCCGGACTTCTTCCCGCTTGACGTCGGAGGAGTGAAGAAATGGGTGCTGATGATCAGCACGGGCGCACGAGCGGAGACGAACGGCTCGGATTCGGAATATTTTGTCGGCAGCTTTGACGGACAGCGCTTTACAAGCGACAATC
>DATJKM010000027.1:0-5142 GCA_035491515.1 Candidatus Udaeobacter sp. | reverse complement strand
ATCAGCAACAAGTCAACCAACCAACCAACCAACCAACCAACCAACCAACCAAGCCCTTTCAAGCCCAATATAGGGAGGCTGTTCCTTTATACGAATCAGCGAACATTCTATCTTTCATACAACATTAAAAACGTTAAACGTTACTAGCATCGAATAGTCTAAAACAACTTTTTCAAGGCAATAACGCAGGAAGAGACGTCTTGTGCGGTCTGCAAAGATCGGCAGACGTCTCTTTTTTTGCGTTCGCCGATCCGAATATTGAAGTCCAATTATTCGTTAAACTCCGCTTTTTTCCCCATTTAATTGTCTTTAGAAAATAGAGTAGTAGCGCAGCCGCCGTTACCGGCCTATTAACAGGGAACCAGCTGGAAAAAGGAGAAAAGGTTGAATATTTCCCGTTGAGCGCAGCGCAAAAACCGATTAAGGTCAAAGCAATCCAACAACTGCATGGCGTTGGAATTCAGTGCAGGCGGATGCTAACGGGGACAACTACGGCGTTAGTCATGACTGCTTGCGAGGAGGCTGCGAATGGCTGTACTTGCTGGTACAAAGAGCTATATTTTTGAACAAAATGATGTTTTTCCGAGCTGCCATGCTTCAACGCTAACTCATTTATCTGGCGGAGACCTGCTGGCCGCTTGGTTCGGTGGAACCTGCGAGGGCGATCCGGATGTAGATATATGGATTTCCCGCCGTCATAAGGGCATATGGTCGCCTCCCGTCAAAGCGGCGGAGGAAGAGGGACTGCCGCATTGGAATCCGGTTTTGTTTACGGCTGAGGACGGAACCGTTTATTTGTATTATAAGGTTGGCCATACATTCTCGGAATGGTATACGCGAGTAATGGTTTCAACGGATGGGGGGCAGACGTGGTCGCAGCCAAGAGAGCTTGTTCAAGGAGATCGCGGAGGCAGAGGACCCGTACGTAATAAACCGATTATTTTGCAAAATGGAACTTGGGTGGCGCCCGCTTCGCTGGAGCAGCAAGCATGGGAGGCCTTCGTCGACGTGACTTACGACCGGGGCGAGACGTGGACGAGCAGCTGCATCATCCGTGCTCCGATTACACGGGAGCCGGGCAAGGGCATCATTCAGCCGACGCTTTGGGAATCGCAGCCGAATCATGTTTCTATGCTGCTTCGCAGCACGGAAGGGCTCATTTATCGCAGCGATTCAATCGATGGGGGCAAATGCTGGCGCGAGGCTTATGCGACCTCGCTGCCTAACAATAACAGCGGAATCGATCTTGTGAAGACTGCTGGCGGCATGCTTGCGCTCGTTCATAATCCGGTCGGGGCTAACTGGGGACCAAGAACGCCGCTTGTTGTCAGCCTCTCGGAGGATGACGGCTTAACCTGGCAGCAAGCGCTCGTGCTGGAAGAGGGAGAAGGCGAATTTTCTTATCCGGCTATTATCGAAGCAGGCGGCAAGCTATATATCACTTATACGTGGAACCGGAAGAAGATTGCCTTTTGGGAGCTGACATTGTAATGGGGACATTCAGTATTAGCGGAAGCGACTTTATGTTTGACGGTAAGCCGATTCGAATTGTATCTGGCGCCATTCACTATTTCCGGGTCGTTCCCGAATATTGGGAGGACCGGCTGCTGAAGCTCAAAGCATGCGGATTTAACACGGTAGAAACGTATATTCCGTGGAATTTGCATGAGCCGCAGCCGGGGCAATTTTGCTTTAACGGTCTGGCGGATATGGAGAAATTTATTCATATCGCCGCGGGCCTGGATTTGTTCGTGATCGTTCGTCCCAGCCCGTACATTTGCGCGGAGTGGGAATTCGGAGGCTTGCCGGCATGGCTGCTTGCCGATTCGGATATGCAGCTGCGCTGCAGCTATAAGCCTTATTTAGAGAAAGTAGACGCTTATTTTGACGAATTGCTGCCGAGGCTGGAGCCTTTTCTTTGCACGAAGGGCGGGCCGATTATTGCTATGCAGATTGAAAATGAATACGGCAGCTATGGCAATGACCGTAAGTATTTGGATTATTTGAAGGAAGGGATGCGGCAGCGGGGAATCGATGTGCTGCTGTTCACCTCGGATGGTCCGACCGACGCTTTGCTGCAGGGCGGCTCTGTCCCCGGCGTTCTGGCGACCGTTAATTTCGGGTCGAGGCCTGATTCCTCATTCGCGAAGCTGCTCGACTATCAGCAAGACTACCCGCTCATGTGCATGGAATATTGGAACGGGTGGTTCGATCATTGGGGAAAGCAGCATCATACGCGGGACGCAGCGGATGTAGCCGCCGTATTTGAGGAGATGCTGCAGGCGAATGCCTCGGTCAACTTTTATTTATTCCACGGCGGGACGAACTTCGGCTTCTATAACGGAGCGAACGCTCAGCTTCGCGATCACTATGAGCCTACGACGACAAGTTATGACTATGATGCGCTGCTCGATGAAACGGGGCGGCCGACGGATAAATTTTATGCTGTCCGCGAGGTGCTTTCAAATTATATGGCATTAGATGAGCTGAAGCTTCCTGAGCCTGCGCCGAGAAGGGCATACGGAAGGGTCAACATGACCGGACAGGCGGATTTGTTCGGGCATCTGGATGCGCTGTCCACAGCCATTTCGTCGCCAACGCCGCTGCCTATGGAAAAGCTGGGGCAAAGCTCCGGCTTTATCGTCTATACGACCTGGATATCCGGGCCGAGGCCGATGGAGCAGCTGCATCTGCAGGAGGTGCGGGACAGGGCACTCATTTACTTGAATGGTCAATTTATCGGAGTCATTGAACGTTCCGGGGTGGAGCAAACCGTTTCCTTCGAGGTTCCGGCTGGCGGGGCCGAGCTCCGCATCGTGGTCGAGAACATGGGAAGAATTAATTACGGACCTTATTTGAAAGACCGCAAAGGGATTACGGAGGGCGTTCGACTTGGCTTTCAATTTTTGTTCGAATGGCAGATCCACCCGCTTCCGTTCGAGGATCTGTCCCCGCTTACTTTTGATGCGGTATCTGTGCAGAAGCATCCTGCCTTTTATAAGGCTGACCTTTACGTTGACCGGCCGGAGGATACGTTTATCCACATGGGCGGCTGGACGAAGGGCGTCGTGTTTTTGAACGGGTTCAATTTAGGACGCTATTGGGAAAAAGGACCTCAGCAAACGCTTTATGTACCGGCGCCGTTACTGCGTCATGGAAATAACGACATTGTCGTATTCGAGCTGCACGGAACGGATGAAGCCGCAATTACATTCACGGATTCGCCGGTATGGAATAGCTGAGAAATAGGACAACCAGGAGAGTATGCGGATGAATAAAATAATTATCTTTTACGATAAATCGTTTCCCTATGATGGCGTTCGGCCGAACGGGGAGCAGCTGGCTGCTCTTGCCGAATTCGGTATGATTGCCGATGTGCAAGGATTAGCGGATGCGCTGCGAACGGCACAAGGCTTGGTGCATCTTCACGGCCGTTATTTTCCAAAAGAAGCTTGGCCCACTTTGCTCGAATACTTCAAGCAGGGAGGAGCTTTGCTGCACATGGGAGGGGCGCCATACCGTGTTCCCGTTTACTTAGAGTCGGGACACTGGCGTGCAGAGCCTGAGCAAACCGCCTACCACCAGCAGCTGAACATCCATGAGATGCTGCCAGTGGATGCGGGCCCCATCACGGAATATGCGGCGAATCCGGACATTCCGTTGTTCCAAGACAAGCAGGCGATGTTTGCGATACAGCCGACTGTAGGCTTTGTGCTTCATGCGACGAAGGCGGACGATCAGCCGGGACAAGGCGGTTCAAGCGGGCCGATGGATGCGCATATTTACCCGCTGCTGAGGGGCATTTCCGCTTCCGGCCGCGAAGTAGCGGCACCTTGCGTGCTGCTGGAAAATACGAAGGGAGCTTTTGCCGGCGGCCGGTGGCTGTTCATCAACCAAACGCTGGAGGATCGTTTTTGGAGCGGGGGCGGGGCGGCAGCCCTCAGGGAATGGAGCGCCTTTTGCGCGAGGGGCGTAACTGAAATTTGGTTCAAGCCGAACTACGGCTGCTACGAGCCGGGCGATCGGCCGACGTTGACGCTGCAGCTGCAGGAGTTGGGCCGGAGGAGCGCGGGAGCATCTGTCCCCGGCGAAAGCATTCGTCCGCCGGAATGGCATTTTCATATAACGGTGACTAAAGAAAACGCAAGCGGAGCACTTCCGGTATGGAGCGGCGAGTCAAGGCTGGAGAGCTCGCGAGAGCTGATATTCGCGCGCATTCCTGTGCCGATAGACGTGGAGCCCGGTTACTATACGGCCGATTGTGCTGCGGTTTCGAATCAAGGGGAAACGCGTATTTACCGTCAAGGCTTTTGGGGCTTTGACGAGCGGCTGCTGCAAGAGGGCGAAATGCTGACATGCGATCGCGATTATTTTCGGAAAAACGGCCGTCCGCTGCCGATTGTCGGCATGACCTATATGACCTCCGATGTTGCGCGCAAGTTTTTGTTCATGCCGAACGTGTCGGCGTGGGACCGGGATATGGCTCAAATGAAGCGGGCCGGCATTAATTATATAAGAACAGGCATTTGGACGGCTTGGCGGCAGGTCATGTTCGTTGACGGGCATCCGTCCGAGGAAGTGCTGCGGTCGGTCGATGCCTTCTTATTGACAGCCAAAAAGCATGACTTGGAGGTCACCTTTACTTTTTTTGCTTTTACGCCGGAAGCTTGGGAGGGCGTCAATCCATACCTTGACCCGAGAAGCGTCGAAGCTCAAAAAAGATTTGTTGCGGCCATCGTATCGCGTCACGCCAATTCCACGCATGTGCATTGGGATCTCATTAACGAACCGTCGATGTTCCACCCGGACAAAACGTTCAGCGGACCGCAAGCATGCGGCGACAGCTACGAGCAGGAACGCTTTATCGAATGGCTGCGGCTGAGACATCATGATGACATTCGGCTGCTTCAGGAGCGGTGGAACATGACTCCGGCCGAACTACCGTCCTTTCAAGCGATAAAGCCGCCGCGCAGGGAGGATATCAATTTCAATACAACGGCCATTCATCCGAAAAAGAACGGGCCGTGGCTGGATTATTGCTTGTTTACGATGGATATGCATAATCAATGGGCGCGGGAGCTCAGTGCAACGATCCGGCGCATACAGCCGAAGCAGCTCATTACGGTCGGGCAAGATGAGGCG
>DATJKM010000026.1:0-4288 GCA_035491515.1 Candidatus Udaeobacter sp. | reverse complement strand
CTATGCGAACCTTGATATAAAGTATTCCTCACATGATCTTGTAACGGAAGTAGACAAAGGCTCGGAGCGCCTGATTAAAAATTTAGTTATGACCCATTTTCCTCATCATTCATTTTTGGGCGAGGAGGGTGTGGAGCCCGGGCCGGAGGCTTCGACGCGCGCGCTTGAGAATATTCGCGACGCTGAATATTTATGGATTGTCGATCCGATCGACGGCACGACCAACTTTGTGCATGGTTTCCCTTATTTCTGCGTCTCGATCGCGCTTGCGCATAATGGCGAGGTTATCGTCGGCGTCGTCTATGATCCGATGAAGGATGAGATGTTTGTCGCGGAAAAAGGAAAAGGAGCCTACGTCCATGGGAAAAGGATGCAGGTGTCCAAGGAGGATACGCTGCGCGGCAGTCTGGTTGCAACCGGACTGCCGGCCGATCACCATTACGCGCTTCCACTCAACCTGAAAGGCATACAGGCGGTTGCTCCGCAGGTTCGAAACCTTCGTATCGCCGGTTCTGCCGCGCTGCATATGGCTTATGTCGCATCAGGACGCTTAAGCGGATTTTGGGAGATCGGACTTAGCAGCTGGGATTTGGCTGCAGGCTCGCTGCTCGTGCAGGAGTCTGGCGGAGTTGTAAGCAATACGCTGGGCAAGCCATACGATTTGGGCGTTCGCAATGTTGTAGCGTCGAACGGACATATTCAAGATGAGCTTATCAAGGCGCTTACCGATGCGAACGCAAACGAATAAAGACTTAGGACAGCGGTCCTGCAATATTTGCAGGCTCGTTGTCCTTCTCTTTTTTTTAATACAAAAAAGAGATTGATATAGGGAGGAGGAATCAAAAGACGATGACTGATAAGAAACGGATAGCCGCGCTAATTATGATTACGGTATGCTTAGGCATGCTGGCAGCTTGTGAACCAAACGAACCGTCCGCATCACCCCCATCGGCGAATGCTCCGGCGGATGCGGCAACCGGCAAGACGGAAGAAACGGAAACGAACGGAGAAACGTTGGAACCGGATGAACCGGATGATACAGCAGCAGCCTATGATGTGCTCGCGGAGAAACTGCGCGTTCCTTGGGTCATTGCGTTTGATGGCGATATTATCTACATCAGCGAGCGGGAGGGCAGCATTGTGAAGCTTGAGGGCAGAGAGCTGACGCGTCAATCCGTTCATTTGGATAAAGAAGTACACGGCAACGGAGAAGGCGGCTTTCTCGGATTTCTGCTGGCGCCGGATTTTGCACAGTCTAAAACAGCATACGCCTATCATACGTATTTGGAGAATGGCCGTATTTTGAATAGAGTCGTTCTGCTTAAGCAAAATGGCGGGCAATGGGACGAGGTGAGTGCGCTGCTCGAAGGCATACCGGGAGCCGCCAGCCATGATGGCGGACGGATGGCAATTGGGCCGGACAAGCTGCTTTATGTGACGACAGGAGACGCTCAGCAGCGGGAGCTGGCGCAGGATGTTAATAGCTTAGCAGGTAAAATATTAAGGATGACGCTTGACGGCAAGGTGCCGGTTGATAATCCGTTCCCTGCATCTTACGTGTATTCGTACGGGCATCGCAACCCGCAAGGGCTAGCATGGAACGATGAGGGCGTGATGTTCAATACGGAGCATGGTCCCTCAGGAGACCCCGGCGGGCATGATGAAATCAACATCATAGAAGCGGGAAGAAATTATGGCTGGCCGGTCATTTATGGAGATGCCCGGAAGGAAGGCATGGTTACGCCGATTTACAACACAGGGGAAAAAGCGATTGCGCCCTCTGGTGCGGCGTTCGATGAGCGTAACCGCCTGCTGATTGCGACTTTGATGGGTGGCGCTCTTTACCGTTATGATCCGGCAACGAAGGAAATGGCAGCCGTATTCGAAGGCGAAGGCAGACTGCGTGACGTGAAAATAAAGGACGGCCGCATCTACGTTATCACGAACAATACCGATGGAAGGGGCATTCCGTCAGAAACGGATGATCGTTTGCTGCTGTTGAATCGTATAAACGGATAATTTGCGGGAGGAAAAAAGAAGGGTGTCCCAGCAGTTACAGCTGCTGGGACACCCTTCTTGCCAGGTAATCTAGCGAAAGACCGCTATTTCACGTTCTCTGAGGCTATATTGTATATTTGCAATACAGGAGACGCTTTCTCTGCCATGCGTGGATCTATCCTGCACTTTTGCAGGGTAGCGGACTATAATACGCTGAATGGTCGGCGGAGCTAGGTACCATATTGCAAATGTACAAGATAGATTATCATCCGAGTCATAAATGTGAAAAGTTACTGCTAATCTACAATATAGCCCTCGTGTCAGCGCGAAAATATCTGCTATACCCGCACCCCAATCAGGAGTTTGAAGTGAATACGACAGGTAAGTTTAAACCATTAATTATAAATTGGCAAAAGCATGATTAACGGCATCAATCGTTTCGTCAATATCAGCTTCGGTATGCGCGGTTGTAAAGAACCAAGCTTCGTATTTGGATGGCGCAAGGTTGATGCCCTGATCCAGCATAGCTTTAAAAAATCTGCCGAACAGCTCGCCGTCCGTGTCCTGCGCTTCATCATAGTTCGTCACTTTGTGGTCGCAGAAATGTGCCGAGAACGAGCCGCGGATTTGATTGATCGTAAGCGGAATGCCGTTTTGCTTCGCGGCAGCATATAAGCCTGCCGCCAGTTTGGCAGCGAGCGCGCTCATTCTGTCGTAAATACCGGGCTCCTGCAGCAGCTCCAAGCAGGCGATGCCCGCCGAGATGGAGGCAGGGTTGCCGGCCATCGTACCCGCTTGATAAGCGGGGCCGAGCGGTGCGACCTGCTCCATAATTTGCCGGCGCCCGCCGTAAGCGCCGATGGGAAGTCCGCCGCCGATGATTTTGCCCAGCGCGGTCAGATCCGGCTCGATCGCTTGATGATCAGGGAAAGCGGCATAAGTCTGAGCCGCGCCGTAGTGGAAGCGGAAGGCACTGATCACCTCGTCATAAATAACGAGTGCGCCTGCATCGCGAGTGAGCTTGCAGAGCCCTTCCAGGAAGCCCTCGTGCGGCATCACCATGCCGAAGTTGCCGACTATCGGCTCTACCATGACAGCGGCCGTCTCGTCACCCCAGCGCTCCAAGGCAGCCTTCAGCGCTGGCAGATCATTAAACGGAACCGTAATGACCTCGCTCGCGATGCTGGACGGTACGCCGGCGCTATCTGGAATGCCAAGCGTGGATGGACCGGAGCCTGCCGCGACGAGCACAAGATCGGAATGGCCGTGATAGCAGCCCGCGAATTTGATGATTTTGGTTTTCTTTGTATAGGCGCGCGCAACACGTATGGTTGTCATAACTGCCTCTGTGCCGGAGTTGACGAACCTGACCTTATCGAGCGACGGAATGGCTTCTTTCAGCATGCGGGCGAGCGTAATTTCAAGCTCCGTAGGCGTGCCGTACAGCGTACCGTTTTGTGCGGCGCGTACGATGGCTTCTGTAATATGCGGGTGGGCATGTCCGGTTATAATCGGGCCGTAAGCGGCTAAATAGTCGATGTAACGGTTATCGTCGACATCCCAGAAATAAGCGCCTTCGCCGCGTTTCATGAACACCGGAGCACCGCCGCCAACCGCTTTGTAGGAACGGGAGGGACTGTTAACGCCGCCGACAATATGCTGCAGCGCTTCTGTATAAAGCAGTTCGGAATTTGGTCGTTGTATCGTCATGGATTGAAGCCTCCAACAGTAATGGTAGTAGTAAGTTAGCAGCAAAATACACGCAACATCAAAACTCCGTTGCGTGTATTTATAAGTTACTGCTGATTATTGCCGGCAGTTGAACTGCCCGTTTCGCCGTTATTTGCCGCGCCGTCTTCCGGTACAGCCGTTTCTGTAGGCTCAGGCACAGTATCATCCTGCTGCAGCGTCATTTGCACGTAGGAGCGCAGCTCGTCCTCGTCGCTTATACCAATGACGGATGCGCCGCCGACACGGTCTTCCGCGATGAGATCCATCGGCGGTATTTGCGTCGTGCTGGCTACATGGCTTTTGACGCCAAGCTGTCCGAGCTTCAGCATATCAGTCACGCTTATATTCATTTTCACATAAGGCTCGACGCTGTCGAGAATTTTTTTCATGCGGATAATGTTCCAAGATGATTGCAGCACTTTCGACACCGCCTGCAGGAAGTTTCTTTGACGCTCGGTACGCGTGAAATCGCTCATGGCATCATGGCGGAAGCGGACGTACTGCAGCGCCTTGTCGCCGTCGAGCAGCTGATAGCCTTTTTTGAGATGGATATCATAGC
>DATJKM010000025.1:0-9913 GCA_035491515.1 Candidatus Udaeobacter sp. | reverse complement strand
TAATGGCAGCTACGACTCCTACGGGATAACGCAGTACCATCCCGATCCTGTTTTCCCCGCCTACAGCGGCATCCATCGGCACGAGTTCGCCGCCCAGCGTCTTGGCTTCATCCGATGCAAAGCGAATCACCTGCACGGCGCGTCCGACCTCAACCCGCGCATCGCGAATCGGTTTACCCGCTTCAAGCACTAGCGTTCTGGCGAATTCCTCCGTACGCTCCTCCAGCAAATCGGCGGTTTTGCGCAAAATGGCAGCGCGCTGATGAGCGGGCATATGGCGCATAGTTTCACGGAATACACGTTCGGCTGTTGCGATTGCGCGGTCCAGCTCACCGTCCGTCACATACTCGATTTTGCCTACAACCTCTCCGTTATACGGATTTCGAACCTCCTGCACCGTTCGCTCGCCGCCCTTAAGCTCTTGCCCGTCAATGATCGATCCTACATGCATAATATTATCAGACATGGTCTCCACTCCAATCCAATTTTTTAATTACTTATTCCTCCACCTACTGCGCTTGCTGCTTTCTTGCAATCGCTTGGCGCGCCTTCTCTGCTACATGCTCGGCAGTTAAACCGAATTTTTTCAACAGCGCGCTGTTCGGGCCCGATTCTGAATTTCTATCCTGAACACCGACCCGCTCCATAGGAACAGGGAAGAATTCCACCAGCACCTCCGCCACCGCACTGCCTAACCCGCCATAAATGCTGTGCTCTTCCGCAGTCACTACAGCACCCGTTCTTCGCGCAGCTGCGACAATAGCATCCCTATCTATCGGTTTAACGGACGGCAGATGAAGCAGCTCGGCCGAAATGCCTTCCTGCTTCAGCAGTTCCACCGCCTCCAGGCAGCGGCCCGTTTGTGTACCGGTCGAAATAATTGTAACATCCTCTCCGGAATGGATGGTAACGCCCTTCCCTACTTGAAACCGGTAGCTTTGCTCTTCAAACAGTTCAGGATACGAATCGCGGGCTACACGGATATAGACAGGGCCGTCATACGCATTGGCAAACTCCATCATCTGCCCCAGCTCGACAGAATCGGCCGGCGCCAAAACGACCATCCCCGGCTGGGTGCGCATCATGGCCAAATCCTCGAGCGACTGGTGCGTTTTTCCCGTACAACCGTTCAATAGACCGCTGTATGCCCCGATCATCTTGACATTCATCTTCGGCTGCGCAATGGTTACCACAATTTGATCAAAAGCGCGTTTGACAATAAAAGCTGCAAACGAGCACACCCATGGCTGCAGCCCGACCGAAGCCAGACCGGCGGCGACGCCAAGCATGTTTTGCTCAGCAATGCCCATTTGCAGAAATTTATGGCCATTATTCTCCGCTACTTTATCCAGCTTCGTTGAGTTGGCTAAGTCGCCATCCAGCGCAAATACCCGCGGATCCCGCTTCGACAACTCGAGCAGTTTGTCGCCGAAGACATCCCGCATCGATACGAATTGAGGGGTGGTTGTCGTTTTATTCATTGTACATGACCTCCTTGAAGTTCAGTTAAAGCAAGTGCCAGTTCCTGATCAGTCGGTATTTTGGCATGCCACAAATAATTGTTTTCCATATACTGGACACCCTTGCCTTTGACCGTATGAGCCACGATTATCGTCGGTTTGCCGCTGATACGCTCAGCGTCGCGAAGTGCTGTGACGATCTGCTTGAAATCATGCCCGTCGATGGAGATAACATGGAAACCAAACGCTTCCCAGCGGGCATTCGGATCGAAGACAGGTATTTCTCTCGTTCTGCCTTCCGTCCCCTTCCAGCCATATTGCTGTAAATGGTTGTAATCTAAAATAACGGTTAAATTGTCGAGCTTGTATTTGACGGCAATATCAGCCGCTTCCCATACCTGGCCTTCCTGCGATTCTCCGTCGCCAATCATGCAATAGGTGCGGAATGAATAACGTTTTAATTTTGCTCCGAGCGCCATGCCTACAGCTGCTGATATGCCCTGACCCAGCGATCCGGTTGACATATCCAATCCCGGCAGCAGATTCATATCCGGGTGCGCCTGCAAACGTGAATCGATTTCGTCAAACGTATGAAGCTCCTCTACCGCAAAATATCCTCTTTCAGCCAGCGTGCTGTATAAGGCAATCGCGGAATGCCCTTTCGATAAAACAAACCGGTCCCTCTCTTCCCAAGCAGGATTTTCGGGATTGATATTCATGACTTCGAAGTATAACGCCGTCAAAATGTCCGATGCGGACAATGGGCCTCCCAAATGTCCCGCTCCGGCACGATGCACCGTTTTAACGATGTTTTGGCGAATTTCAGCAGCAATTCTTTTCAATTTCCCCTCATTTTCGGTTGTCAACATTTCCATTGTTCCACTCACTCCTTCATTTGTTTTGAAGTAATACGATTCATCTAATCGATTAGATGAACCGTAAAAAATTTGCGAGCCTATAGATTCATTTCTAAGGCTCGCTTCATAAACCGGGAATCATATTCTAGCTCACCTCATACACACTCCCGCTCTCTTTGAACCTTTAAAGACAAGCTTTATAGATTTGGCGAATTTCTTCTCTTGTCACTTTCTTGGGATGACAATTAATATCGAAATAATAGCCTGTCAGCGCGATATTGGTTGCTTTGTCTATATCGTCCTCCGTCATGCCGAAGGTTGAAAATTTGACGTGCAAATGAATATCCGATAGAAATCTGCTAACTAATTCCGGACATTTCCCGGCTCTTTGCCGCAGCGTTAACGAACTTATCGACGGGTCAAGGATGGTTGAGATAGCCGCAAATTTCTCCAAATCGGCCTGCCAGCTGACTTCCAGCACATTGACCATGCACGCAGCTATACTGTCGCCATGCGGCACCCCAAACATTCCGCCAACCGGCTGTGCTAATGAGTGAGGCAAAGTTACGCCAATATGCGCGATTGCGGAACCGGCAAGCGTACTGGCCCAAGCCAGATTTTCTCTAGCTTTTATATTCTCTCCACTCGCTACCGCCTCGGGAAGATTTCTTACCACGATGCTCATCGCTTCCCTGCTTACCATTGTTGTATATGGATTTGCTTTTAAGCTGATAAATGATTCAAGCGCATGGGCAAAAGCGTCAAATCCGGTCGATGCCGTAATTTTGGAGGGCAACGAGACCATCAGCTCCGGATCCACGATCGCAATCCTCGGGAAAATCAATTCATTGACAATCGTACTTTTCTCCTTCAACGCAGGGTTATTGAGTACAGAGAACGGAGTAGATTCAGAGCCCGTTCCCGAGGTAGTCGGTATCGCGATAAGCGGCAAGGTTTTGCTTCCAGGCCTTAACACCTCATGGTCGTTCCGTTCCGTGTAATCCCAGGAGCTGCCTTCGCCATTAACCATTACTGCTAATCCTTTCCCAAAATCAATGGCGCTTCCTCCGCCTACCGCGATCACAAAGTCACATTTCTCATCCCTTGCTCTCAGCGCTGATTCGTCCACTTTAAAGCAGCTTGGATTCGGTTCAATGTCAGAAAATATAATACTGTCAATAAACACCTTTTTCAGCTCGGCTGCAATTCGGTCCCCCAGCCCAATCGAATACATATAAGGATCAATGGCGATTGCCGCCTTCGTGCCCATTCCCTTTACATACTCCGCAATATGATTAACTTTACCTGCGCCGAACTCCACTTTGGGCAAGAAACATGTAAACAAAATAATTCCCCCATTTCAATACTATCTGTACACGTTCAGACAATTTCTAATGGCTACGCTTTTGGTTTGAGTTACTTCTTCTAACGCGCCAATGAGTCCTTCTCTGCCGAGACCGCTCATTTTGTACCCGCCGAAGAACGCCACATCAGGCCGGTAGGTGCCTGTATTGTTGACGGCAACGATACCTGATTCGATTTGGTAGGACACATTCATCGCGCGGTTGATATCATTCGTAAACACCGAAGCATTCAGACCGTAGCATGAGCTATTTGCAATCTGGACAGCTTCCTCATCCGTATCGAAAGAAATGATCGGAAAAACAGGTCCGAATATTTCCAAATCGCGCGCCACTTCAAAAGTAGGCTCGACATGCGTTAATACGGTTGGCAAATACCATGTATTGTCCACAATCTCCGCTCCCAAAACCGCTTTGGCGCCTTGACTGATCGTCGTTTGAACCTGACTATGGACGGTGCGCAGCGCTTCGTCATCAATTAGCGGGCCCATTCCCACAGCCCGGTTTAATGGATCGCCGTGCTGAATCCGTTTTAACCGATCCGTTAACAGATCTGTAAAGTCGCTTACCTTGGACCGGTGAACAATCATCCGTTTATTCGCACAGCAAGTTTGGCCATTCATTAACGTTCTGCCAAATACCGTTTGTTCAACCGCCAATTCAAGATCTGCATCTTCAAATACAATTAGCGGATCGTTCCCGCCAAGTTCAAGCTTCAAACGGCTTAAATGCTTCGCCGCGTTCATTGCTGTTCTTATTCCTGTTTCCGTACTCCCTGTTAAGCTAATGGCATTGACTAACGGGCTTTGTGTCAGCATTTCTCCGACTACCCGGCCTGCTCCCGTAATAATTTGCAGCACATTTTCAGGTAAGCCCGCTTCATAAATCAGTTTTGTTATTTCCAAAATCGTTAGTGGCGCAACATTTGCCGGCTTAATGATAACTACATTGCCCGTTACCACGGCGGGCGCTACTTTCTGAGCAAACAGCTCTGCTGGAAAATTGAAAGGGACAACGCCTACGACGACACCTAGCGGTTCTTTGCGTGTAATATAAATATCGTTTTCGACACCCGCTTGCTGATCAAGAGGGATGTTCAGACCGTAAAGCGTTTTGGCTTGCCCGACAAAGGAGTTAAACAGCCGCGCTACCGTCTCAATTTCACTTTCAGCCTGCAGGATCGGCTTGCCTACCTCTTGGCTTAACAAAGATGACAAACGCTCCTTATGCTGCAGAACTAATTCTGATATACGGATCATGATCTCTCCCCTCTTCCAGAGAGGAGTGCGCGCCCATCCTTTTTTGGCTGCATGGGCTGCCTGAAGCGCATCTTCAACATCTTCTAAAGTAGCAAAGGGCACAGTATCGATAACCTGTTTCGTGGTCGGATTGAATACCTCAACGGCCTTCCCGTCCCGGCTGGATCTCCAATTGCCATTCGTGTACATTTCCATATTATCAATTCTCCTTTTCGTTGAATCATGCAATTTAATAATAAATGTGATGATGACATGCTTAGGCTCCGGTCACTCGAACGTAATAACCGTTTTCTTCAACCCGCTGTTTTGGCTGATCATCTCGAACGCCTCCAGAATCTTATCGAAACTGTACACTTTGGAGACGAATGTTTCCGGCTTCAGTACACCGCATTCGATCCAGTTCATAATCTGCCTGTGGCTCTCCGACTCATCCAGCTTGGAAGGCCATTGATTGAAATCCAAATGCCAATTGTACGGCGCTTTACTCCAATCGAGCCGCATGTTGGTTTCGGTTGAAATGCCATAGATGCAAATATGGCCGTAAGGCGCGATCAGCTCCATGCTTTGATTAATAATTTCGTTCTTACCGACCGCATCCACGGAGAAGTCTACGCCATCCTTGCAAACGTTCCGCACCTCGGCGGTCAAATCGCGTTTTTTACTGTTGAATGCATAATCCGCTCCAGCCTGCAAAGCTTCTTCGATTTTGGCGTCGCTCGTAACAGCCGCTATAACCGGACCCATGCCGAGCAGCTTGGCAAACTGAATGAAGGTCAGTCCGACCGGACCGGCGCCGAACACAACTACGCTCGCATTTGGCCGGAAGTTGAAGCGCTTACAAGCGCCAAGCACTTCGCGGAACGTTACGATCATCGGAGCAGCTACGATATCGAAATCGGCCGGCAGCACCTGCTGAGCGTAATAGGCTTCCGAGAACTCTGGCGCGCCCGGACCTTTGCCATCCTCAAGCAAAGACTTGCTATCCGCTACGACAGCGTATTCGGAAAAAGCCCCCCAACCGGAATGAACATCGTCCGTCATGCCTTCCAAGAACGGCAGCAGTACAAGATCACCCACATTTAGATGCCGCGCTAATGGTCCTTTCTCCACAACACGGCCAACTCCCTCATGGCCAAGAGCTGCGGGATACGTGTCAAAACCTTTAAATTCCCCATGAATCAGCTTCAAATCGGTTCCGCGGCAAATGCCGCAGCTCACCATTTTGACCAGCGCCTGATACTCACCGTAAACGGGCTTGGCTATGTCACGGACGGCAAGCGTTCCATTCTTTTCAACGATCAAACTTTTCATTAGGATTAGCTCCTTTCTGGCCGAACGATTCATCGTACGATAAAAGCACTTTCCCGCCGATTTTCTGCTCACAAATTTCAATCGCCTCTCTCCAATGACTTAGAGGAAGCTTATGAGTGATAATCGGCCGCAAACGTATTTTGTTTTGCCTCCAAATGTTCATTACACGGTCCCATGTTTCGATCGAATGCGCATAAGAAGCAGCTACCTGCAATTGTTTATACAAAATAAGATCATAGTCAATTGTAATTTCTTTGCCAACAATGCCTACTTGGATGTATTTCCCTCTTTTCTTTAACTCCCGCAGGCAGCTCATTACAGAAGGCCCTGCTCCTGCACACTCCACCGCTACATCAATGCCGCTGCCCTCCGTTTCCCGCTCAATAATTTCATGCAGGTTTTCTTCGCTTACATTGACAATGACGTCCGCACCGAGCTCCTTGGCAATTTCGAGTCTTGCCGCATCGGCGTTTGTCCCGGCCACAATAACCTTACACCCCTTCATAACAAGTAAGGATAAGCAGATCAGACCAATGGGTCCAGGACCTGAAAGTAAGACGGTGTCGCCAACATGTATCGTCGTTAATTCTTCAATTGCTTTAACCGCACAGGCTAACGGTTCAGTTAAAGCAGCTTCTTCCAGCGTCAAATGATCCGGAATTTTATAAACCATATCTTCCCTTACTACGACATATTTCGTAAAGGCTCCATCAACACCCGAGCCGAGCGACTTTCGTTTTGTGCAGAACATATAATTTCCTGTCCGGCAGTGCTCGCAGTCTCCGCACGTAACTGCAGTCGAGGGAAGCGCTGTCACCCGGTCGCCAACTTGGAAGCGCGTTACGTTTTCCCCTGCTTCCGTAATGATTCCTGAAAATTCATGGCCAAGAATGACAGGGGGATTGCTTTTATAGGTATCGTGGTAAATATGTAGGTCAGTACCGCAAATACCAGCGTATTTTATTTCGATTTTTACTGAGCCGGATTGGCAAGCAGGTTCTTGCACTTCAATCAATGCAACATTTCCGTGTCCTGACTTTTCTTTTACGACTGCTTTCATAAAGTCCTCCATTATCATATCTAATCGATTAGATTTAGTGGTAAAAAGCTTGCATGAAGGTTGATTGCCAACAATCACGCATTCATTTTATTTCCGTTTTCCGTTTGCCGCAGGTTTTACGAACGATTAGCTCCACAGGCAGCACAATTTCCTGAAAATCTGACTTTCCGCCCTTCTCCAATCTTTCCATCAGCAAAGAAGTAGCGATGCTCCCCATCTCATACCTGGGAATTTTAACGGTAGTTAATTGCACACTGCGCGTCCCGGATATAAATAAATCATCAAATCCGATAACCGCCAAATCGTCAGGGACGGATACCTCAAGATCTGTCGCCGCATCCAGTACACCTAATGCGCCAATATCGGTAAGACTGATAATAGCGGTAGGTCTCTTCCATTCAGGCAGCCCGAGTAAAAACTGGGTGGTTTTATAGCTGCCCGAATATCTTGCTTCTCCCGATGTCAGCCATTCCGGGTGGATGGTTAATCCCGCATCCTCCATCGCTTGTAAATAGCCGTTCATTCGACTCTGGGTTATCGATGAGCCGCTGATGCCGGGCATAAATGCAATCTTCTTATGTCCCAGCTCGCGTAAATGATTCGTAGCCATCACAGCCCCGTTGAAATTATCCGCAACAACCGAGTCCACTTGAAGTCCCTTTACAGAGCGGTTAGCCAGTACAATCACATAGCCTTGCTCCATAAATTTTTGAAAGTGTTCACGATCCTGCTCCAACGCAGATGTGACGATAATCCCGTCTACTTTTCCTTCCCTTACCTGATTAAGCGCGAATTGCGTTCGGTCAGGTTTATCATCCGTATTCAAAATATTGATTGTGAAACCTTTGGTTTGAGCCAAATCTTCGCATGCTTTAGCTAAATCCGGATAAAACGGGTTCGTGATATCAGACACAACAAAACTGATCGCTTTGCTCTTTTGTACCCTCAAACCTCTTGCTACCGCATTCGGAACGTAGTTCAATTCCGAAATCGCTTCTAATACCCGCTTTCTCTTCTCTTCATGAACCCAACGGGTATTATTAAGGACATATGATACGGTGGCAACGGAGACGCCTGACTTTTGAGCAATGTCCTTTATTGTAGCCAATATTTATCACACCTTCATCTAATCGATTAGATATTAAGTTAACATACAATATTTGTTTTGTCTATAAAAAATAACGAGGTCGATGAACATGCTAAATTCCCCTAATTAGGGGAACCATACATTGCGTGATTCTCTAAGCAGACCACAGCGCGGAAATAAGCAATAAGATTAGAAACTGCAGCTTCTTTTATTCAGAAGTTATCTCCGAAGATAATTCAGAAGTTAATTCGACATGCTGCTCGCCCCATGCACACATGGCATCGAGAATTGATCTAAGCGACCACCCGTACTCCGTTAGTGAATATACAACTTTCGGAGGCACCTGCTCATAAATTTTTCTTTGCAATACTCCATCCTGTTCGAGTTCGCGCAATTGCTGTGTAAGCATCTTCTGTGTAATGCCAGGCATCAGCCTTTTTAATTCACTTGTCCGTTTTTCACCTTTAATTAAATGACACATGATGACCACTTTCCACTTACCGCCGATTACATCAAGTGTAGCTTCGACCGGAATATTATATCCCATTTTTCCCCGCTCCTTTATGCTATAGGGTACTTTTAAGTGCCTATATACCTTAAAAGTACGTACTTATCAAGATCTTCTTTATGCCTATATAATAACACTCATGAACCGAAAGTAAAGCTTACTTCCGTTCAACTACATCTTCATCAGGAGGAAAACATGAGTCAAACTATTGCAAAATCAGCGTCTCAACGCAAAGTCGGATCAAAGTCAGGTACCTGGGCGCTTCTTGCCCTTGCTATAAGCGCATTCGGTATCGGTACTACGGAGTTTGTTCCTGTAGGTCTGCTTGCATCCATCGCCGATGATTTAAATATCGGTATCACATTAGCCGGCCTTCTTATTTCAGGTTATGCGATCGGTGTCGCAGTCGGAGCGCCTATCATTACCGCGCTTACTAATCGGATGAGCCGCAAATCCTTGCTTATGGCGCTGATGGTCGTTTTCATCATCGGCAACGCTGTCGCCGCACTTTCACCGTCATTTGAAATTCTGCTTATTGCACGTTTCATTACAGCATTTTCGCATGGTGTCTTTTTCTCCATTGGAGCGACCATCGCTGTTCAGTTAGTAGCTCCAGAAAAAAAGGGTAGTGCCATCGCGCTTATGTTTACCGGTCTTACTATCGCCATTGTTACCGGTGTTCCACTCGGAACATTTATCGGGCAAGCATTCGGCTGGAGAGCTACTTTTGCGGGCGTTGCCTTGCTTGGGGTTATTGCGATCATTTCAAGCGCCGTACTCATCCCTAAAAATTTGAAACAATCTCCACCAGCCAAATTCACGGATATGTTCCGGCTGCTCACAAATGGCCGTCTGCTTCTGGGCTTTCTTATCACAGCATTCGGTTATGGCGGGACGTTTGTCGCTTTCACTTATTTAACTCCGCTCCTGCACGATGTAACCGGACTAAGCCATGGCGTAATTAACATCCTCTTGATCGCTTATGGTATTGCTGTCGCTTTTGGCAACTC
>DATJKM010000024.1:0-12920 GCA_035491515.1 Candidatus Udaeobacter sp. | reverse complement strand
CGATATGTTCGGCAGTAAAAAATGGTTTCTCGCAGCCGGCTTCGGCGTGTTCGCGCTTGGCTTATACATGCTGGCTTCAGGACTGACGTTCTGGTATTGTTTACTTATAGCGGTTGCTCTTGGTTTGTCTTATTCCGCTATTTTACCCGCGTGGAATGCGCTGCTAGCCGCCTATGTTCCGCCAAAGCAAGAGGGGCTTGGCTGGGGTCTATTATCCACCGTTGAAGGAATCGGAGTCATGGTCGGTCCGGCTGCTGGCGGTTTGCTGGCCGCTTGGAACGGAGAGGCATCCGTCTTTTGGATTAGCGCCGTCCTGTTTGGGATGATCGGAATTTTTTATTTATGGTTTCCTTTCCGGGCGTTCGCTGCAAATGAAAAAGCTACAAATAAGTAGAACGGAGTTAAATTTATGGATGATTGGCACAATTGGCTGGAATACCTAAAGCATCTGGATCTTGATTCGATTCAATGGACGCTGCAAAGCTACTCGCAGTGGGGCCCTTTGCCCGGCATGATACTGCCGATGATTGAATCGTTTCTTCCTTTCCTTCCATTATTTCTTATCATTGCGGCTAATGCGAACATATACGGCCTTGGCTTCGGATTTCTATTCTCATGGATCGGTGTAACCGCAGGCAGCATAACCGTATTCTGGATCAGCCGCAAGCTTGGCCGCAACGTTAAGGGGAAGCTCGAGAAACGTTTTCCAAAATCGCAGCGGTTCTTCAATTGGATCGAGCGCAAAGGCTTCACGCCGCTGTTCCTGCTCGCTTGCTTCCCGTTCACGCCGTCCGTGATTATTACGATCGTCTCCGGCCTAAGTAACGTGCCTTTTCGCACGTTTTTGCTTGCTACTCTGCTCGGCAAGGCGGTTATGATATTTTGCATCTCGCTGATCAGCTTCGATATCGGCAATCTCGTCGATGAGCCTTGGCGGATTTTTGTCTCGATCACCGCCGTGCTGGTTATGTGGTTCGGAGGCAAACGGCTTGAGTCTCGCTATCAGTTGAACTAGTGAGGTGTGCATGTATGACAGATCAGACGTTATTGAACGGCTGGGCGGCGCATCTGGCGCCGCCCTTATTTTCTTGGTTCGACGTTGGCGCGACCGCTATCGTGCTTATCATTGCAGGCATGCTGCTCGCCGGCATGTTTATGTTCGTTAGACTCGCTTCAGACGATTCTGACCGGTACAGGGATTTAAAGGAAATAGTCGAGACGCTCTTCGGCACACCTGCCCATCTTCGTCAACCGTCGGAACAAATCTCCGCCAAAGGTGACGGCAAATCCGAAGGCGGTTCTTCAGCTTCCGCAGCACCATTTTCCGAGCCATGCCCGGCTTGTAATGAAACGGTCACGGAGCGCGATTCGGTTTGTCCCTCATGCGGACTTCGTTTATTATAAGCTTGTCTCATTCAACCTCTAAGCCGGACTCATACATTTCTTCCTTTTGTGGCACACTGTTGAGGATCTTCTTGTGAAGACAAGCGTAAACGGCTGGCGCCGTCCAAGGCGGCAAACACCCGTTTCGTTAGAGCTAACGATAAATTCCTCAGGAGGGTGATCACATGTCAGGCGAACAGCCATCCGATCTGCAGAAAAAGGCAAGCAAGGCGCAATCGAAAGCAGACCGCAACCAAGCCAGCAAAGAATCTGCCAGTGAGCTGCAATCAGTTGCCGATCGCGCAGCGGTGCCGAAGCACGGATTATAAGCATAGGAAGGTTGGTTGACACAATGAGCAATCCAAATAACTATCACGAGATGAATCCCATGTCAGGCGAGCCGGTTGAGGTTAAGGGTACTTACCGAAATGAATGGGGCCGTGAGGAGCAGCTTGAACGCGGAGATATTTTCCCGGCCGATCCCACACTTGGAACGACAGAATGGCAGCTGGTCGAGCTCTTCTTTAATAACCATCATCAGGGACATACCGATCCAAGGTTGGTTCCGCATGATGATGACGATAATCCGGAAGCGCATATGCAGCATCCTCGCCGTCATGAGGGCAGCAGCAAAACGGACGACGATCAATAAATAATCAGCTTGGCAGCGTTGCAGTTCAACAAGCTGGCATCTTTTAACGAGCCGTTTTAGCATCCCTACGAAAAACAGCAGGCCGGAGCGCTCGATAGCATCGCTCCTTCCTGCTGTTTTTGTCTCCATAACCATTTATGTAACAGTAAACTCGAATCAGCCGCCTTTAGCCGGGCTGCGTTGCTGGCCATACAAGGGAAGCCGCTACAGCTCTTCACCCTCCGGCTCCTCGTTACTGCGCTTTGCGTTTTCCTCGCGCTGCTGCACTTGATCGAGCAGCTTCTCCAGACGCCGAAGATGATACGCATATTCGAATAGCCCCGAAGCGACAAAGACGAGGCGCTTATGCTCATCCGGGTCATCCATGATGTATGCCGTTAAGTCCTGCACGAGACGCGCTTCACGCTTTTCTTCCGGCTCGATCAGCGCATTCGGCTTCATTTTGTCCTCTGCCTTCAGCAAAATATGCTCATGATATTTCGACAATTCCTCGATTTGATGATCGAAACGAAGCGCCCACTCTCCGGCGCTCGGGGAGGCGAAATAATGCTCCTCCACCGCATCGAGAAGGTCAGCCCCTTTTTGCAGCGTCTTAATCATTTGTTTCGATACAAGCAGCTGCCGGGCATGGCTCGTCTTCGTCCGGGCAAGCACCTTCCGCTCCTCTTCGAATACGGCGTGGCGCTCCTCCAGCTTGCGCAGCGTCCCATGAAGCTTGTCCTTCTCCTCGCGGAATATTTGCTCCTTCATTTCATTGGAGATCGCCGTCCGCAGCAGCAATGAAAGCTGGGAGTAGGCCTGATGCACCTGCTCCGTGAATTGCCGTCTTGGGCGCGGCGGGAAGACGAGCACGTTAACGGCGAATGAAGCGCCGATACCGGTCAGCACCATCAATAACCGCTCAATCGCCACATCCCAGCCTTGTCCGTTGGCCTCCATGATCGCGACGACCGTAACGAGCGTCAGGCTGATCGTGCTCTCCATTTTCAAACGAATGCTGATCAGGATGACAAGAATACAGACGAGTCCAGCCGCAATCGGCGTATGGCCGAACAGCCGGACGGCCGCAATCGCTATAACCGCGCCAAGCAGGTTGGTTTGCACCTGATCCGCTACGCGCTGCCATGACCGGTAAATCGACGGCTGAATCGTAAAAATAGCTGCCACCGCAGCAATAAGCGGGGATGCGAAGCCGAACAAGCTGCTTAGATAGATCGCTAACGCGACGGCCATCCCTGTTTTCAATACTCTCGCACCTATCGTCATACCTTCTCAGCCTCCGTCACAAGCAGCTCGGATGCGGCCACCTCTCTCCCGTTCACCCATAACGTCACGCGGTGAAGTCCGCTATAATGCTTGCGCGTCGATAAATCCGCGAAGCGATGAACCCGTGCACCCGATGCCGAAGCTCCGCCGGCATATTCGCGGTCAGATAGCAGAAACCGCTTCAGCGACGTCTTGCCCCCGGACTTCACGAACGCAATGCCGTATTCGATACGGAGCTTGGCTCCCTCGCCCTCGCGCAGCTGCACGCGATAGCGCAAAGCCACCTCTCCGCCGATCGCTACCGAATGTTGAGACAGCTCCAAAGCAGCAGCGGCCACAAGCGGAAGCGCAGCAGCATCCGCGTCAACATCCTTATGCTCGGCATATCCAAACAATGCCATGATCTGCGGATTGGCTTGCTTAATCAGCGTGCGGCAGCCATGCCTGATAATCCAATCCGTCTTTGCGTCCTCGCCGATCCACGCCGCCGCTAGCCGGATAACAAGCTCCGGATGATCCTTCGCAATATCGTTCAAATTGTTTGCTACACTTTTGCGTACATACAGTGAAGGATCGCGCTTAAGCTTCTCCAAAATCGGTACGATCGGCGACGGATCGCGCTTAAAGAGCGGCAGCGCTTGCGCCCAGGGCAGGCGCGGCCTGATTCCTTCGCTCGCCAGCCGCCTGACATGCTCATTCGGATGATCTGCCCAAGCGAGCATTTGTTTTGCCATACGCTCCGGGTCGCTTAGAATAAACGCTCTTACTGCGAATTCAGAGGTTGAACGCTCCGTGAAACGTTCAAGCGCGGCTACCGAGAGCGCAGAGTGCTGCGGCTCCATCCCGAATACTTCTATGAAGTCCGGAAAAAACAAAAAGGCCAGCCCCGTACATTGTTCATCTATTTGATATAAAACAGCGAGCGCTTCTTCATAAGATGGCGGCAATGCGGCGCCCAGCGCTTCTGTTATTTTTCGAGTACGCGCTTTGAGCTCAAGCTGCGTCCAGCTGCCGTCCCTTACACGCTCCACGAAGCGGGCTTCATCAAACGGGCTCCACGCCGTTTTCACCAATTTGGCAAATTGTTCTAAAAATAATCCGTCATACACGGCCTTAAGCGGTTCTGCCAATGTAAATCCCCTCCTCCAGCTATTATACCAAGTGTAAACGGCTGGCGTCGTCCTTTGGCGGCAAAAGCTCGTTTCGCGGTGAAATATAAGCTTATCTGCCCCCATTGCATCGCTACAATAAAGGCTCCATCCCATAACACAGCTTGTATCCGCAAAAAAAGCCCGGGAGTGCTCCTGCAGGAGCACTCCCGGGCTGACTTCTATTCTGGAGCCTTCTAAGCGAACCGCGCGATGGTATCGGACAGCTGATGGGCGATCGCATTCGGTCCTGCTGCCAGCTGTTCATTCGTCAAGCGGATCCGCACGAAAGATTCATCCATATCCATCGCCTCTGCAAAGAAGCTGGATAAGCCGCGCGCACGCCGATCGATCTGCAGCACCAGCTCAAGCTCGCGGTCCGATGGGTAGAACATCACTTCAAGCTCATCGAGCTGCCCACGGAATTGCGTTGTCGGAACGAACTCCAGCTCTTGGATGAATGGCATTTTGCCGCCGAGACGGGAGGAGTACTCACACTCAGCCTTGCGCAAGCGGAAGCCTAGCAAATCAAGCGCCTCCAGCACCGTATTCATTGGAGTGGTCGGAACCACTTCAATTCGGTCGTTATCGCCCGGATCGACGCCGCCGATAACCGCCAGCTCCGTCTTCACCCATACGGGCGTGCGTCCAATCGTAAGCGGGGTTTGATGAGGCAGCTGGAATGAGAAAGGCACCTCGCGGTTTTCTCCTGCCTGCAGCGTGAACGGCGCGCTGACATGATAGCGTCCAATCTCCCCGTGCTGCGTAATTTTACTGTCATTGCTCTCGCGTATATATTCTGTCATTACCGATAGTTGAATGGTTTCAATCCGCTGCTCCACGCTGCCGCCTTGAATCTTCACGATACCGCGTACCTCTTCGCCGGGCGCATAGCGAGCCTTCTCCAACAGTGTATCAATCTTTGCAGAACCGATACCGATACTAGCCAAAAAACGATTGAACATCAAAACGACCTCCACTCCTATTATCGTGAATCCTAACTGCTTAAGCATATTACGACGCCTTTAAAAATAGGTTTCAATTTCAATTTCAATATTCATCCGCCGCCCCTCGGCTGCTGGCTAAGAGAGCTGTCCTTGGCGCCAAACACAGTGTCAGCCGTTTGCGCTTGAACTGGCGTAACAGGCAGTTCCTTGTACGGCAATTGAATAATAAAGGTTGTCCCAACCCCGATCTCGCTTTCAGCCGTGATCTGACCCTGGTGGTTATCGACGATCTTGTACGTGACCATTAAGCCGAGTCCCGTTCCTTTATCCTTCGTCGTATAGAAAGGCTGCCCGATCTTAGACAGCTGCTCCTTCGGAATGCCCGAGCCTTCATCCTTAATCCGGATCAATACATTCCGCTCTTCATGAAGGGACATGTCGATGGTGACCACGCCCCCGCTCTGCATCGCTTCAATCGCATTTTTGAGCACGTTAATAAACACTTGCTTTAATTGATTCTCAACGCCAATTACCCATAGCGGGCGATAATCGGCATGGAATTCGATGACGACGTTGTGCAAAATCGCCTGCGTCTCCAGCAGGTTTACCGTATCCGCCATAATCTGACGCGAATCCTTATGAACATACTCATAAATTTGCGGCTTGGAGAGCATAAGCAATTCACTGACAATAGATTCGATGCGCACGAGCTCGGATTTCATAATGTCGTAGAAATTGCTTGTATTCCCCCGTCCGGATGAAAGAAGCTGCAAAAAGCCTTTTAACGAGGTGAGCGGATTTCGGATTTCATGGGCAATACCTGCGGCTAATTGACCCGCTACATTAAGCTTCTCCGAATTAATGAGCAGCTCCTCATTCTTCTTTCGTTCAGAAATGTCGCGAATAATGACCTGCTCAATCTGCTTGCCCGAAAAGGTTGAGCTTGCCCTTACCATTTCCGTATGCAGCAGCGTACCCTGCACCGACATCCATTGCAGCTCAATCGGGTTAGTCGGAGCTGGAGCATCCTCGCCTGCTTGTCCGGCCGCGAGCAAAGCAGCCATCTGTCCAAAGTATTTGTCATCCAACAGGTTATACACGCTTGTTCCGATGATGTCATGCTCTGACTGGACCTCGAACATACGCAGTCCGGCCCGATTCATATATTCCCATTTTCCATCGCTAATTAAGGCGATCGTATCCATGGAGTTTTCGACAAGGAGCTTATACCGCTCGTCGATTTGGCTGTATTTGCTCGCAGCTAGCCAGGTTGTCAGACTAAAACTGAGGATGATTAAAGTAGACACCCCGAGCAAGAAAGCGAGCATCAGTAAATAATCGTTTAATAGATCCGTCGATAAAATATCATTGTAATCGACCTGCATCGCATGCAAGCCAATCTGATGCATCGCCATGTTAGACAATCCGAGCGACAAGCAGCTTTTAAACTTATACTTGGACGTTTTTGCCTCCAGCCAGTAAAAGGCCAAATAAGCGCCTGCAAAACTGACTCCGAAGGAGAGCCAATAGAGCAGCCAGTTCATTTCTAAATTAATAACCGAATCAGACAGCATGGACATATATTGGAGCATTGTGGCCCCAAGCGCCATCAATAAAGCACTAAATAAATAACGCCTTCGCGAGAGCCACTGCTTCTTCAATATAACTAAGGCGGCATAGACGATAACGGCACATACGACTAATACGGCCAGCATGACCCAATCCATAACCATTCTATAATCTGACGCAAGCAGTGATACGACATGCATGGTCCATAGACCCAGCCCAAAAACGGATGCTCCGCCAATGATCCAGTTGAATCTGTATGTCCGCTCCCGCGGCTGCAGCTGCTCAATCATATTGAGCATGGTATAGGACGCAAAGCACATAATAATGATCGATAGAACTAGAAAATAGGGGTTTCCATTAATGATAGGATAGGCCATAAGACTCCTTAAATATCCATAAATTTACTTGCAATAAAGAAATTCGACAATTCTCACAAAAACCCTCTCTTTTCTCCACAAAATTTTGCAGATTTTTGTCAGAAAAGCGGTGAGAGTTTCCCTACTCCCCATCTTCGGCTATTATGATAGAATGGTCTGAGTAGAAACGGGCAGCAAGGAATGAATAAGCTGTTGCTAGCATTGCCGGTTTTATTCACAAAAATTTTTGGAGGGAATACGATGAAAATCATCAAGGAATTTAAAGAGTTTGCGATGAAAGGAAATGTCATCGACTTAGCGGTCGGGGTCATCATTGGAGGAGCGTTCGGCAAAATCGTTACTTCACTCGTCAACGATATCATTATGCCTCCGATTGGTAGAATTTTGGGAGGAGTTGATTTTAAAGATTTAAAGATTCCTCTTTATACAAAAGAAGAAATTGCTGGGCTTACAGATCCAACTACGGCACCTTACATTGCTTACGGTCAATTTATTAACGTTATGCTGGACTTTATGATTGTTGCCTTCTGTATTTTTCTGCTCGTCAAAGTAATCAATGTTCTGCGCCGCAATGAGAAGAAAGAAACAGCGCCCGTAGAAGCAATCGAGAAGGATTGCCCGTACTGCTTGTCCAAGATTCCGGTCAAAGCTTCCCGCTGCAAGCACTGCACATCCCAGCTTGAGGCTTCCGCGCATGGCTGAGGAGCTGTTCGACATTTATGATGAGCAGCTTCGGCCGCTAGGCACGGCGACGCGCGCAGAGACGCACGAGCATGGCTATTGGCATCGCACATTCCATTGCTGGCTGACGCGCCGCGAAGAGAACCGGCGGTATGTGCGGTTCCAGCTGCGGCAGGCCGGCAAGGATACGAATCCGGGCTGCTACGATATAACGGCCGCCGGTCATTTGACCGCAGGCGAAACGATACGCGAAGCCATGCGCGAGCTAGAGGAGGAGCTCGGCGTAAACGCGCATTTCGAGCAGCTCATCCCGCTCGGGCAAATACGGGAGGAAGCAAGCGGAGAAGTGAATGGCAAGCCTTTCATCGACCGCGAGGTCAGCGACGTTTTCGGCCTTGTGTGCGAAGTTCCATTAACTGAGCTTCAGCTGCAGCCTGAAGAAGTGGCCGGCGTTTATGAGGCCGATCTTGATGAGCTGATTGCGATGTTTGAAGGCTCTGTATCAGAGGTGTTTGCACTTGGCGTCGAGCTCGGCGACCAGACAAGGCAGCTGACGGCTGTGCAGCGCTTCGTCCGGGCGGATCAGTTTGTGCCTCGTCAATTCTCTTACTATGCGGGCGTGCTTCGGGCGCTGCACAGCTGTACTTAACGCGTGCAGCTGCTTTTGTTTGCTTGCCCGCGAATTCCCCACGCACGCTCCCAATTGATATACCATTGATCTATTAATCCATGAATGTTATAGAACTCCGTATTGCGCGGCGCAAGGTCAAAGTCATTCAGCTCCGGCTGATTGTACAGCCGCGCCGCCATTTCATGAAAGCAGCCATGAAGATTGAATTCAATAAAGCTGCCCAGCTGATCGATTGACGTGAACGATCTCGGATTATATTGAACTCTCTGCTCTGCCCCCGCATTATAGCATGGCGAACGCCTAATACCGTCCGGAACCCGGGGCCACCCCGCAATCCATCTTCGGTCATATCCCATTGAATCGTGCCAATTATAAACCCGATAAATAAAATCGCGGTGAAACCGCAAAAACCGGTCACCGAAACCAGGCGGCGGAACAGTCCCGGGAACAACATGATTCGCATGATGCCAGACGCGGTGTTCATCCAGCAAATCTCGCGGAAATCGAGGTATTCGCGGCATCCTCGTCACCTCCATATTTGTTCATCCTTTTAGGCTCTCACTCCTGTATCGTATGCGTTTAATGCCGCCGCTGTGATTTCCGCCCAAAAAAGGACTGCCCGATAGCACGGGCAGCCCCTCTTAGGACAATCAGAACCAACAATGGTGACGGCGGCGACACTCATCTTGTACTCTTTTGACGCAAATATCGAACGTAACGGTTACATCATTGAATTTACCGAATTGGCAGCAGATTCTTACGCAATCTTTGTCGCGCGTACAGAAAAAGTTAACGACACGGCAGTCACAACCCAGCAGGCTTTGTACAGCTCTCGCGTCACGGCAGCGAATCGCTCTGACAAGCTTAGCTGCAGTTTGTCTGTCTTTCAATTGCTTGAAAATATCGCTTAATTCTTTTCCTGCTTCTTGCATCGATTCAACCGAAGGGTCCTCCTTGCGGCAGCGGCTTTTATGATCGTCTTTGTTGCATCTGCAGCTTTTATGATCGTCTTTGTTGCATCTGCAGCTGGAAGAGATGCGGGCACGGCTAGCAGTTTTAGCAGCAGATTTCATGCTGCTGGCTTTCAGTTTTAAATTGGCGGACATTTCTATCCCCCCTCCCTCTCGAACATACTCTATTCTATGCAAATTTAAGAGAGAGGTATGGACAAGTGGCACCCGCCAAACGTTGAATTCATGTCCATTCGACAGAAGGTTGTCCTTTTTGACATCGGCGGTCTATGACTGCGAAAGCTGCCATACATATAGATAAATTGAACTGTCGATGAAATGAGGTGAATAAGCTCGTGATTGAACGAATTAACCGGCTTCAGGTTGAACTCCCGCCTTCGCCTTACGCGGATGCAAATGCCGCAGCAGCGGTACAGGAGCTGCTTGGAGGGAAATTCGGCGAGATGTCGACATTGAACAATTACATGTACCAATCCTTTAATTTTCGCGAGAAAAAGAAGCTTAAGCCTTTCTATGACCTTGTATCCAGTATTACGGCCGAGGAGTTTGGCCATGTAGAGCTTGTTTCTACAGCTATAAATATGGTGCTTACAGGCACCACCAGTCCCGGCAATCCGAACTCGGCACCGCTGAAGGAGGGAGTAAATAAGCGCAACAGCTATTTTTTTATCGCAACCGCTCAAACCTCCATGCCCGGAGATTCAATGGGCCGCGCTTGGACGGGTGATAATGTGTTTAGCAGCGGCAACCTCGTGCTTGATCTACTGCATAATTTCTTCTTGGAGTGCGGGGCTCGCACGCATAAGATGCGCGTCTATGAGATGACCGACCATCCTACCGCGCGTGCGATGATCGGATATTTGCTTGTTCGAGGCGGCGTTCATATACTCGCATATGCGAAAGCATTGGAAATTGCGACTGGCGTCGATGTGAAGAAGCTCATTCCCATACCCGACCTTAGCAACAACAGCTTTGAGACGGCGCGGAAATATGAAGCCATGGGACTTGGCAACAAGCTGTATACCTTCAGCCAGAACGATTACAAAGATATTGTCCTTATTTGGAATGGTCAGAATCCGCTCACAGGAGCTCCGCTGGAGGTTATTCAAGGCGCCCCTCAGGGAGCGCCAATGCCGGATTTGAGCGAGGTGCCGGAGGAATTCGCGCCAGGCATATCGCAGGAGGATTTTATAGAAATTGCACGGAGGCTGCAGAAGAACGCCGGCCTATAAGGCCCATACCATACAACGAAGACCTCCTCATTCGCGCAAAGCGGCTTGGAGGTCTTCCTGTTCATATTCTCTCGTATTCCTTATGCTATACTAGGTGCAAGTCGAGAGAAAATGAAGGTGATTCCGATACAATTTTTGGCTATGCTTACGATGCTTATCGACCACATCGGTCTCGTTTGGTTTCCTGAGCACATCGTATGGAGAATAATTGGACGGCTGGCATTGCCGTTCTATGCTTACGCGATTGTGCTGGGCTATTTTCGCACGAGTGACATTCATCAGTATTTAAAGAGAGTTGCATGGATCGCGCTTCTCTCGCAGCTGCCTTATCAATTCGCCTTTCATCGGCTTGAAGTCAACACAGTGGGCTCTTTATTCGTCTGCCTGCTGCTTCTACGCCTTCTCGATAAATGGAACGGCAAGCCGTTTCTTCAATATCTGTTAGCTGCTTCTTTTGCCGGTTTGCTGGAAGTTATTCCGTTCAGTTACGGCGCTTATGTCGTGCTGCTCGTGCTCATTTACCGCTATGCCCAGACGCAGTGGTTTACCCTGTTTCACTTCTCGCTGAATATGGTAAGTATTTTTGTTAAGGGCTGGTTGATTCAAGCCTTCAGCTTAATGGCCACCGTTCTCATCGTCTATATGCCCGATTTCATGCGCAGCGCCGATAAAATAAAAGTACCACGCATCGTATGGCGCAGCTTCTATCCGCTTCATCTAACCATCATCGCGGTCGTCTACTATGTAATGAGCAACGAAAGCCTGAAAGAAATACTTCGCACCCTATAATTCAGCCGATTATTCTGTCAGAGAAGCCAGAAGCTGCTCCAGCTCCTGCTCACACTGCGCAGCGGACGCCCAGCCCGGCCCGCTTTGCTGGAGAAGCCTGCGCACGAACTGCTTCACCGCCAGCGGAAGCTCCAGCTCCTCTTCCCAGCTGCGCTCTTCCTGCTCTTGATGGTGCTCATAGCTTGCATACATCATGAACAGAAACAAATGGCCTAATCCGTACAGATCGCTCGCCGGAACGGGACGTCTCATCAGGCGCTTTGCGCTGGACCAGCCGCCTCCCGGCAAATGGCCTTCCTTATTTTCAAGCGGCTCCGTTTCCTTCAGACCTATGCGCAATGCTTCTGGAAGCTGTTCGCCAATGCGGCAGGAGAGCCCATAGTCGATCAAATACAAGCGCCCGCCTTTCTCCAGCACATTCGGAATGCGGACGTCGCGGTGCACGAAGCCGGCTCGATGCAAATAACCAAGAGGCTGCAAAAGCTGCTTTATGACGCTTAACGTCTCCTCTAGTGAGTACATCTGGCCTTGCTCCATTATTTTGTGCTCCAAATTGTCGCCATCGACGAGCTCCATTAGAAGCGCTTCATCAAAGCCTTTCTTCTCGTAACGGATCCACTTTGGAATTTGCGGATGACTCAGCTTCTGCAAAATCATGCTTTCCCTCTCCAGCAGCTGTCTGCCTATCTCTTTCTTGCTCGGCATGTTGCGTTTCATTAAAACCTTATTTCCCGTCACGACATCGGTGCACGCATAAGCTTGCCCGTAGCTGCCCATTCCGATAAAGCGTTCAATTCGGTATCGCCCCATCCAAATCACGCCGGTACGAAGCGGATAATCCCGCCAATGGTTAATCATATCCTTATACTTGCGCACGAAAAAAGTCCACATCGTTTATTTGCCCCCAGCAGCTGTCTGATGTCCTCAATCGCCTTGTCGAGCGAAATTTGTCGGCAATTAAGAAACCATAGCAACAAAAATACGTATTATTAGTCATATGAAAGCGTACGCTTCCGATGCCCCTTTTGTTTCACAAAACATAAGCGATTGCTTTCAAAACCATTTTTCACAATAAAATTTAGGAGGTTAGAATCATGCTAAAGCATTTGCTCAAACGTTTGTTATACTCGCTCATGGGTCGCAAGCGCTACGGTCACCATTACAGCAGCAGTGATTACAATAACGGGCACTATCGTCCGCATAACCGCCCCTATCAAGGTCACGGCTATTACAAGAAGAAATACAGCAGCTATTCCAGCTAAAAAAAATCGCGG
>DATJKM010000023.1:0-8434 GCA_035491515.1 Candidatus Udaeobacter sp. | reverse complement strand
GAAGTTTGATGTAAAAAACCCGAAATACCGCGATATGATCCTCTATATGAATGATTTGTACCGCTCGGGCCTTCTGGATAAAGAATGGGCGATTAACAAGAAGCAGGTATGGGAACAAAAATTGGCTGCGGGAACTGTGCTTGCTGCTACGGGTGCATACTGGGAGACCGGCGGAGCGAATTCGATATTGTTGAAGGATCGCGGCGAGGAATCGCAGCTGTTTCCATACAAGGTTGTTGCTGACGGCGTAGATCCATCCAAAACGACTTATGGCGGACGCAGCTCGCTTGGCTGGGATGCGATCACGATTACGAAGAAAAACAAAAACCCGGAACGCACGATGAAATTTATTAACTTCCTGGCGAGCGAGGAAGGGCAATATTTGCTGATGTGGGGCATCGAGGGAAAACACTGGGATATGAAGGACGGCAAGCATACGCCGCGTCCGGAAGTGCTTCAAGGCTTTAAAAATGACTGGAATGCTTACACGAAAGAAACGGGCATTCGCAAATGGACCTGGTTCATTAAAAACGGGAAAGGCTCAGACGGAACGCCGTATGATTTGCCGGGACGCTATGAACGCGGGGCAGTCGATCAAATGGCCATTAAAAACTTGTCCGACTCCGTTTATGATTCCGTGCTCTACGACGGACTTGGACCGCAGGGCGGAACGCCTGAAGCGCTTAACGAGCAGAAGGTGAACGATATTGTGAGGCAGGGTTTGACGAAGGCTATTATGGCGAAGAGCGCCGAAGAAGCAAACGGCCTATTCGATAAAATGCTGAGCGATATGAAAGCGGCAGGCGACGAGAAGGTTGAAGCTATTTACACGAGCAACTACAAAAATCGCTTAGAACTGTGGAAATAACCGTAAAGGCAAGCATGAGGGAGGCCGGCACAGCCGGTCTCCTTTAATTTCAAAACAGGAGCTGATTTAGAGTGAAGATTGGGGAATTCAAGCTGGAGCATATCAAGGACGAGTATGTAGTCGGCAATGGAATTATTCAAGCAGCGGCGAATTTGAAGGATGGAAGCGTGACGCTAAGGTGGAGCAGCGGTGAAGCGCTGGAGGGGCTTTATGCGGAAGCGCGTTATGGTTTAGAGCTGCTGCGTTCAACGTATTACAGCAATCATCGCGTAAACGGGGCTCTGGTACAACAGGTAGAGGACGGCTTTGGGCGCGGCATACGCTGGGCCTTTGAGCATGAAGAGAATGGGAAGCCGGTATTGCGGCAGCATTTTCTCATGTATGAGCAGCTTCCTTATCTGTTAACGGAGCTGGAAGCAGAAAGCGAATTCGAGTGGGAGACCAATGAGCTCGCGCCGCTCGCAGCTTATTTAAATGACGGGAGCGTTGCACAATTTGGGGAGAGCTCCGAGGCGGGAGAGGAAATAAGAGCGTTGTTTGTCCCGTTCGATAATGACAAATGGGTTCGCTTTGCATCCCATGCGATACCTTGCAGCGTGCACAGCTATGAGGCAACCGCCATTTATCGTTCTATAAGCAGAAACGGCTTCGTCATTGGATCGGTAACGCATGATCGCTGGAAAACGGGCTTAGTTGTGGAAGGGACGTTTGCAGAAGCGGTCGGCAGACTTCGCGTTTATGGCGGAGCAGCAGATATGCAAACAAGGGATACGGTTGCGCACGGTTCTATCCGGGGCAGAAGCATCGTATCGCCGACCATTTTTGTGGGGGCTTTCTCAGATTACCGCGACGGACTTGAGGCGTACGGCAAGGCCAATGCGGTATGCTCTCCCGCTCTCCCGTGGGAAGGCGGCGTGCCGATGGGCTGGAACAGCTGGTCTGCCGTGATGAGCAAGCTTGATTATGATGTATATACGCATACTTCGGATTTTTTTGCAAAGGAATTGCAGCGAAATGGTTTCGCTGACAACAATGATAGCTTATATGTCAATTTTGATGCGTTTTGGAACAGCTTGCCTGAGGAGCAGCTTAAAGACGCCGTTCGACGGGTAAAGGAAAACGGACAAAAGCCGGGCATTTATTATACGCCGTTCGCTTTCTGGGGAAATGATCCGGATAGTCCGGTTGAAGGAACGGACGGCAAGGTGCTTTACCGGGAAATCCTTATTAAGAATCAGGCAGGGCAGCCGCTGCCGAAGATGGATGGAGCGTTCCCGATTGATCCGACGCATCCCGAGGCGCGGGCGCGAATTAAGAGAAGCCTGGACAGCTTTGTCGCGACAGGTTTTGACTACGTGAAATTGGATTTTCTAACGCATGGCGCGATGGAAGGCGTATTCCATGAGGAGAGCGTGCGAACGGGTATACAAGCCTATAATCAAGGTATGGCGCACATACGCGAGATGCTTTCACCGGAGCGGGTCGGCCGTCCGTTTTTAATCAATTTATCGATAGCTCCTTTATTCCCGCATGGCTATGCGCACAGCCGCCGTGTTTCCTGCGACGCTTTCGGGACGGTTAACGATACCGAATACATGCTTAACGCGCTTACCTACGGCTGGTGGATTAATGACAGCCTCTACCGTTTTAACGATCCAGACCATGTCGTTCTTTACAAAAGCGACAATCAGCGGCCGACCAGCGAGCATGAAGGCAGAAGCCGATTGAACAGCGCTGTTATTGCCGGCACCTCGCTGCTGCTCGGCGATGATTACCGTATGGAGGAAGCGGCGCGGCGGGCAAAGGAATGGATGACGAACCGCGAGGTTATGGCGCTTGCGCGGCGCGGCGAAACCTTCCGGCCGGTTGAGGGCAGAAGCGGCAGCAAAGGCGAAGAACTGTTTGCGCTGAGCGCTCGGGAAGGCACTTACGTTGCCGCCTTCAACTTCGACGCGGAAACGGAAATAGTTAAGCATGCATCATTTGCAAGAATGGGCATAGATTCGTCTAAGGGGATAGTCGTTCGGGATTTATGGAGCGGACAAGAGCGGCGTATAGATTCAGCGGACGACGAGCATCGCATTGATCTGGCGCCGGCTGAGTCTAAGCTGCTGCTATTTAAACATGCTTAATTTCAGCTAGGACAGCTTAAAACGCAGAAAAACGAAGATATCTGAATGTTTAGTAGGATAGACAATAAAATTTGCGAAAAATCCGTGACCTGTGGCTTGCTTTCCCGTATTATCCCCTAAAGCGGTTTTATTTGAAAAATATGACAAACGCTTGAAAGGGGAGAGATGTCAGTGAGTTTCACGGATCAAAACCAGAATCAGAGTATGGGCGTCCGCAGGCCGCCGGAATTCAAGCCAGACACGGTGAAGAAAATTGTAATCGGTGTCGTTGCGGCAATTATTATCATTTTTATAGGGACGTCTTCTTTCTACACGGTACAAGAGCAAGAACGTGCCGCCATTTTAACTTTCGGGAAGTATTCGAATGAAACTTCGGCAGGACTGCATTTCAAATGGCCTTATCCGATTCAGCAGGTCATTACCGTTCCGGCCGAGCTGACGCAGCGGATACATATCGGCTACCGTCAGGAAGGCTCGGAGGCGGTTCCGGTCGAAGAGGAAGCGATGATGATTACGGGCGATGAAAATATAGTATCGGCGGATGCGGTTGTGCAGTGGAAGATAAGCAACATTCGCGACTACTTATATAACATTTCGGATCCCGAGCAGTTTTTGCGTAATGCGGCAAGCTCCTCTATCCGTGCGGTAATCGGTTCAGAGAAGCTGGATTATGCCATCACAGACGGTAAGACGGTCATTCAAGACAAGGTTCGGGAGAAGCTGATCGAGCTGCAGGCCAAATACCAAACAGGCATCCAGATCATTGATATTAAGTTCCAGGATATCGAGCCGCCAAGCGGTCAGGTAGCGGAAGCCTTCCGCGAGGTCACGAACGCGCGCGAGGAGAAAAATACGAAAATTAATAATGCCGCGAAGTACGAAAACGATCGCATACCGAAAGCGCGCGGAGAGGCGCAAGCTCTTCTTGAGAATGCGGAAGGCCAGAAGAAATCGCGGATCTTGAATGCGGAGGGTGACGTTGCCAAATTTAATGCGATTTACGGGGAGTACAAAAATAGCCCGAACGTTACAGAGAGCCGTTTGATTCTGGAGACGCTGGAGAAAATATTGCCGAATGCCAAAATATTTATTACAAATTCAAACAGCGATACGGTAAACTATTTGCCGCTCAATGAGCTGCTGCGCGGCGGTTCGGGCAGCGCTGCGGCTCCGCCGGCAGCAACGCCGCCAGTCACGGAAGCTCCGCAAGGAGGTGACGCACAATGAAAAGAAAACAATGGCTAACGCTTATCGTCGTGCTGGTTGTTCTTATTTTGGGCTCAGGCTCGATGTATATCGTGAAGGAAGGCGAATACAAAGTCGTGCTTCGGTTCGGCGAGGCAATGAGGGCCGTATCTGAGCCAGGCTTACAGTTTAAGCTCCCGTTTATTGAGAACGTATCGATGCTGCCTAAGTATCAAATGACTTATGAGAGCAGTCCGACCACGATACTGACGAAGGACCAGAAGCCGATCGTAGTGGATAATTACACGGTGTGGCGTATCACCAACGCATCGCAGTTTTTGAGAACGGTGCAATCGGTCAGCGGCGGCATTCAGCGGATCGACGAGGCGGTGTATAACTCTGTCAGACGAAAGCTGTCGGAGGTCAATTACGATAATATCATTAGCGAGAACACGGCGCGGGGCAACATCAACGACGAGATTACGAAGGATGTTGTAGCGGCGTTGACAAGAGATAACTACGGTATCGAAGTTATCGATGTCCGGATTAAACGCACCGATTTGCCGGAGGAAAATAAGCAAAGCGTGTACAACCGGATGATTTCGGATCGTCAATCGATCGCGGCCCGCTATTTGTCCGAGGGCGACGAGGAATCCCGCAAAATTACTTCGAAAGCGGATCGTACAGCTACGGAGCTGATCGCGCAAGCTGAGGCCGATGCAAAAAAGATTGTGGCCGAAGGAGAGCGTGAGGCGGCGGTTATTTATAACAAAGCGTATGGCAAAGATCCGCAGTTCTATAATTTCTACCGGACGCTCGAGAGCTATGCGACGACATTGAAAAATGAACCTGTCATAATGTTGCCGATTGATTCCCCGTATGCCAAAATTTTGTTAGGCCAATAATCGAAAACGGGCTGTCTCAAAAGCGGTAAGCTCGCTTGAGAGACAGCCCGCTTTTTATCTCAAACTGATTCTATTCTCCTGATTTCCCAATACGCTGTTTAATTAGGCAAAATCAAGCTAAATGGCTGTTCTACATCCCCCGGTCCTTGCTCGCACGATTGAAATCCTCATCCCATTTGAACTTCTCGTTATAAATATTCATTACCTCTTCATATAATGGCCCGGAGCTTGCGTTCGGGCTGCTCTGAATGATCCGGTATAACCGCAGAAAACGATCTTTAGGAAGCTTGCGCGCATAACGCATCACCAAATACGGATAAAGGGCAATGTACCGTTTCATTCTGACTGCAGCACCGGCAACGCCGATTAATATGCTCTCGCCATGTTCCATTCTCAGAATCTGGGCTTCATGTACCAAAATATACCGGAACGTATTTTCCTTGAGCAGATCCCGTCTGATTTTCGCGAGCTCGCCGATATATTCGACAAGATCTGGATTGAAATGGTCCATTAGCAGCGGGTCCAGCATAAGATCCATGTCCTTGCGCAGCACAAACGATTGAAGCAGCAATATTTGCTCGATCCGAAGCTGATCGGTATGGACGAGCGCTCCGATTTCACGCAGCATTTCATAGGCGAGCGGTTTATCGCCGCTATGAAACACCTGAATGGCCGAATCCCGGTCATTAACAAGGCCTGCAATAAGGGTATCAGCTTCATTTTGAAATAATTTTTCTAGCTGCAAGCGTAAAAGTGCAGGGGTCGACCGTCTCTGGATCGTCCATAATAGAGCGAGTAACGCCAATCCTCCTGCAGCGAACAGGCTGGACTGCATCGTTGACCCGCTCATCGCCAGGCCGACGACGATAATTAACAATGCAATGAGCCGCGCTTTCCACATCGATCGCTGCAGCATGGAGGAAGCCCGTTTCTCCACGCTTTGCAGGGCAGCTTTGCCGCATACTGGGCATTTTGCATCACCAAGTACAGTAAAGTAATTGCAGCGGCGGCAAATTTTAAGCTTATTATAAGGATAGCGTGTTTTAATAAAAGGGTTAAGAAGTACCGGCAGCTTCTTCATCATTCGCGATCACGCTGCCCGCTGCTTCTCAGGATAGAAAAGACAAGCTTGTTAAGGTCCTCATGAGATGGAGCCCGCTTCCGGCGTGAATGGCAGCTAATAGCATTGATCATGACAAAAAGAAACAATAGTCCAAGACAGACGTATGTAACCATGTATTATTCCTCTCTTACAGTAAAAGTGATTTCTGGAAATCTATCAGGTATACTTATTTAATAGTATATCATCATCTTGGGAGCAGTTACTAACAGTGACTATTGGACTAGGCGGCAGATGCTCTCGTCCCATTGCAAAGGAGTACAAAAATGAATCGACTTAAACGTTTCTCACATCAACTTATATGGGTTTCCGCCCTGCTAATGCTGCCGTTCAGCGGCTTATCCACGGCGTACGCTGCGCAAGACGCCTCTCGAATCGATGCGGTGCTGGTGCTCGATGTGAGCAATTCGATGAGCACGAGCGATCCGGGCAAAATCGGCAACGAAGCGATGAAGATGTTTGTCGACATGCTGTCGGCACAGGGCGATCAGGTTGGAATCGTTGCCTATACCGACGAGATCCAGCGCGAGAAGGCGCTGCTGGAAATCCAGTCGGCGGCGGACAAAGAGAACCTGAAGAGTTTTATCGATCAATTAAACCGCGGCGCCTATACCGACATATCCGTCGGAGTCAAGGAAGCTATGCAAATTTTGGATGATGGAGCCGATCCCGATCACGAGCCGATGATTATTTTGCTTGCTGACGGCAATAACGATTTTGATAAAGATTCCGGCAGAACAGAGGCACAGTCCGACGCGGACATGCAGAAGGCTATTAAAGAAGCGAATGACAGCGGCGTTCCGATCTATACGATCGGTCTGAACGCCAACGGGAAATTAAATGAGGAAGCGCTGGCCGAGCTATCGGATTTGACAGGCGGAAAGTCGTTCTCAACCGATTCGGCAGATGATCTGCCGCAAATATTAAGCGAGATTTTCGCCAGCCATCAGGAGCTGAACGTCGTGCCAGTCGATTCGTTTACGGCGGACGGGAGCTATCAAAATGTGAAAATTTCCGTTCCAAATGCCAATGTATTGGAAGCGAATATTTCGATCATGTCATCTAAACCGGTTGAGGCAAAGCTGGTTGATCCGGCAGGCAACACGGTTGCGATTCCTTCGGACGGCGTCCTGCTATCGAGATCGAAGAGCTACTCCCTGCTCAAGCTGCTTAAGCCGTCCGAAGGCGACTGGACGCTGCAGATCAAAGGTGTGAATCGCGATAAAATCGACATCAATCTTATTTTTAACTATGATTTGAGCTTGGCGATGGACCCGCTCGGTTCAACGGCCTATTCGAAGGGCGATAAGGTGCAATTCAGCTCTTACCTGGTAAGCGGAGGGAAAAAACTGGAGGACAAGACGCAGTACAGCAACATGAGCGCGGTTTTACTCGTTAAGGATTTGGACACCGGTAAAACCGAGGAATTACCGATGGAAAATGCGGGCGATCATTTTGAAGGAACGTATAAAATTGCCGAAGAGCATGACTATGAGATCAGAGTAAAGGCCGAGGAGGAAAGCTTCTTCCGTGAGACGGATGCGGTTACCATTACGGCTAAAGCGGGGACTGCACCGGCTAAGCCGGAAGGTACAGCAAAGAAGCCATTCCCGGCTGTACCTGTCATTATTAGCGCGATAGGACTGGCGGTCTTGCTCGCAGCTGCCTATTTCGTGCTGCGTCTTCTGAAGCAGGCGAACCGCGGCTTTGTCGGGCAGCTCGTCATTGAAATCCGGGATGAGAATACGGGTGATAAGACGTCGCCGCAGTACAAGAAGCTGTCTGCCTTCAAAGGCAAGCTGATGCTCCACCAGCTGCTGCAGCTGGCGCCTGAGCTGAAGGAAACAGAGAAAGTCGTCTTCAAACCGGGCAGCAACGACCGCATCGTGCTGCAAAACAGCTCCACATGCACGATTGAGAAGTCGGGACGGGCAATCGATGCGACCCGCCCATTAGAAATGAAGAGCGGAGACCGTATTGCGGTTTCGCTGAAACAAGTGGACAAAACGATAATAATGGAATATCTCGTTTAAATAGAGCCCAGGAGGTAGTAAAGAATGAAACCGATCGTAAGAGAACATATTCAGCAGCTCGACGTTTCGCTTGGCGGAGGTATTGTCAGCGAAAAAATTCGGGTAGACACGATTGATAACCCGATTTTGATTATTGGACTTGGCGGTACCGGCATCGATGCGCTGCTGCGCTTGAAATATCAGATTAACCG
>DATJKM010000022.1:0-25116 GCA_035491515.1 Candidatus Udaeobacter sp. | reverse complement strand
TTAACATGCTAAAGGCGGAATCGAGTGAGAAGGAGCGTGCGTATGGTGTCGCATGTATTGTTGACACGGGACAAAGCAAACAATTCGTTGTCTATGTGTTCGGAGCAAAGCCAACCAAAGATGAGCAAGCCTATCAGGTCTGGCTTCTCCGCGATGGCAGCCGAACGAGCGCCGGTACGTTCCGTGTTGACGAGAAGGGAATTGGCCTGCTCACGATGGCGATCGAATCAGACGAATTAAACTACGACCGTATCGGCATTACGCTGGAGCCGGACGACAAGGGCGATCAGCCGCGCGGCCCTAAAGCTTTTGGAACGGAAGCCGCCATTACCTGACCGCCGGTGCTTATCCCTTACCCTTGCGCGTAATTTCAGCCAGAGAGTCCCATTGCTGATCGGTAACCTCGGATAAGCTGTTGAATTGGCCTGCGCCTTGCAGCCATTCTCCGCCGTCTATCGTTACGACTTCGCCGTTAATATAGGCTGCATAATCCGAAATGAGATATGCGGCCAGATTGGCCAGTTCTTCTTTGTCGCCAACCCGCTTCAGGGGAACGCGGCCGACCATTTTCTCTTCCAGCTCGGGTGTAGGAGAGAGGCGTGACCATGCGCCTTCTGTCGGGAAGGGGCCTGGCGCAATGGCGACCTGACGGATTCCATAAGGCGCCCACTCGGCTGCGAGAGATCTGGTCAAAGCCAGTACGCCAGCCTTCGCAGCTGCGGATGGCACGACGTAACCCGAACCGGTCGAAGCGTACGTGGTGACGATGTTCAGCATGGTGCCGCGTCTTCCTTGCTCAATCCATCGCTTCCCGACTTCCAGCGTCGTATAAAAGGTGCCGTGCAGAACGATATTTAAGACCGCGTCCACCGCTCTCGGCGAGAGGCGCTCAGTCGGGCTGATGAAATTGCCGGCAGCATTGTTAACGAGTATATCGATATGTCCAAAATGATTCTCTATGGCTGTTATCAGATCGTGCACTTGAACCGGGTCACGCACATCACAGCTTTTGTAGAATACACGGCTGGCCGCAAGGCTCATTTCTTCGGCTGCCTTTTCAAGCACGGCTTCCCGGCGGCTGGCAATAGCCAGACTAGCGCCAAGCGCTAAAAACTTTTCTCCCATGGCGCGGCCGAGACCTGTCGCTCCGCCTGTAATGAGAACAACTTTCCCTTTCAAGAGATCTGTTGAAAAAGGTCCCATCCGTTCAGTCTCCTTTTGAAAAAGCATTATTTTGGTTTTTTCCTGCCTAATGGCTGGAGCGATCTTAGTATATGATTGAGCTGCCGCAAGAATGAAAATATAGTAGATCAGACCCTGGACATAACAAACAGGTTGAGGCCTAAGAGGCCTCAACCCGTTTATTTTGTATTACTGAATCGTTACCTTACGGTTTTCGTTTACAGGAATTTTGACATATAGAACTTTTTCTTCCGAATCGAAATAATAGCCTTTTTCTTGTTTGTTCAGCTCTTCGAAGCTGCCTGCTTGGCCGTATTTATTATTTGCGGATTTTACGTTTTCCGGCTCTTCGGCATTATGCAGCTTAAGCGTGTAGGACTTAATGTCGGAGCTGTAATTTTGAGCCTTTTTGTCTTGCTCGAACGTGATATGGTTGCCTGTTTTCTCCAAATGGAATTCGGTAACATTGTACTCGCCTTTTTTGTAGTCCAATGTTTTGGCATCGTCCTCGTAGAAGCTGTAGCTAGCTTGTTTATTCAAGTAAGTGTCCAGAATCAAGTTTTCCAGCTTCTTCTCATCCGTATGCTGTTCCACTTCCTGACGAGGGATGATCGTATCTGCTTTCACGAAGATCGGCAGCGTCCCAAGATCGGCATTTACCGTAATCGTTTGATTGCCGTTAAACTCTTTGCCTGTCCAATAGTCTACCCACTTGGTACCTGCCGGCAGGTACACTTGACGGCTCGTTTGGCCTTGCTGAACGACAGGAGCCAGCATCATCGAATCGCCGAACATGAATTGGTCCTCGATATTGTATGTTTTCTCGTCGTCCTGGAATTGGTAAACTAGCGGCTGCTGAACCGGTTGTCCGTTATCGGCCGATTTCTTAAATTGATTGTATAAGTACGGCATCAGCTCATATCGCATCGAAATGTACTTCCGGCTAATGTCTTCCACTTCTTTACCGAACTGCCAAGGCTCTTGTCCGCTGCCGAGACCTGATTTCGCGCTGTTGTCGTAATGGTCGCGGGCAAACGGCAGGAAGGCGCCGACCTCGATCCATCTCGCAAACAATTCAGGGGTTGGGACATTGCCCGGCGATTTCGCGAAGCCGCCGATATCATTTCCTACAAATGGTACGCCGGACAATCCGACATTGGCATTCATCGGAATCGACATTTGCAAATGCTCCCAGTTACTTACGTTATCCCCGGTCCAAAGCGCCGCGTAGCGCTGAGTTCCAGCATACATATCCCGGGTCAATACAAACGGTCTGGTATTCGGTTTATGCTTTGCATATGCATTATAAGTTGCTTCGGCTTCATCGTGGCCATACAGGTTATGGTATTCCGTATGCAGCTTCTTCTCTCCGTTATCGCCTTCAAACACGACGTCAAGCGGCATCGTATGGAACGGACCGTTAAATACGGCAGGTTCATTCATGTCATTCCAAATGCCGTCAACCCCTTCATTCAGAAGAGTACCGAGACTGTCGGTCCACCAATCACGCACATCCTTCTTCAGGAAATTCGGGAAAGCGGAAGGCCCCGGCCATACTTCGCCGATGAACGTGGAGCCGTCGGGATTTTTTGCCCAGAAATCACGCTGAGTGCCTTCTTGATAAACGCTGTAGTTATCATCCTGTTTAACCGCCGGGTCATTGATTGTAATGGCGTGGAATCCTTGCCCCTTTAACGTTTTGAGCGCTTGCTTATACTGCTCGTTCCAGGTGAATACTCTGTAGCCATCCATGTAGTCGATGTCTAAGTGCATCGTATCCAACGGGATTTGTTTCTCACGGTAAGTATTAGCAACATCGACCAGCTCTTCAGGGGTATAGCCCCATTTACTTTGATGGAAGCCTAGCGACCACATCGGAGGCGTTTCGGATTTACCCGTAAGCTCCGTATATTTATCGATAACATCTCCGATTTCCGGACCGTTGATAAAGTAATACGTCAGTTTACCGCCGTTGGCATAGAAGTAGTAGTAGTCATCGTTTTCACTTGCCATTTCATAGTAGGAGCGATACGTATTGTCGAAGAAAATGCCGTATGCTTTTTTATTTTTTAATCCGAGGAAAAAGGGAATGGACGTGTACAGATACTTTGTATCCTTATTGTAGGAATAAGCATCCGTATTCCACATGCCAAGGCTTTTCCCGCGTTTGTTCAGCCCGCCGGACTGCTCGCCGAACCCGTAGAAGTTTTCTTCTTTGTCGGTTTTCTTGAAGACATACGGCTTTCCATCTTCATAGCCTACGCCTTGTGCCGCGTCTTCATTGATGACATTGCCCTGCTTGTCCAAAAATTTGATGCCAAAAGGACGTTTATTAATTTTGACTGTCAATTCGTCAGTAGCCAGCGTGATTTCGTTATTCGTCTCTTTTGTTTTAAAACGGGGGGTTTTCCAATTTTTCTTTGCAATGCCAGGGGACACAAATTCGTCTTCTCCTTTTTTCAACACGGAAACTTTCGCCATGTCTTCAGAAAAGAGGCGGATAAAGCCCTGATAATCTCCTAAATTCAGTTTCACACCATTTTCCAAAGCCTCTAGCGACATGACGGACAATGCCTGCAGATTTTGCTTGTTTAACGGGGTGTCCGCTTCAGGCTGCGTTTCGGCAAAAGCGACGTCGGTCGGAAACACGCCCGCGGCAGTTCCCGTAAGCAGACTTAGACAAAGGATGGCTTGCGCAAATTTTTTCGACTTGCTCTTGGACTTCATTTTTTTTCTCATTTTCTTCTCTCTCCCACTCTGATTAGATTGGTAATCTGTAGTGCACACTACAAAATTAACAACTAAAAGTGGCATGAACAATGGGCAATGCCTCCTAAGAGGTTGGCGGATGCGTTATCAATCAAGAGGAGAGAGCCCGCAAAACGGACCTGTAAAGAGAGCGGAAACAGCGCTGCTGCTCCATTTCAGCCTATTTTTGCTTCTCAGATCATGAAGGCGGACAGCGGTCATTTTTGCTGAATTTATGGATTTTATTAGAAAATATATAGTGCTATTGAATCAGGGACTATCAGTATTGCGCTCTTTATTGTAAAAAGGTCAACCTTTTATTTAAATCTATTTCGTAAAATTGGACACGCTATTCCGATGTTTTTCGAAAAACGGGTTATTTTTCAGCTTATAGCCCCTTTTATTTCCATATAATTGAAGTTAAGCAGAGGTGTAAATTATTATTCACTTCCATAAAAAAAAGACACTTCAGCATTTTACACGTGCAAAAACGATACATTTCCCTATAAATGACATTGGTATAGTCTATCTCATCTTGTACACTAATTAGATAAGAAATGAACTAGGAGTGTTGCAATGATACGAATATTCCGGCTGTCAAACCGCTTTAGCGCCAAAATTATAATGGTGCTGCTGCTCGTTATATTAATTCCTACTATTTTTACAAGCTTGTCGTTTTACTGGGTGTCCGACTCTATCCTAAAGAAAAACGTAAGGGAATCGAGCGTTCAAATGGCCAGACAGACGGCGGAATCGCTTTCTTTCATTTTTAATGTTGGCATCGATACCTCCGATTTTATTTCCAGCGATCTGAATATTCAGAGTGTTGCTTTGCAGGCAAACAGCAAGCCATCTTACAAGGAGAGCTTGGATTCAAGGTCGATTAACACGCTGCTTAACAATATTGTCTATTCGAACTCCTTCGTCAAAATCGTTTACGTGCTGAAAGAGAATGGAAGAGGCTGGGGCAGCGGCGCTTTTTCAGAGTCCGAAATAAAGGATATCCGTATCTCCGATCAGGAATGGGTGAAGGAAGCGAAACGAAAAAACGGCGAACTGGTTTGGCAAGGTATTCAGTATGACCGTTTCAGCGGCGGAGGCGTCAACACGGACTTGGTTCTGCCTGTAGGAAGAGTCTTGAAGGATATTAACAATTTGAATCCTATCGGACTGGTTCAGGTGCATTTGGACGGGCGCTCCATTCTGGGCACGATTGAGCAATTGAAGCTCGGGAGGACGGGTAAATTTTTTGTTGTGGATTCCGAAGGGAAAGTTATGATCGATTCCGATCTCAGCGCGATCAACAATTTCGTGGATAATTCCGAATTGTACAGCCATATTGTGGGCGGTGACGCGATGGAATTTGAATATACCGAGAATGGGACGCCTTATTACGGGGTTAAGCAGCTTCTTAGCAACGGATGGATGATTGTAGGGACCGTTCCGGTCCATGAGATCAGCGGCCAATTGAACAGTCTAAAGAATTGGATATTGGCGTCTTCCGCCGTATTCTCATTGCTTGCCATTGGCATTGGGCTGTTCATTGCCAGAGGGGTGACGAGGCCTGTACAGCAGCTTACCCGCAGCATGCTGCTCGTTCAAAAGGGAGATCTGAAAGTAAGGACAGATATTCGTTCCTCAGATGAAATCGGCTTTTTGAGCAAGCATTTTAACAAAATGCTTCACGAAATCGAGCATCTGATGCAGCAGGTGGAAAATGAGCAGAGCGAGAAGTATCATGCCGAACTTCGGGCTGTCATTCACCGTGTTCAACCACACTTTCTCTATAATACGCTCAGCACTCTGCGGTGGCTTATCCAATCGAATCAGAACGGTCGCGCTTCGGATGTTTTGTCGGCGCTGAACCATCTTTTGGAGGCTAATATGTCCAAAAGCGGGAACATGATAACGGTGGAAGAGGAGCTGGAAATTGTTCGGAAGTACTTGATCATCCTTGAGATTCGCTACGAAAAAACATTCCATTTGGAGCTGAACGTTGAAGCGGGTACAGAGAAGATCATTATTCCCCGCATGCTACTGCAGCCTGTAGTGGAAAACGCGATATTCCACGGGATCGTTCCGAAAAATAAGGGCGGTACCATTTCAATTGGCATCTGTCGCCGAGAAGGCGATTTGGAATTTCTAATAAACGATGACGGCTTAGGCATCGGGGATGAAAAGCTGAAGGAATTGAATGATCCAGAGGCTGCAATCGCAAAAGGGGAAATCGGAATCGGTCTGCGCCATATTTATGACACACTGCGTCTTTATTATGCGCGAAATTGGGAATGGTCCATTGCAAGCGGGCCGGGGCAAGGTACGACAGTGCGCATTTTGTTAAAAAACGTGTACAAACGGCAGCAAACAACGAGCAGATCGGGGGGAGAAGACGATGTATAGAGTGATTATCGTAGATGATGAGCCTGTCATCCGAAACGGAATTAGTGCCTTTGTCGAATGGGAGAAAGAAGGGTTGTCGGTAGAAGACCATTACGCCAACGGCGCAGAAGCGCTGGCTGCTCTGGAAAGCGGTTCAGCTGATATTCTTATTACGGATATCAAAATGCCTTTGATGAACGGTATTCAACTGATGAAGCAAGCGATAGAACGATATCCTTGGATTAAAGTGGTTCTGATCAGCAACTACAGCGACTTTGAGTATGTAAAAGAAGGGCTTCAGCTAGGCGCTGTCGATTATTTGTTAAAGCTAACGTTGAATCGGGATGATCTGCTTGCCGTCCTTCGGCGGTGTATCAGCATGCTTGAGGAAGAACGGAGGTTAGATTCCGAACTGTATCATTTTCAACAGGGTGCCCGCTACAGAGAAAGAAAAATGGCCGAACAGGAGATAAAGAGATTGATCGTGCAAGAGCAGACCTCGTCTTCATCGACCGCGTGGGCTCCGGCATGGCTCGATATGCCCTATGTTTGCGTCTATTTTATGCTGGATGCAGCGGAGGAATGGAGAGAAACCTACGGCTATCTGTATGTGCAGCTCATGTTAGAGGAATTGCAGGAAATGCTGTATGAGCAGATAGAAGAAGGAATAGCGCCGCTGGCGGCCGAAAACAGTTTGTTTCTAATCTTTCCTAATAACGAAGGGGAGGTTGAACGGCAGCTCGGTCAGTGGAAGAAATTATTGGAAACGAAATGGGGCATTTCAATTTCAGCCGGCTATGCGATAGAACAAGGTGTGCATAACACCCTTAAGGGATTTGCTGACAGCCGCTCGGCCTGCCAGAGGCGGTTTTTCGCTGGGCTGGGCGGTCTGTATTGCATGAGCGAATCACAGACCAATCTTGAAAATACGTATACGGACGCAGTTCCAATTGAGGAGTGGGCTCCTTTTTTCGAAATTATTAACGCTGGCGATCCGGTTTCATTCGCAGTTGAATTTGCGCTTGAACGCTGGAAGGAGGAGACTTTGAGTCCGGAACAAGTCAAGCATGAGGCGTACAGCCTTCTTGCAGGCGTTAATAAGCTGCATACAAACGAAGAAGCACTGCTCGCTGAGCGGTATGAACTGCTGAATCAAGCGGAGACATTGGAGCAATTGGCTTCAATATTGACTTGTCAGCTGGAGGAAATGGAAAAGTCCTATATACCGAAGCTTACCGATAACGGCTACGGCGGGCAGTTGATCACGAAGGCGCTGGAATATATAGCCACCCATTATACCGAGAACCTGACGCAACAGAGTGTAGCTGATTTCGTTCATCTCAGCAAAAGCTACTTCAGTCTATTATTTAAAAAACAAACCGACCGGAATTTTATCGATTATTTGATTGAGCTGCGGATTCGGGAAGCGAAGCGGCTGTTGGCGCACAATGATAGCAGAGTTTACGATGTAGCCGGCGCTGCGGGTTTCAAAGACGTCAAATATTTCAGTAAAGTGTTCAAGAAAGTGACCGGTTTATCTCCGATCGAATATAGGGATAAGCATCAAGCACCAGAAACCAAAATTGATTAATAAAGGAGGCATTCGTAATGGCCAGCCGCTGGGCATCTTTATTACTGCTTCTAGTATTGACAACCGGTTGTGGAAGCCAGTCCGTAATCTCCGATCCAAAAAACGTTCAAATGCTTCACGGTAACGAAAAAACGGAAATTACTTTTTGGCACACATACAATGATAAAGAAACCCGTCTGCTCGATCAAGAGCTGATTCCGGCTTTTGAACAGGAGAACCCCGGCATAAGGGTCAGATCCATAAATCTGGCTAACAATAACGAACTAAAGAACAACTTAATTGTCCGTGCTTCCTCTAACCGCGGTCCTGACGTCGTTAGAATGGATATCGCCTGGGTGCCCGAGTTTTCATATAAAGGGCTTCTTGAACCGTTAAACGGGTTTTCGGGCTTCGAAAACATGCTAAATTGTCTTCATCGTAAAACGATGAGTGTAGGTTTCTATCAGAATCAATACTATAGCTTGCCGCTCAACCTGTATACGACAGCACTTATCTTTAACAGAGACTTGCTTGAACGCGCGGGCTATTCAGAGCCGCCGGGCACGATGGAAGAAATACTGCTGCTTGCCCGAAAACATCGTTTGAGGATCGGTCTCGGTGGCTTGGAAACTTGGGATACTCTTCCATACCTTTACAGCCTTGGCGGGGCTTTTATGAACGAGGATTTCAGCAAAGCTTCCGGATTTTTAAACGGCAAAGAGACAGTCCGGGCCGTGGAGCAGCTGGCTGCTCTTTACAAGGATAAACAGATTGATATCTCCGTGTTAATCAATAACGTAGACAATTGGGCCGAGGTACGGAGCGGAGAGCTGCTTATGATGGATGAAGCGCCATGGTTCTACGGTTTATTGAATCATGCGGATTTGGATCGCGCCCTCAAGCAGACTCTGCCCGTCCCGTTTCCGCAGAACAAAGGCCCCGCTTCGATTATCGGCGGCGAAAATTTGGTTATTATGAAGGGCAGCAAACGACGGGATGAGGCATGGGCGTTTATGAAATGGATGACGGGAAAGGAAGCGCAGCTCGTCATGTCGCGGGCTGGACTGATTCCGACCAACAGGGAGGCAGTCGAAGCTCTGACAGTGGAAAAGGAATCTTACCTTTACCCTTATTTGGAATCTATGAATAATACTTTTTTAAGGCCGCCGGTCAAAAATTGGAGCAAGATCGATGAAGTATATACGCTGTACTTGCGAAAAATATTTTTGGGAGAATTGTCCGTTAAAGACGGCTTGGATCATGCGGCGTCTGAAATCGATAAACTATTATAATTGAAGTTATCAAATTCTTCACATGAGGTTGACAGTCCCTTGATGAAAAGCTAGTAACATTCAAAGTGGATTGAAAATAGAGTTCTCATGGAGGGAATATCGTAGTGAAGAAAACAATGAAGGGTTTAATGGTCACAGGTCTTACACTTGCAATTATTTCATCTAGTTCACTTCTTATGGCAGCCGATGCGCAAAAAAAACAAGTTAAGAAACCGGCTTCCAAAAATCTTATCGTACTTATCGGCGACGGCATGGGTCCCGCGCAAGTGTCCGCAGCCAGACTATATTCGAAAACAGCGCTTGGCAAACCGAAGCTTACATTAGATTCCTATTATGTCGGACAAGCTACTACATTTGCGGATAAAGGAGAAGATGGCGACAAAATCGTATCTGGCGCTATTACAGATTCCGCTTCCGCAGGAACGGCCTTTGCAACGGGCAATAAAACATACAATGCTGCAATCAGCATATCGAACGCAGATGTTTCCAAGCCTTATGCCTCTGTCATCGAAGCCGCTGAAATGAACGGCAAATCAACCGGTCTTGTAACCACCGCCCGTATAACCCACGCTACACCAGCCGTTTTCGCCTCGCATGTCCGCAGCAGAGACAATGAGAGCGCGATCGCATCGCAATATTTGGAGAGCGGCGTAGATGTGCTCTTCGGCGGCGGCGAGCAATTTTTCCTTAGCAAAGATGAAAAGGGCAAACGCTCGGACAAAAGCATTGTCAGCGACTTTATGGCTAAAGGCTATAAAGTAGTAAAAGACGGAAGCTCTCTTAACGCATTGACAGCAAAAAATCAAAAGGCAATCGGATTTTTCGGCTCCTCCCATGTCGCCTATGTACCGGATCGCGCTGAGAACGTTCCGAACCTGGCAAACATGACTAAAAAAGCATTGGAAATTTTGTCTGCTGATAAAGACGGTTTTGCCATTATGATCGAAGGCGGCCGCATCGACCATGCAAGCCACGCAAACGACTTCCCTACGACGATCCAGGAAACGCTGGATTTCGATGCAGCAGTTAAAGTCGCTATGGAATTCGCAAAGAAAGACGGAAACACTTCCGTCGTTATTACAGCTGACCATGAGACCGGCGGACTTTCCCTTTCCCGCGACAACATTTATGAGTTGAATATGGAACTGTGGGGTAAGCAAAAGCACTCTTCCGAGTTTTTAATTACGGCTCTGAAAGAAGCGAAAACGATCGAAGACATCAAAAAAATCGTAAATGAAAACACATGGATTACGGATCTTTCGGATGAAGAAGCGCAGCAAATTTTGGATGGCGACGGTTCTTCGTATGCAAGAGAGGGCGGTTATAACGCGGTCATTTCGAAACGCCTTCTGATCGGCTGGTCTGGTCACGGCCACTCGGGTGTTGACGTTGGGGTATGGGCTTATGGACCGATTGCAAACCAGGTGAAAGGTCAAATCGACAATACGCAAATCGCGTTTGCTTCAGCGAAGGTAATCGGCGTTGATCTGAAAAAAGCAACGGCAACGCTGCAAGCGAAGCACTTGTATCCGAAGTTCAAAATTAACCGCGACGGCGTTGTTTTGTATCCTGCAGAAGCGTTATCGAAAGCTCTGGGCGGAACCTACCAAGCAGACATTGACGTAACGACTATGACAAAAGCGGGCAAGTCCGTAGAAATCGATATGGCAAGCTTGGCTGTAAAAGCAAATGGCAATACAGCTTCTTACAAAGCTGATTTGGATAACGGTAAATTGTATCTTCCTCTTGAAGCCTTCAACAGCTTGACGGGAACGGCGATGAAGTGGGACAGCCTGTCCGAACGCATCGTTCTGAAGTAAGCAATCATTGAAATCAGCAAAAACAGGGGAACCCGTTTCCCCTGTTTTTCCATTAGGAGTGAGATGAATGATTACCATCCAGCAGCTAGCCAAAGGGTTTTCCGTAAACGGAGACACCCTTTCCATACTCGATATCCCGAATTGGCATGTCGAAAAGGGCAGCAAAATTGCTATTATCGGGCCTAGCGGCTCCGGTAAAAGTACGCTTCTCCACTTGATTGGCGGTATTTTGAAGGCGGAAAAGGGTCAGATCCACGTGGATGGCGTGAAGCTTCACGAGCTGACGGAATCGCAGCGTGACCAATTCAGATCGCAGCATATCGGGTATATTCTTCAGGATTTTCATCTCATTCCCTCCCTAACTGCCAGGCAAAATGCTGAAATCGTGATGAATCCGTCCTTGAGCCGTAAAGAAAGAGCTGCTGAACTGGATCATTGGTTCGAACAAGTCGGCCTAAAAGACCGCATGCAGCATAGGCCTTCCCAATTATCGAGAGGACAGCAGCAAAGGGTTGCGATCATTCGCGCACTCATAAACCGTCCGTCTATTGTGCTTGCGGATGAGCCTACCGGAAGTCTGGACTGGGAAACAGCAGGCGAAATCACCGATATTTTGCTATCGGAACCGGTATCCAAGTTTGCGACATTGTTAACCGTAACCCATGATCTAAACCTTGCTCAACGATTTCCAATCCGTCTTCATATTCAAGAGATCAACAAAGCGTTTAAAACCAAACAAGATGAAAATCTTCCAACTCATAAGGAGAGAGCCGTATGATGCAGTGGACGCTCATTATCAGAAATCTCGTTCACCGGAAATTTCTTTCCCTTCTGACGATTGTATCCGTTACGGTAACGGTAGCGTTGCTTGTGTTTCTCATCCTTTGCCAGGCTAGCGTCAACGAAGGCGCAAAAAAAGGATACGGGCCGTTTGAGCTCGTGATTGGAGCCGATGGAAGCGATACGCAGCTGGTGCTGAATACGTTTTATCATGTTGGCGCTCCTACCGGCAATATTCCGCTCGATGTGCTCAATCAAGCCAAATCGAATAATCAAGTATTGGCTGCTTATGGTATGACTACAGGCGACAATTACAATGGGTTTCCCATTGTTGGCATAGAAGCCGAATATTTTTTAACACGTTACGGGGATCACCGGCTGGCATCCGGCCATTTATATCAAAAGCTAGGAGAAGTGGTCGTTGGCTCGCATGTCGCCAAGTCGCTTAATCTCCATGTCGGCGATACGTTTAAGGGCGGGCACGGCGTAATGGAAGAAGCCGATCATTCCTTTGAAGAGGAAGAAGAGCATCATGACGCTCATGAGACCTTTACTTACCGGGTTTCGGGAATTTTACCGTTTCTGAACACACCGGACGACGGTGCGGTATTTACGACGATGGATTACGCTTGGGCTGTCCATGGGGAAGAGCAGAGTCACCGAGAGGTGACAGCCATTTTGATAAAGCCGAAGTCGATCGGCGGTGTCCCATTAATCAAACAACAATATGAAGAAATGAACAACGTTCAAGCTGCGTATACAAGCAAAGCAGTAGCGGATGTGCTGAATGTGGTTGATAGGGGAGCGGAAATTATAAGCCTGGTTACTGTACTTTGCGTCATTCTGGCTTCGATCTCGATCCTGCTCTCCTTAACTGCTGCAGCTAACGAGCGGCAAAAAGATGTCGGCTTGCTTCGGATTATCGGTAAGTCAAAAAGATTTATTTTCTTAAGCTTTATCGGTGAGGGATTAGTCCTGGTCAGTATTGGCCTTCTTCTTGGACTGCTGGCAGGCCATCTGTCCGGCTTTATGTTTAAAGATTTACTCTTTGAATATACCGGAATCCAAATCAATGCGTTAACGTTCAGCGGGCAGCATTTGCTGCTGGTTGTCGGCACCTTCTTATTCGGGCTGCTGGCGATGCTCATTCCATCTATTAAAATGTACCGCATAGACCCGTTGCAATTATTTAGAGCTTAGAGGTGATCGAAGTGAATAGACGTATCGCTGTCGCTTTATTAACGCTAATCCTGCTTGGAGGCTGCGGCAACCCAGCAAAGCAGCAAGAAGAAGCCGGATCGTTCGCAATAAGCACAGAACCCGAATCTGTATTCGAAGCTCCAACTAAATCAGAATTTTCCCCAGTGCCTACCGCAGAAGCGAAAAAGGTACCTAACAAAACGACTGAAGAAACAATGCCAGCCGAAACGAGTACGAAGGAGATCCAGGGAGAAACCGTGCAGAGTTCGGCCAAGCCGGCTGCCGCAGCAGTCAAGGAAGTAAAAAGCTCTTCTCCTGAAATGAGGAATGAACCGGAAAAGACCGACGAGCCCAAAGAAGAAGTCCAAAATAAAGCCGAGGGCATGAACAAAATAGCGTGGTCCCAATTTTTTGACAACGAAGACCAGACTACGCCGTCCGAGCATTTCTGGGATCTTAGCGGCAGCGAAGTGGAAATTAACGGCTATATGGGCGAAGTTTTATCGTTTGAGAAAAACTGGTTTCTATTGATCCCGAAGCCGGGTGCAGAATGCCCGTTCGATAATGGCGATGAAACGTACTGGAATAAAATTATGATCGTGTTTGTTCCTGATACCGTCAATTTAAGGCATCATACAGGCCCGCTAAAAATATCCGGAAAGCTGGATGTAGGCATTAAAATCGATGAGTCCGGATATAAAACGATGTTCCGTTTGTACGATGCTTCATTTGAAGAGATTAAGGAATAATGTTAGCCTTCATGCTTGAAACAAGGACCGCAGCTGTTCGCAATTAGCGAAAGCGGCGGTCCTTGTTTCCGTAGAAGTGAGCTATCCGGGAATAAAAAGCAACAATATCATCCGGTTAGAATGCTCTTTGAACAAACCATATGAATCCAAACAGTAACACTACAACCGATAAACTAGGCATAAACCACTTATTTACGCTGACCCAGCGTCTGCTTACGAAGATAAGCAGCGGAAAAACTAATGATACAATAATGATCTGCCCTAATTCAATGCCCAGGTTAAAAAACAAAAGAGACGCAGCTAGATGGCTTCCGCCTAAATTTAGTTCGGACATAATTCCTGCAAACCCAAAACCATGAATTAATCCAAAGGCAAAGGCAATCCATGGAGCGTGTTTGGATTCGGGTTGAAAGATGTTTTTGAGTGCGACATAGATAATACTTAACGCGATTGCAGATTCAATGAGCCTTCCCGGTAATTGCACGATCTCTAATGTTGCTAGTGCAAGCGTGATGCTGTGGGCAATCGTAAATGACGTGACTAAGTAAAAGATATGACGGATCGTTTTGGCTCCAATAAGTAAACTGATAACGAATAAAATATGATCATAACCCGTGAAGATATGTTTTAATCCTAACGAAAGAAACTGTTTCGCCTGGGTAATAAAGCTCATCTCTCCAAGATTAAATTCTCTGACTTCATAGGTAAAAACAAACTCCTGTTGTTTTCCTCCCATTTGAACCTTTGCCATGTTCGCATGACTTGGATCACTGTCTTCAAAAAAAGCGTTGTAATCAACAATCAAATTTTCAGGTTCTTCACTAATGGAGTAGGAAAGCAAGATATCGGCAAATGGGCGATCATTTACCAATGTGACACTGGCTGCATTGATTGTTCCTTCAACGGGGGAGCTATCTGCATAAACCATTATGTGAGTGTCCAAATATTGTTGGAGAGGAGCCTGGTATTGAGTGATGATTTTATTTAGTTGATCAAGGTTATCAATATTCTGTTCATCCACCTCGAATCCAATGGCATGGCTTAACTCCATGAAATCGAGCTGCAGGCGATAATTGATCGTTTGGTCTTGAACTTCTATTGTAGAGAAGCCCTCACTGTTATTGCTGTGTGCGCTCACAACAGGTGCCGCGATTAGGAGAACAAGGCCTATTATAAGGAATAACCATTTAAACTTCACTTCTGCGACACATCCTTTTTGTTCGGTCAAAATGGTAAGACGAGGAGCATATTGATCTCATGACTCCTCGTCTATAACCATTTTAGAAAATTGTATTTTTATTTCACACTCATAAAGATAGGATTGGAATAGAACCAAAGGTCAGTCCATGGGTCTTCACCTTTAGGGTCAAGACTTGGTTCAAGTTCACTGGTATTCGTTCCGCGTACTCGAATGTAGCTATCCTTGTCCACATCTTTTAATTTGTAGGTAATTGTAATAAACTCGCCATTTTGCTTCCAGTTGCTCTCGTCGAATCTAGCCACGACTTTTGTAGTTGGGTTAACGGCCGTTGAGCGGTCTTCTACTTTTCCTGTTACGTCGCCCATGATAAGATCCACGCGATTCACTTTCGGATTATCACCATGGCTATTGCTGGCGTTCGGGTCTTTGAATGTAATCGTAACCGACACATCGCTTTTACCGCTTTTCTTGATCTCTAATGTTTCACCGATGCTCGCGCGGTTACCATTAGATTTCACATCTACATCCAATTCATTGACTAAACCGCCCGTCGTTACAAACACGTGTCCATTTCTCAAACCGTCCAAAATATCCGCATAAGTATTTTCTGCCTTCACATAGGTTCTTGAATACTCTCCCGGCCAGAAGTCGCTGCCGCCATCACGCCAGTTTACATGGGAATCCGATGTCGATGTGATCCACCAATGCCTTCCTTCTCCCAGCATGGAATCCCAAAGACCGCCTACTTTAGCGCTCATTTGATCAAAGCCGCCCATAGTTGCGTAGTTGCCATATCCGCCGCGGGTGCCATTAGGATCAATGGAGCCGTCAGGATTGACCGCACCAGCCTGATGTCCAGGCGCACCCTCCATACCAACGGATACATTTGGTGCTGCATCGTTCCAGTTTCGGAACTCTTGCGGTGTATCCTGACCCCAAGCACTGTCTCCGCTGGCTGAGCGGGCAGGGTGGTTCGCAAATAGTACAGGAGGCTCCGCTAAATCTTTCATATAGTTTAAGGCATCGATCATATTGGCTTCCGTATCCCGGGTTGGATCAGAAGGAAAAGGATCGCGTTTATTAAATTTACTTTCGATATTATAAAGAGTTTGTGATTCTTGATCATTCTTTGGAATGATTAATGAACTGTGATCGGCTTGTGGAGTATCAAATTCCATGCCGTAGAATAAAGTCAGATCTGGAACAGCTTCACGGGCTTTGAGCACTTCAGGATATGCTTGCTCTAAATTTACTTTAGAATGGTTAGGGCCGCCGTGATCAGTAGAGACCATCCAATCCAGCCCGTATGATTTCGCCATTTGCGCGTTTTTAGTAATCGGGTAAATGGCGTCTCCGCCTTTGATAGGGGTTGGCGGATTCGTAGCATTGTTCCATCCGACACTCCATTCACTATGAACATGATGATCGCCTGCGAGCCAAGAAATGTTCTTATTAATCGATTTTGCTTCCACAGTCGGTGTATTGAAGCCATTGTTCAAACCTTGCGTAGTTAACGCTGCTGTAGCTAGCACACTTACCGCCAACATGGGTAATGCTTTACGTTTCAATTTCAAAATCTCTCAACTCCTCTTGGTTTTTATCCTCGGACTCTATGATAACTTCGGATTGTAATCTTAAATCTTTCAAAATGTTGTATTATTGTAAGGTTCGTAGATGCATTAATATATGAATAGTCGATTGTTTAGGACAACTAAACGAAAAAGCCTAGAGGATTCCCTCCAGGCTTCACTTGTAATTTTCACTTGATTTATCCTTTGATTTTCAGCAATCTCATGCTGTTTAAAATAACAATTAATGCTGCACCCGTGTCGCTCAACACGGCGATCCACAAGGTAAGTATATCGGGAAAGATAAGAATCAGAGCAGCAAGTTTCACAACTATTGAAAACCAAATGTTCTGTTTGATGATCATAAGAGCTTTGCGGCTTAACTTTGCAGTATGCGGCAGCTTCTCCAAGTTGTCGGCCATCAAAACAACATCGGCTGTTTCCATCGCAGTGTCTGTTCCTGCTCCGCCCATAGCAATGCCAAGATCAGCCGTTGCTAGAGCGGGGGCGTCATTAATGCCATCGCCAACCATCGCAACGATGTTTCCTTCTTTCTGAATCTTTCGGATGGCTTTGACCTTATCTTCGGGCAGCAGCTCCGCGAAATATCGGGTGATCCCCGTTTGGGCAGCTGTTTTTTTGGCTGTTCCTTCATTATCGCCTGTGAGCATGACAATATCGTTAATTCCTGCTTGTTTTAAATTGTGGATGGCAATTACTGCACTCTCACGAACCGTGTCTGCAACCGTGATTATTCCGATCAGCTTTTCTTTGGTACCAACTAGGACAAGTGTATTTCCTTCTTGCTGCAAGGAGGCTATAAGCGATTCTGCCTGCCCAAGAGTGGTTTCTAACTCTTGAAACAATCTCAGGTTCCCGGCAAAATATTCGTTTACACCGATCACTGCCTGAATACCTTTACCGACAATGTTCTGAAATTGTTCGCCTTTTAAAGAAGGCACCCATTTGTCATTGGCATGGTCGACTACGGCTTTCGCGATGGGATGAGTAGAAGACTCTTCTAATGTTCGCGCGACAGATAATACGTCATGCTCCAAATTCCCAAAGGTTATGACCTCTGTTACTTTAAGTTTCCCTTCGGTAAGGGTGCCGGTTTTATCAAACGCCACGGCAGAAACCTTGCCTGCGATTTCTAAAAAAGCACCGCCCTTAATTAGAACGCCGTTTTTGGCCGCGTTTCCGATAGCAGAAACAATAGCAACGGGCGTGGAGATGACGAGCGCGCAGGGGCATGCCACTACAAGGAGTTCTAACCCTTTATAAAACCATTCTCCCCAATCCCCGAAGCTAAAAAGTGGAGGGAGGACCATAACCACAAGAGCGAGCACAAACACAATAGGAGTATACACGCGGGCGAATTTATCGACAAATGCCTGTGTGGGGGCTTTTTGTTCTTGGGCTTCTTCAACCAAATGAATGATTTTTGCAATTGTAGTGTCTTCGGCCAGCTTGGTAACCTTTATTTCAAGCAACCCGTGTTCATTGATCGTTCCTGCAAATACTTGATCACCTACGATCTTATTAACGGGAATGGATTCCCCGGTGATGGGGGCCTGATTGACACTTGATTCGCCATTGATAACTTCTCCGTCAAGCGGGATTTTGTCTCCTGGTTTTACAATCATAATTTGTCCGACAAAGATGTCTTCTACAGATTTTCGGATTAGATCGTCACCGATTTTGACCCAAGCATCCGGTGGAGCAAGATCGATTAAGTTTCGTATTGAATTCCGCGTTTTCTCGATAGATCTGGTTTGCAGAACGTTACCTAGCGCAAATAACCAAACCACCGTAGCACCCTCCAACAATTGACCAATAGCAGCTGCTCCGATGACTGCAGCTGTCATTAGCACATTCATATCCAACGAACGGCTCTTGATCGCATAAAACGAGCTTTTGGCTGGTTTATAACCGCCAATAACAATCGATGCTAAATAAAGCATGTTTACCATGAACGAGGATACATCACTTAATGAACCGAGAAAACCAAGCAATAATAAGGCTCCGGAGAGCACAAGAAGATTGGTTCCTGATCTAGATGGCTTTTGAACGATTGCTGCTGTTTTATTTGAGATCAACCTTGCGTTAAAACCTGCCTTTTGAACTTCTTTTATTATTTCTTCCGCGCTGTTTCCGTGTTCAATTTTTGCCTTACCCGTAGAAAAATTGACAGTAACACTTTTGACAGAGGGAACCGTATTTAAATGGTTTTCAATGGTCTTCGCACAAGAACTGCAATCCATGCCCTCAATGAGGTAAGAACGATAATTCACGCTGACGGTTTGAATGTCTGTGTTTGGTGTCTCGCAGCAGCCATCTTGACAAGCCTTGTCCGAAGCAGCATTAACTAAAATTAGCGTTTTTTTAAATTTGGATTTATCGACCTTATCACTCATGTGTTCTGCACCACCACTTTGCCTGTACAGCAATCCAATTGTTCATTTCTCTCGCAAGCGGCAACATCTTCTTCCACTTGGATGAATACATCATCCATCATTGAAAGCAACAATCTGATTTGTTCGCTTCGCAAACTGTAATAAATGAATTTTCCTTCCTGGCGTCCAACAATGATTCCGCAGCCCTTTAAACAAGCCAAATGCTGCGAAATGTTCGATTGATTCCCGCTTATTTCTTCAACAATTTGAGAGACCGTTTTTTCTTGGTCATTAATACATTCCAATATTTGCAGACGCGTTTTATCGCTAAATCCTCGGATAAATTTGGCTTTCACATCCAATATATTTTGTCCCATGATTAAATCCTCCATCTCATATTAGTCTTTACTGATATGAATTCTTATTATCATATTAGCATCTTCTAATATGTGATTCAATATTCATTTAAATAAAAATGCCCGACGAACAGCTCATTACGTCATACAACGTTTGAGCAGTTTGTCAGGCAATTCCTCCGATTTTTATCAAATTGCTCTAAAAAACCACATTTACTCGAAGGTGAGCAAATGTGGTTGATTCGTTATGCAGGCATCGGCGTATCAGTAGGGTCTGCGTAGCCTTCTTTATAAGTAGCGTCAATGAAATTCCGGATTTCTTTATCAGACTTGCCTTCTGATTTCATTTTGGCAGCCGTAACGGCAATCTCCAGGCATACACCACATCTTGTTCCGTGGTCGTCCCATACGACTGTACCGTCCTCGTTGACTTCTTTAATAAAGCAATTCAAATTGCTCTTATGTCCCGCACTTTCACCGCAGCCGCAATAGCAGGGTATCCATTGCAATAAGTCCGTAGCCTGTCCTGCAATTTGGTAGACTAAACGGATTTTATCCATTTGGCCATCCAAAAAGGCAGGCATGACCGTTGCGGAAGCTGTTTTCTCCTGTAGATCGCCATGTGAATGCGTCTGATGGTTTTCTTCCTTGCTCGTGCCGCAAGCGGTAAGGATCAATGCTGCAGCTGCTGCTATAAATATACTTTTTGTTTTCACGTGTTCACCTCGTTGAAAGAGTTGTGACTACTATAACATATTGGATAAACAGAAATCGTCCAATTATTAATTGTTCAATAAATCGTTGAAATGAATGCCTCTTTTAAATGATAGAAGCATCTTGACGGCATTAGATCGATAAACGGACAAAGAAAAAACGTTTACGGGCAATGTGCCGCGCAAACGTTCCTTATATTATGAATATAGGTCTTCTAATGATTTTCGCTGCGCGGGCTTAATGTTCAATATGGAACGTATACTTTGGGCTTGCTGCTCAGCATCTTCAATATTATCGGCTAAGCCCAGCTCGATTAGTGTTCCGTAAGCGACTGTACCTGTACGGCCTTTACCGCCGCCGCAGTGAAAAGCTACCTTTTCACCATTTTTATAGGCAGCCGATACGGCTTCAATTGCCGTTCGCAGCAGCTGTTCTTGTGGTTCGCTCGCTTCGTCTCCCAAGGGTACTTGGATCCATTTCAATCCCTCGCCGACAGCAGCACATTGCTCTGCCTCTGCACGCAGATCGACAACAACTTTAACGCCTTCGTTATCGACCATGGACTGTACGTCATTGGCTCCGCCCATAAATATATGGCCCGGTATTAGTGCATGATAATTTTTGCTCATTAGATCATTCTCCTTTGTGTGATACGCTTACTTTGATTTTCTAAACGATGTAAACTCTACTTGAACAGGTGCGGAAGGAGGAGCACAGCACAACGAGAGATCCCGCTGATCGCCAGCCGATTCAAATTCCGAATCTTCTTTGGTATAGAAAATCTCCCATGCGTTGCCGTCCGGATCGTACACCCATACTTTATCTTGGACAGCGTAGCAGCAAGTTGTATTCATTTCATCAATTAGCAGAAGATCTGCCTGTCTTAAACGTTCCCCCATAGCCAGAACATCTTTCGTATTATCCACTTGGAATCCGAGATGATTCAGTACACCGTTTTTATCAAAGGGGCGTACGTTTAATGAAAAGTGAAGTGGCGGATTATCTAATTCAAACTTAGCATAATTGTCCTTTACTTTCGTAGGTTCTGATCCGAAAAATTGGTGATAAAATACCAGTGACTTTTCCAAATCAGAGCAGTTGACGGCAACATGCATTCTTTTGATACCCGCCATGTTATTGTCCCTCTTTCACAAACTTCTCGATACGCGCCTTAATAGAATCGCGAACGCTGCGGAACTGATCCATAATTTCGTCCTCGGTGCCTGACGCTTTTGCCGGATCTTCGAAGCCCCAATGCCATTTCACAACTTTCGGATTGGAGATGACAGGGCAGTGCTCGTCGGCATGACCGCAAAGGGTTATGACAAAATGAGCGCGATTTAAAATCTCAGGATCAATGACATTCGAAGAGTTTTGGCTAATATCGACGCCTGCTTCATCCATTACTTGAACCGCTCTCGGATTCAAGCCATGGGCTTCCAGTCCAGCGCTTTTCACTTCATACTGCTCACTGCCAAGAGCATTCAGAAAGCCATCCGCCATTTGGCTCCGGCAAGAGTTACCCGTACATAAGAAATAAACCAGTTTCTTTTCCATTTTGCATATCTCCTTTGAAATTTGTTTAATGTATAATGCTTAACCATAAGTAAAGTCCAACTAGCGTAATGAACAGAACAGGGAGCGTAAGTATAATTCCAACTTTAAAATAATAGCCCCACGTAATTTTCACGCCTTTTTTGGACAGCACATGCAGCCAAAGTAAAGTCGCAAGAGATCCGATCGGCGTAATTTTAGGGCCTAAATCGGAACCGATGACATTTGCGTAAATAAGAGCCTCTCGAAGTACACCTTCTGTACTTGTGCCTTGAATGGCCAAGGCGTCAATCATAACGGTAGGCATGTTATTCATTAGCGAAGAGAGGATGGCGGCAATGAATCCAGCTCCAATCGTTGCCATAAATAATCCTTGATCCGCTGCCCATTGGAAGACGGTGCCAAGCTGATCCGTAAGGCCAACGTTCCGAAGACCGTATACGACGACATACATCCCGATGGAAAAAACGACAACGGACCACGGTGCGCCTTTGACGACAGCGCCTGTATGGATAGCTGCGCTTCTGCGTGCTGCGATTATGAAGATGAAAGCAGCTATGCCTGCAATAATAGAGACTGGTATATTCACGAACTCACTAAACAGATAAGCTATCAATAGTACCGCTAAAACAACCCAAGATAACTTAAACAAACGCATATCTTTTATCGCTTCACGAGGCTGCTTCAGCTGGTTAAGGTCATACTGCTGCGGAATGCTCTTTCTGAAAAACAGGAACAAAACAAGGAGGCTCGCGCCAACCGCAAAGAAGTTCGGTATAATCATCCGGCTTGCATATTCGGCGAATCCGATACCAAAGAAATCCGATGAAACAATATTGACCAAATTGCTCACAACGAGCGGTAAGGAAGCCGTATCCGAGATGAACCCGCTTGCCATAATAAATGGCAGTATCATACGGTCATCGAATTTTAAAGCTCTGACCATCGCAAGAACAATAGGAGTGAGAATAAGCGCAGCGCCATCATTGGCAAAGAATGCAGCGACAGCAGCGCCGAGCAGTATGACATAAACAAACATCAGATAGCCATTTCCTTTGGCAAAGCGTGCCATATGGAGAGCAGACCATTCGAAGAATCCGATCTCATCCAGAATAAGAGAGATCAGAATGACAGCGACAAAAGCTAATGTGGCGTTCCAGACGATTCCGGTTACATCCCACACGTCATTGAAATCAACAACGCCAAATAGAAGAGCAAGTATTGCGCCGCCGGCAGCCGAGTAGCCGATATTCAAGCCTCTAGGCTGCCAGATGACGAATATCAATGTGATAACAAAAATAAGGGATGCGACGACTAACATAATTCCTCCTAAAAGTTTTGCGATAGCAAAACTGACTTCGTAAGCATAAGCTTAAGTTTTGAGACAGCAAATCTAACTTCTCTATCGTAAAATTTTAATTGCAGCAGCCGGGACTCCATTTGTTTAACTGTTCCTTCATAGAAGGGAGCGCTTCTAAGATGCCATGAAGATAAGGTTTGTCATCAACATTTAATGAGTAGTAAATCCATTGTGCGCGTCTAGTCTCATTTACGAGACCGCCAACTTTTAATTTTCTCAAATGCTGGCTTACATTGGGCTGTGTCGTTTCAAGAATGGCTACGATATCGCATACGCACATTTCTTTCTCCTTAAGGAGTGCAAGAATAGTTAAGCGAGTTTTGTCAGACAACAACTTCAATGTTTCGGCAAGAGTTTCTATGGGTTGACTCATGCAATCATCCTTTCAAAACGTGGTCATTTGGATGCATCTAGGATTACACCTTCCATTCATTATTATACGCAGGCAATTATATAAGTAAAGCATTATATGCGTATAAGCTTATATATGAAATTGAAAATATAATACTGCTAAATGCAATTAGTATTGATAGGAATGATAAGGAGGGGGATGATGCCCTTTACAGGCAAATAGTATATACTAGGCTCATACACAGCATTCATTCGAATCATATGAGGGGTTATATGGGCATGGAAATCTTAGAAGCAACAATTTCGTCCATTCAAGCAGCGTTGGAATCAGGCGAGCTCTCGTCTCATGAGCTTGTGCTGTTCTATTTGGACCGAATCGCAAATCATGACAAAGACGGCCTGACGATCAATTCGGTGCTTGCGCTTAATCCCGATGCGTTATTTATTGCCGCTGCTTTAGACAGCGAGCGAGCGGTTCAAGGTCCAAGAGGTCCGCTGCATGGCATTCCGATCCTGCTCAAGGATAATATTAATACGGGTGATCATATGCCTACCAGCGCTGGTTCGCTAGCACTTGCTAACTCCTACGCGGGAGAAGATGCTTTTATCGTGAAGAAGCTCCGGGAAGCGGGAGCCATTATTTTAGGAAAAGCGAATATGACGGAGTTTGCCAACTTTATGACGGAAGGAATGCCGTCCGGTTATAGTTCGCGCGGCGGACAAGTTCTTAATCCTTACAACATTTCAACGCCGACAGGCGGATCGAGTGCAGGCTCGGGAGTTGCTGTGGCGTGTAATTTTTGCATGGCTTCAATCGGTACAGAAACATCGGGCTCGATATTGAATCCGGGCAACCTAAGCTCGACTGTTGGCATTAAGCCGACGGTTGGGCTTGTGAGCCGATCGGGCATTTTGCCGCTCTCGAACAGCCAGGACACAGCTGGCCCGATGGCAAGAACGGTAACGGATGCGACTCTCTTATTGAATGCTATTGCGGCTCATGATTCTAGTGATGCGGCTATGGGTGCGGGGTATTGGCGAAAGCAGAAGGATTACAGCGTTTATCTCAATCCGAAGGGACTAGAGGGAGCGCGGATCGGCATTCCGAGAGACTATTTCTTTGAGGAATTGACTGATGAACAGCTCGCGATTTTTAACGGGGCAGTGGATCTGATGAGAAAGCATGGCGCGATTATAGTGGACCCGGCAGATGTTCGGACCGCACGGCAAATCGTATATTCTTCGGTTGTGCTCAATGAGTTTAAAGCCTCGCTGAACGCATACTTAGCCAAGCTGCCTCCCGGCGCTAAAATTCGAACGCTTACGGATATCATCGCCTTCAATAACGAGCATCCGATCGAAACGCTAAAGTACGGTCAATCAACGCTGCTGCTTGCCGAAACAACGACATCGGGTAATCATACCGAGATCCCATATCTTCGCAATCGCGCTGCAGATCTCAAATTGTGCAAGGACGAAGGAATCGATGCCACCATGGAAGAGCATCAGCTTGATGCATTGCTGTTTCCTGCTGATTTTGGAGCAAGAATTACTTCACGCGCAGGTTATCCGTCCATTGTCGTTCCAGCAGGCTACACCGCTAAAGGTGTGCCCTTTGGCGTCACATTCGCCGCAAGAGCGTACGAAGAGCCAATGCTCATTAAGCTAGCTTATGCCTATGAGCAGCACAGCAGGATCCGGCGGCCGCCTTCATTAGAAAGTTTTATTTAGGAGCCTAGTAAAAAACCTCCCGACGTTGGGACTGACCCCCTAGAGTGAGACAAATCAAAACACCTTCAAGAGAATGTGAACATGTCGTAAGATGTGGATACAACCTTGGAGGTGTTTTTGCGTTGGCAACAAGAGTAAGCTACCCAGTGGAAACAAAGATGAAGG
>DATJKM010000021.1:0-6899 GCA_035491515.1 Candidatus Udaeobacter sp. | reverse complement strand
GGCAGCTTCTTGACGACAATGAGGCCCTCCATCACATTCTCAAGCGCTGTCTTGTGCCGGAATAAATTATATTGCTGGAACACCATCGCTGTTTTCCCGCGAAGTGTATGAATGTCTTTTTTATCGGGACGCTTGCAATTTACGTTGAAATCATCGATGGAGATTTGACCGTCATTCGGTTTCTCCAAATAGTTGATGCAGCGCAGCAGCGTCGTTTTGCCGGAGCCGCTTGGCCCGAGTATGGCTACTACCTCGCCCTTCTCAACGGTAAGGTCTATTCCTTTCAGCACCTCATTGCGTCCAAAACTCTTTCTAATCTGTGTCAGCTTAATCATGAAACACCGCCTCGGTTGTAAAGGTTAAAGCGCTTCTCGGCTAACGCGGTCAGCCGCTCGATCATAAAGGTTATTGCCCAGAAAATAATAGCTGCTGCGAGGTAAGCCTCGAAAAACTTCCAGTTCGTTGTCGCAACGATTTGCGCCTTCGCGTTAATTTCCACAACCGACACCGTAAAGGCCAGCGTCGACCCGTGCAGCATGCCGATAACACTGTTCGATAAGTTAGGCAGGCTTGCAGCAAATGCTTGAGGCAGCACGATTCTTCTCATCGCCTGCGAAGTTGTCATTCCGATTGCATAGGCCGCTTCGATTTGTCCGCGGTTGACGGCCAGCAAGCCTGATCTCACTACCTCCGACATATAAGCGCCCGCCGTAATGGAAAAGGATACATAAGCGAAACCGATCATTGGAATGGAGACCGATCGGAACGATAATCCGAATGCTTCAGCAATAGCGTCAACCAAAATCGGCAATCCGAAATAAATGAGCAATAAATGCGTTAACATGGGAGTTCCGCGAATAAAGGTGACATACGATGCAGCGATAGGGTGCAGGATAGGAACCTTATACAGCCTTATGACAGCAACGGCCGTTCCGATCAGGAGTCCGCAGAAAACGGAAACAGCCGTTATCGCCAAAGCCGTCGGCACTGCGGTTAGCAGCTGAAGAAACGCCGTCCATATGAATGCAAAATCAAGCTTCATTTTCCCTTCCCCCTCTAGTAAAGCCCAGCCCTACTGCGAACCGCCTTGTCTTAGCTTTTTTCACGCGAGTCTCTTTCTCTTCTGATACTATGCGGCTCTCGTGCTTCAATAGCTTGCGTTCGATAAGATGAAACAGTTTCTCTAGTCCGAAGCTAATCATAAAGTAGATAATAGCCAGTGAAATATACGTCTCAACAAAATGTCTGGACATGACAGCTAGCGTCTGCGACTTGCCCGTCAATTCCATAATGCCTAACGAAAAGGCGAGCGACGTATCCTTCAAATTAGCGATAACCAGGTTGGCGAATACCGGGACCGAAATGGCCATCGCTTGCGGAAGCACGATTCTCGTGAAGGCTTGAAATCCCGTCATGCCTACCGCATAAGCAGCCTCGACCTGTCCGCGATCCACTGCGCCGACAGCAGCGCGGATCATTTCCGCCATATATGCTCCGCTGTGCAAGGCATAAGTAAGGATTACAAAATACAAAGCCGGCACTTTAACGACATCCACATGAACGAGCTTCAATATTTCAGGAAGGCCGTAATAAAACAAAAAAAGCTGAATTAAGACTGGAGTGCCTCTAAAAAAGGAAAGGTAAACCTGCGAAAACCGTCTTAAAACCGGAATCTTATAAAGCTGGGGGAGGGCGACGATAAATCCGACGCCCAGCCCGATTACGATCGAACTCACCACAATGAGAAGAGTGATTTTCAAGGTAGGCAGCAGCTTTACTAGATACTCGAACACATAACTGATATCAAATGGTTCTCCCACCTTAGCCATCTCACCTTTCACCGCGATTATTTTTCTTCGGAAGTAAAGTCATTGCCCAGCCATTGCGAGCTTAATTTAGCAAGCGTACCGTCTGCTTTAAGCTCTTTAATCGCTCCGTCGACTGCATCGGAAAGCTTCTTCTCTTCAGGATCATCCTTACGGAACATGAACAAGATGTCCGCTTCGCTAAGTGCCGGACCTACCGATTTAAGCTCTTTCTTCGGATCGATAAGCGAAAGCGTGAAGTCTGCTGCCAGGAATGCGTCTACGCGCCCGGATGTTACTTGCGCTACAGAATCGTTTGCGCCGCCGTTTTGGTACACGATTTCAATCGCGTTGCCGTTTTCTTTGTTGTAATTTTCAAGAATCGTCGATTGTGCGCTCGTTGCTGTCGTCAGCACTTTTTTGCCTTTCAGATCATCCAACGATTGAATCGAATCATTGACCTTCGCTACGATAATCTTGTTTCTCCAGTGCGCATACGGCTCCGTGTTGAACAAGTATTTCTGTTCGCGTTCCGGGTTCTTCTCCATCTCATGAGCGACCAGATCGATTTTTTTCGTTTCCAAGCTTAGAAGCAGATTCGTAAATTCAAGTGTTTGGATATCAAACTCGTAATCGGCAAGTCGTTTATCTATTTCTCTTACAAGCTCTACATCGAAGCCGGTCAGCTTACCGTTCTCGTCAATAAAGCAAACGTTAGGAAATTGCGTCCCTGTCCCTACGACGATCTTCTTTGCTGCTTTAGAGGCTTCTCCGCTTGCCGCTTCCGTATTAGCGCCGGCATTGTTCTTGCTGCTGCCGCAGCCTGCAAGCGTGAGAGTCAGGATTAGTGCGATGGATGTAATGAATAGTTTTTTCATTTTGATTTCCCCCAAATAATTAAGTGTTTAAATTCTTATAATTCCTACCTGTTAAGTAAGGATTAGCGATGGATTCACTTTACCACCTGGCGATAACCTTAGTCAATATCATATAGAGATCTTCTATAAGTCAATTGAATTGTCCGATTGAACGATTGAACGATTGTCCGAGAGAAAAACGACCTAGCCGACTTAAACGCACGGCTCCCCTTCATCCATCCATGCCTAAGTACGCAGCCGATATCACAGTCAAAATAAAGAACGATGCCGGATTAGGCGCGATATATAGTTCAACGGCCGCTTCCGCCTATTATTTTTTCGATGCACTTATCCAAGTTATTAGTGAAGCATGAATTCTTAAACAATAAAAAAAGTCCGCTGCTTCAGAAAGAGCATCGGACGAATATGCGTAATTACACTATTCCAATCGGCTTTACTGACAAAATAAATGTATCATGGCAGCCGCTCATCGGATAATAGAGCTTTTCTATTCCAGCTTTCAAATTGCCGATAAGCTCAGCTTCGCATCAGCTAATTGTTTGCCAATTTCCGTAATCGCATCAAGCAATTCAAAATGCTCGCCATGATGCGAGATGAGATTGGTTTGCAAGGAAATACCTTCTGTCTCGGGCACGAGAATCGGATAAAGCTTACCGGCATGCATTTCCTGCTGGGCGCACAAGCCCGGAAGAAAGCCGATACCCGCCTTCTGAATCACGAGCTTTTTGGCCATTTCGGAATTATCCGTTTGGATTTGAATATTGGGCGGTATATCCAGATGCTCGAAAATACGATGAATACGAAGCCAATCCAAGGAGCCGCATTCAAAAAATACGAGCGGCTGCTCAGCGATCGCTTCGATCGTCAGGTTCTCCAACGTTAAAAAAGGATGCCCGTCATATACATAAAGCCGGATCGGGTCCTCATAAAACTTGACCGATTGCAGACTGGGATGATTCACATTGCGGACAAAGCCAATATCGACTTCCTGGCTAAGCACCTTATTCATAATCTCATCCGTAGTGCTTGTGACGAACTTATAATGAGTATTCGGAAATTTCTGCTTTAAACGAGGCAGCAGGTCGGGAATGATATAATTGGAGACCGATACGGTACAGCCGATTCGGAATTCATTCGGAAGCGACTTCTTCTGATTGATGTGCATCTTGCCCTTCTGGTAAATGAGCAGCAGCTGCTGCGCATACGGCAGAAACCGTTTGCCATCCTCCGTAATTTGAACCTGCTTCCCCTGGCGGCCGAACAGCTTGCAGTCGAGCTCCTGCTCAAGCGACTTAATCCGTGCCGTTACAGAAGGCTGGGACAAATACAGCGCGTCAGCCGCTTTATTAAAACTTCCGCAATGTATGACGTAGACGAACGCCTCGATATTTTCAATATTGATTTGAAATCCCCCCGCTCCTCCAATACCAACTAAACCAGTATGAATATATTAATTTAAAATAACAAACGAAAGGCCAGCTGTCAATAAAGGCTCTGCTCGGAAATCGCTAGAACAAAAAAGCCATTGAATGAACAGCGTTCACCCACGGCTTCAACCTATTACGAATTCAATCATTATATCTCTGTTTCTATCGTTATGAATCTCGATTGATATACAGCTCATTTCACTCGTCAGCTCTAGCGCGGTAACGTCTTATTGCTTATTTTGCCGCTGCCGTTATCGCCTCTGAATCTCAGAAGAAGCTTCCGCAGATAAGGCAGTACAAGGAAATCGCAGCCGAATTTCCCCGCGTTCGCCCCAGCCGTGAATATGAGCATTCCGATCAGCATGAGCCATGGGTTGGTCGATACGGTGCCTGCAAACATAAACATGAAGTTCATCAATAGACCAAAGAAAGCGGCGGTTGTCGTAAGCGCACCAAGGATGAGCCCTATTCCCACCAAAATTTCGCCAAACGGGATGATTACATTAATTATTTTTGCATTCGGCAGCGCAAAATGCTCTAGAAACGCGGTAAACGTCGGATAAACTAACTCATTCGTTCCTCTATCCACCACAGGGCTGCCGATGGCCCCCTTCAAAAATCCGCTGGCATCGAAGCCTCCAAGCTTATGCCATCCCGCGCTCAACCATTGCCAGCCCAAGTATACGCGCAGCAAAAGCAGAAATCCGGCTGCATATTTGTTTTCGCTTAGCCATCTGATTACCATGACGATCAGCTCCTTTGCTATGATCGGTCCTCACTATCCGCCTGCTCGACCGCTAGAATGCGGTCTAATTCACAATACACCATATATAGAAATGCCTTTTCTACTTCTCTACTTATACCGAGTTCTCTTCTTATACCGAGATCGTTTCAATAAGCTCCTGCAGCTTGTTCGCCGAGCGATGCAGCAAAGACCTTTCTTCCTCCGTAATGGGAATATCCAGCACTTCTCTCACCCCTTGGCGGTCGACGACACAAGGAACACCCATATACACACCGGATAAACCGTGGTACTGTTCGACTAGCGTAGACACATTGAGCACAGCCGACTCATTGCGCAGAATCGCCGTTACGATCCTATCTAAAGCAAGCGCAATCGCGTAATAAGTCGCGCCCTTCGCTTCAATGATTTCATAAGCTGCATCTCTCGTATGTGCGAATATATCCGATTTTTCTTCCTCGCTGAGCGTTAGTGGCGAACCTGCCACATTGGCCAGGCTCCATACCGGCAGCTCGGAATCGCCATGCTCCCCGATAATATGAGCATGGACGCTTCTCGGGTCCAGCTGCAGCCGCTCGCCAATGAGATAACGGAAACGAGCGCTGTCTAGCAGCGTGCCGGAGCCGATGACGCGACGGGCCGGCCAACCCGACTTTTGCCAGCAAAAATAGCTCATAATATCTACCGGATTCGTCGCAATCAGCAAAATGCCGTCATCATTGTATTTCAGCACTTCCGAGACGATACTTTCATAAATTGCAACATTACGCTTCAATAGATTTAATCTGGGCTCTCCGGGCTTCTGCGCTGCTCCGGCGGTAATGATAACGATATCCGCATCCTTGCAGTCCTCATAGGTTCCAGCCCAAACCTTGGTCTGTCCCAGAAACGGCAGCCCGTGATTCATATCGAGCACGTCCCCGACAGCTTTGCCCGCATTCGCATCTATAAGCACAAGTTCATCCATCCGGCTGCGAAGCAGCAGCGTGTATGCTGTTGTAGACCCCACCGCACCTACGCCAATAACGACAACCTTTGTTTTTTTCATTGTTATTCCACCTCTTCAAATGGTTTATTTACGAAATAATACATAACTCCCATAAGGATTGAACCGCCAAATAAATTACCGAGCGTCACCGGCAGCAAATTATGAATCATGCCTCCAACCGAAATCGTGCCCGGATGGTGCAGGACGAGCGCAATCGCGAAGGTGCAAAGATTAGCTATGCTGTGCTCATAGCCGGAGATGAAGAAACAGAACACGAACAGCATCATGGCGAACAGCTTCGGACCATCTCCCCGCAGCGACATCGGAACGAAAAATGCCAAGCAGACGAGCCAGTTGCATAGCAGCCCACGGAAAAACAATTCCAATACCGGAGCGTGAAGCTTCTTCTCTACAACGCTGAGCAAAAATCCGTTAACCGACGCATCCTTGAACAATCCGGTTGCCCAGATTAGCAGTGCGAAAGCTACTGCCCCTAGAAAATTACCCGCGTAGCTCGCGCACCATAGCTTCAACACGTTAGCCCAGCGCATTTTGCCACGGAGCGCGGTGAAGGTATAGTAAAAAGTATTGCCGGTAAACAGGTCGCCTCCGCCGTAGACTATCAGAACAATCGCTGCCCCGAACGTGATCGCCGCCATCGGATAGGTGAGCGGACTATGCGTAACATAGAAGAAGCTGCCTGTCTTGAATGCTACGATTACGCCGAACCCGATAAACATACTGGCCAGCATCGCTCGCAATATATACCTCAGCTTGCTTGTAAGAAACACCTTTTGCTTCTTCAAAGCAAGCTGTTCGACCCTTCTCAAAGGAGCATGCTCCACCTTGATTGCCTCCTAAAGTTTCGTGCAATTTTCATTGCCATACCTTTATTCTAAGGGGTTATTTTCCATTTGTATGTCGGGGAACTCCCTGAACTATATTTCAGGGTTTTTACGTGAAAGCCGCGAGATATATAGGGAGGTTCCCCGATCTTTTTTTTGCAAATGAACATAAAAAAACAAGGGTGCGAACACAGCCCTTGTTTTTGGGTAACTA
>DATJKM010000020.1:0-7015 GCA_035491515.1 Candidatus Udaeobacter sp. | reverse complement strand
GCCAAGCTCCGTAATGCCTTCATTAGGCTGCTTATCCGTTCCTGTAGCCTCGCGCAGCCACTTTTCCATATTCCGCTCCGAATACCATTCCCCTGCCTGCAATCCAATCAATGCCGCCGCTAAATGTGCGCTTCCCGCTCCTGAAGGAAGGAGCAATCCCAGGCACCAATTCATTAATTGACGCTCCCGTGCTGGTTCCTCCAGCATAAGCCAGCCGCTGAGCATCGCTTCGTTCCATTTCAGTGATCCTTCCGCAGCATCGAGCAGGCCAAATGCGGACGCCGCTTCCATAATAAAAGCCACGGTCAAAGGATAAGCGTCCGGGTAGGACCATTTTAAATCGAATGATTTTAGATGGCGTTCATCGATATCAACGGCTTGCATCAGTTTGGCTACCGTTTTTTTCGGAAGCGTACCGCTAACCGTAAGACCTAAACCGCTTCTTCCCAATGCCGAAAAAGCAGATAGCAGCTGTCTTCCTAACGGTCTGCAATAAGGCCTCATGACGCCATTCATTAGTATTTCCCTCTCTTGGGCGGATAGCGGTTCGGCTGTGCATGGAAATAATGCCCTCTGCCATCCGGCGAAGCATTCCACCGGCGCAAAATACAGACTCTCCCCCCATACTTTCCGTACGGAAAACAAAATGCCTGCCTCCTCAAGCTCTGCTAGTCCCAGCTGGCATTCGGCACCTGACAGATCGGTGTGCCTCCGCAATTCTTTAATGAGCCGCTCACCTTCAACGGGCATAGCTGCAAAGAGACGCAGCATCGCCCTGAATACCTCTGCTGCATATGGCGTCAGCAAAGCTGCAGCCTCTTTAATTGCCCCGTCCTTTACAGCCGCTTCCTCCCATGACAACCCCCTTTGACTGGCTGGATGCCATGCCGGCGCCTGCATAAAGCCCGCCATTTGTTCTGCGGTAAGCTTAGCTGCCAGCTCCTGCATTCTCATAAAGCCGCAGCCTCCTCCAACCCGGCATCGTTATGCGGTAAGCTTAGTCGTTCATACTGGTAGCCCTGCTCAAGCATAAACAGTTGTCTTTTCATCGCGAATTCCGTTTCCTTTGTTTGATCCGTCACAATCGTATAAAACCAAGCGCAATTATTGCCAGCCTTCGGCCTCAGTAATCTTCCAATCCGCTGCGCCTCCTCCTGCCGCGAGCCGAAGCTCCCTGAGAGCTGGATAGCGACTGCCGCATCAGGCAAATCAACTGCAAAATTCGCTACCTTCGAAACGATCAACACCGATAGATCTCCTGCTTTAAAGCTGTCATACAGCTGCTGCCGCTCCTGCTGGGATACCTCTCCCGTTAGCACGGGGGCCGACAGCGTTTTGGACAGCTCGTGCAGCTGATTTAAATATTGCCCAATGATGAGGGTTGGCTTGCCTGCATGCTCCTGCAATAGCTTCTGGACGACCGGGATTTTACCGGGATTTTCAGCTGCCAATCTGAGCTTTGATCGAGCGCTGGCCTGTGCGTACACAAGCTCCTTATTTTTATGGAGAGGTACCCTTATTTCTGTACAGGAAACAGCCGCGATATGAGAGCCCGCCTCCGCCGCCTTCCACTGCATGTCAAATTGCTTCGGACCGATCAAGGAATAAACATCCTCGGCGCAGCCATCCTCCCGAACCAATGTGGCCGTTAAGCCGAGCCTCCTGGTTGCTTGTATATCAGCAGTCATCCGGAATACTGGAGCTGGCAGCAGATGCACCTCATCATATATAATGAGCCCCCAATCCCGCTCAAAGAACAGCTTCATATGAGTAAAGGGAGACTCCTTAGACTTCCGGTGCGTTAAAATGTTGTAAGTAGCAATTGTAACCGGACGAACCTGCTTCAACGTGCCGCAGTACTCTCCCACCTCCGAATCTGTCAGCGACGTTTTATCCAGCAGCTCGTTCTTCCACTGCTTAACTGAGGTCGAATTGGACGTTAGAATAAGCGTTGCTCTGCCTAAACGAGCCAGCGCAGCAATTCCAACTATCGTTTTTCCCGCTCCGCAGGGCAGTACGATAACGCCGCTGCCGCCTTGTACCGTTCCCTCCTTATAGAAGAGCTCAACTGCAGACTGCTGATAGTCCCTTAATTCGAATTTGCGTCCGTTTGACGTACGATCCTTCAGCTGCAGGGCAAGCGCTTCGCCGGCATGATAGCCCGCCATATCAATGACAGGATATCCAAGACGCGTCAGCTCCTGCTTCAAGTCACCTCTGCAGCTTTCGTTCAGCTCCCAGGCACCGGCCTCCAGTTTTAATGCAACACAGCTCATAATGGAGGAATGCTCCTTCAGTTCATCCATAATCGACAAATCACCATGCAGGACCAGCTTACCCGAATCGGTCGTCAGCCAGAGCTTATTGTACCTGCCAATCAGCTTCCGTATCATAGCCTCCGCTTGAAAAGGCAGCTCGTACCGTCCGTATTCCGATAGCCAGCGGACGATATCATCCGCTGCGATTCCCGCAGCCGCCGCATTCCAAAGCGTTAAGGGCGTCATGCGATAAGTATGTATAAAGCCTGCTCTTCTTGTGGCGTCCATGAAGAGAACGAGCTTCTCTCTTGCCTGCTGTGCCAAAGGCTTGCTTTCATCAAGCAGCACCATTAAATCCGATTGAACGATCAATGGCCTTTCATTAAGATCGTGCATCCTTCTCCTCCTTAAACGTTTGTGGAACAAACGTAATTCGTAAGCATGAGCTTAAACAGAGTTCTTCTCCTGACAGTATGCAAAATTTAACACTTTTTTATGCTTGGGCTATAAATTGCTCCGCGCGATTTTCATATGCGAAATGTGTTATAGTAATAAGAAGTTCCTATATTGACCGCAAACCGGGCTGGAGGTACCGCATCGATGAAAAGAATTATAATCATTCTCCTCATGCTCATTTGTATGCCGCTTGCCGGCTGTTCGGCCATTTCCGAGCTTTCCTCGAATGTTATTCAAACGAACCAATGGTATCAGGTAGCCGGCTTTATTGACGGTGATACCTTTAAGATCAAGACCGGTTCCGATGAAACGACAATACGGCTGCTTTATGTAGATACGCCGGAAACAAAGAAACCTAATAGCCCGGTGGAGCCGTTCGGTCCCGAGGCATCCGCTTTTACCGAGAAGCTGTTGACTGAATCACAAGAGGTCAGGCTTACCTTCGACAAGGAGATGACGGATCGTTACGAACGTACGCTTGCAGTCGTTGAGCTAAAGGACGGCCGCATATTAAACGAGCTGCTGTTGGAGCAAGGTCTGGCGAAGGTGCTGATTGTTGAACCGAACGTCAAGATGGAAAACGCATACAAACAGCTTGAGCAGCAAGCCATGCAAGCAAAGAAGGGGCTTTGGAGCAGCAGCTCCGAGAGCAATCATATCGTTTTCCCTGTGAAGAAAGCGGCCCGAAACGGCATTCTCATCGAGGTAGACAAACAAGCTGAGCTTGTCACCATATCCAATACGACAAATGAAATGATTTCCATGAATGGCTGGAAGCTCATCAGCGTTCGCGGTAACCAGACCTACCCGTTTGAGCATTACGTTTTGGACGCGCAGCAAAAAGTGGTCATCACCTCTGCAGACCAGGCGATATCTTCGGACTTTGACCTGCTTCAATGGGGGGCAGCGAACATTTGGAATAATAAAGAGTCGGATCCTGCTGAGCTCTACAACGAATACAACGAATTAGTAGCCGTCTGGGAAGATGAATAGCTTAGATGTCTTCCATAACCAAATAAGGCTGCCGAAGGCGTACATACGCCTCCGGCAGCCTTATTTATTTGAACAGATTAGTGAACTGCTGCATGCTCCTGTTCGGAAATCGCACTTAACGCTTCCCCTGCTTCATTGACGAAAATTTCACGAATCGCCAAGTCTCCGATTGCCAGCACGCCGATCAACTCGCCGCCTTCGACCACTGGAAGCCTGCGTATTTGCTTGGCTGCCATCAGTTCCGCTGCCTCGTCTGTTGAAGTGTCGGAAGTGATGGTCTCAACATCCGTTGTCATGACTTCCGAGACTGCCGTTGATCCGGAATGCTTCTCCGCATAGCCGCGAACGACCAGATCTCTGTCCGTAACGACACCGATCAGCTTCTTGCCGTCTACAATCGGCACGAATCCGATATCATGCTGCTTCATCTTCACGGCAATCTCGTATACGTTATCCTGCAGCGTAGCTGTGACACAATCCGTGGACATAATTTGTTTAATGGTTTTCATGTGGATACCCTCCTCGATAATCAGTTCGAGGTTTAGTATGTCCGTCCCCGCGAACACATATCCACGTTTAAGTAGATGGAGCAGTTCCGTCGGCATAATCTTCCGCCATCCCGATTAGGAGTCTTGCCGCGCGAAGCATCGCCCTTTCATCGATATCAAATTTCGGATGATGATGGGAGTATGCGGCGCCGCAATTCTCGTTTCCGGCTCCTACAAACATAAAGCAGCCCGGCACCTTCTCCAAGTAATATGAAAAGTCCTCCGCAACCGTTATCGCTTCCGACCGAATGACAGCCGCTTCACCGAACAATCCCTCTCCTACTCTGAAGAAGCGCTCGGCCTCCGCCTCATCGTTCACCACTGCCGGATATCCGATTCGCATCTGATAGTCGAATTCCGCATCATGCATCTGGCAGACATGCGTCACAAGCGACTCCAAACGTTCATGGATCATCTTCCTCGTCTTCTCGTCAAACGTTCTGACCGTACCTTTAAGCCTGCAGCGTTCTGCGATAATGTTGTTCGTCGAGCCCGCTTGGAAGGAACCGATCGTCACTACTGCCGGATGAAGCGGGTTCACATTGCGGCTAACGATCGATTGAACCGCTTGAACAAGCGTTGAGCCGATCATAATCGCATCGACGGCTTGATGCGGCAATCCGCCATGGCCTCCGCGTCCGACAATATCGATAGCGAATTCATCTGCTGCGGACATGAACGGTCCTGCTTTAGACGCGACTAAGCCATGAGCGAGCGGCGTCCACAAATGTACGCCATATATGGCGTCTACGCCGTCGAGCGCCCCGTCATTAATCATCGGCACCGCTCCTCCCGGAGTAACCTCCTCAGCCGGCTGGAACAGCAGCCTGCGCTCACCGCTAATTCCGGCGAGATTAGCCGAATAATATGACGCGATAGCAAGCAGCGTTGATGTATGGGCATCATGACCGCAAGCATGCATGACGTTCGGCACCTTCGATGCGTAATCGCATAATTTCTCATCCTGAATGGGAAGCGCATCGATGTCCGCACGCAGTGCGACAATCGGCCCTTGCTTGTCCCCTCTAAAAACTGCAATTAACCCATGTCCGCCTACACCTGTCCGGACCTCGCAGTTCAAATCGCTTAACTGGTTCGCAATCCAGCTAGACGTTACACGTTCATGAAATGACAGCTCCGGATATTGATGGAGATGCCTGCGCCAATCAATCATTTTGGGATATAGCTGCTGAAGCTCCAGATCTACGATATCCTCTGTTTGCAAATCGCAAACCCCCTAACATTTTTGTGAAACAAATATCCCCTGTAAACATAAATTTTGCGTTTTGTTTCACTTAGCTCTCCCCGGAAGCCTCACTTCCGGACGACTGGGATCATTTCATATAGTTTACCAGAAAAAAGCCTGATTAAGAAAGCTTATACGCCATTGAATAGACAGGATTCATACATTTCTTCAAAATGTCACTTTTGTCCGCGGTAAGGGTTGGGAGTAAGGGTTGCGCTTGCTGGGGAAACATACTATCATGAGAAAAGAATGCACAACTCTGTCTTTTGAATTGGAAGCATATGCTTACGAAGTCAGTTTTGCTTCACAAAACCTTTGGGAGGAACTATCATGATTATTGAAAATACCGGCTTAAACGGTGTTAAAAGCGAACTGGACCATTTAGACGAATCTGCTGAAAAGGTTGGCTTTGTCCGTTGGCAGTGGGAATATTATCGCGCTACATACGATTTGAAACTAGAGGATCGCGCAAGCGGCTCCGATTATTATCTAAGAATTACTACACGCGCGATTGAAGGAAAGCTGGAATCGCCGCATGCCGTGCTCGTGATTGAATCCGTCTACATCGGACGCTCCACATTCCCGCATGGTCTTGAGTATGAGTCCCCGGTACCGCAGCCCATCTTGAATACGGCAACGCAAAGACTTCAACAATTGAAACAGCTGCTAGCGTAACGGTGGAAACATGAAAGCCACGCAGAACGGTAGCCGTGGAAGACCGGACTTTCTGCTTCTCATCTTAACTCTTTTGCTCGTAGGCTTTGGACTTGTAATGGTGTTTAGCGCAAGCTCGAGTGTTGCAAAAGTATCCTTTGATGATTCATTTTACTTCATTAAGCGCCAGCTCGTATGGGCTGGCCTTGGTACTTTCGTCATGCTGTTAATGATGAACCTTCGCTATCAGGTCTATAAGAAAGCATTTATGCTCTTTTTCTTACCGGTTATTATCATGCTAATCCTCGTCCCTTTTGTGAGTGAGTCCGTTAACGGTGCCCGAAGTTGGTTCGGTGTCGGCTCACTTGGTATTCAGCCAACCGAGCCAGCCAAGCTTGCGCTAATTTTGTATGTTGGAGCGCTTATTTCCAAAAAGGGTGAGAAATTTCGCGATTTTAAAAAGGGACTGCTGCCGGTTGTCGTCATAGTCGGATTCATTTGCGGACTTATTATGATGCAGCCCGATCTCGGCTCTTGCATGGTTCTTGCCTCATGCGCTACGATTATGATTTTGGCAGGCGGCGCGAATTTAAAGCATCTTTTTGTTATTGGAACCGTTCTCGCGATACTCGGTACGGTAGTAATCAGCATATGGATGGCAATTGACTCAAAAGGATGGCAATATAGAATTGACCGTTTTACGGCCTATTCCGATCCGCTTGCTGACGCGCAAGGGACTGGCTGGCAGATGGTTTCTTCCTTACAGGCGCTTGGACATGGTGGATTGACCGGAGCCGGATTTGGCGAGAGCGTTCAAAAATTACATTATTTAAAATATGCCTATAATGATTTTATTTTCT
>DATJKM010000019.1:0-8044 GCA_035491515.1 Candidatus Udaeobacter sp. | reverse complement strand
GTATAAGCCGATTGGCCCGCAAAATTTTGCATCGAGCACTCCGTATTGATGCCAATGACTCTTCCGCCTCCCCGTTCAATCATCGCCGGAACGAAGGCTTTGGCCAAATAGACGCTTTGCAGCACGCAGGACTCAAATTGGCTTACATAATCGGCTATAGGCTGCTCAAGTATGCTTGTCCATTGATACTGAATAACCGCATTGGCAACTACGATATCGACATGGCCCAGCTCCTCCGTCACCTTAGCTTTCATTTGATTGATGTGCTGCTCATTCGTCACGTCCGCCTGTACGGTCATTGCGCGTCTTCCGAGAGCCGTTATTTCCTGCTGCAGCTCTCTTGCCTTAGTTTCGTTATTATTGTAGTGAAGCACGATGTTAGCGCCGCAGCTTGCAAGCGTGCGGGCCATAACGCGACCTAAATCGCCGGTAGCTCCTGTAATTAGCGCCGTTTTATTCGAAAGATCAATTTGCATCACTCGGGTCACCCTTCTTATCGGATCGAATTTGTTATATCATTTATTATTAATTATGCTACCAAAAAGTCAACTGTTTTATAAAACGCATTCAAAACAGCTGCGTTTATCGCATAAGTAAATGATACGGCGAATTAATTTATAATTTTGTTACCTTTTTCAACTAAGATATCGGTTATCCCTGCAATATTCCTTGTGATTTCGACTGTTTTCATGTATATTACTGACTATATACTTATACTAATCATTCACATATGTATTAACAATGACTCTCATTCGGAGGTTATCCATTGAAAATCGAGCTATCAGAGCAAAACCTGCCCATATTTGAGGCTATATCAAGTAACGTACGCATCCAAATTATTCATTTGCTCTCCAAAAAATCGATGAATATCCGTGAGCTGGCCGAGGCTTTGAGCTTAAGCAGCGCGATTATGACCATGCATGTCAAGAAGCTGGAGAAGGCGGGAATCATCCGTTCCGAAATGACCCCGGGTAAAGGCGGCGCCGCACAAAAGGTGTGCTCCCTTAGCATGGATGGACTTGAAATCGCTTTTCCGCGCAAGGATGTCGTTCATCGCGAATCAAGAAGAACCGAAGTATCCATCGGCCACTATACCGATCTAAGCATCGTGCCCACCTGCGGCATTTGCACGACCGAGAAGGTAATCGGTATTTTCGACGATCCGCGCTACTTTCTCGATCCGGACCGCGTCAACGCCAAAATATTATGGTTCTCTCAAGGTTATATCGAGTATAAAATTCCTAATTTCCTGTTGAGCAGCGAAAATCCGGAGGAGCTCGAAATTTCGATGGAAATTTCGTCGGAAGCCCCTCTCACCAATATGAACTGGCCTTCGGATCTTACATTCTTCTTTAATGGAGTGAATGTTGGCATGTGGACGAGCCCTGCCGATTACGGCGGAAAGGGCAAGCTGAATCCCTCGTGGTGGTTTGACGATGTCAACCAATTCGGATTATTGAAGCGGCTTATCATCAAAAAGGACGGCACCTATATGGACGGCATTAAGCTCTCCGATGTTAGTCTCGAAGAGATTGATATCAGCAACAGCCACTGGACGTTCCGTATCGCGATTCTTGAGGATGCAGAGCATATCGGCGGCTTCACGCTATTTGGATCAGGCTTCGGCAACTATAATCAGGATCTCATCTTTAAGCTTTATTATACGAAGCTGGCGCAAGAGGAACGGACGCTGGCTTAACTGCAACATAGCAGGAGGGCTGGCTCACGACCGCTCGCACCACCGTACGTACCGCTCGGTATACGGCGGTTCATGGCTTCAACAATGACGCGAAAAGATGTAGAAATGGCGGTGCAGGGGGTAGTCCTGAACCGCCATTTCTTGTTTTCGATCGATTGCTGTCTTCTTAAGAAAATTACGGGCAAGCGAAAGCCATCTGACCTCAAGGCGGCTGCACAAAGCTCATTTCGGGATGGCTGGTCGCACTTCCATTTTTCTGAAGAATCGTTTCACTTTGTCAATTTCACGATAAGTAGGGGCTGTCTCTCAGGCTTATAAGCCTTATGAGACAGCCATTTTTTTTATTCGGATTGGTGTAACTGGATGTATGCAGCCGAATTGATGTTGGGAAAAGTGATTTAGTTTCATTTCATAAAACTAAATCGCGCTCGGGATGCGAATACGGCGGATTAGCTCTATTTTGCAAACGTAATCGGTCATATTTAGAAGCTGCTCTCCCCCATACGCTGTTTAATTAGGCAAAATCAAACTAAATCGCCATTATTGGATAACCATCTGCAAATAGTTTCAGAAGATCGAATTAAACTGCCGGGCGGTGAACGATGCTTAGACCCGGAAGTGAAAAGTGCCCCTGCAGCAGGCCTCTGAGACACTCCGTTTGATTGTTGTTTCAAGTTTCTGGCTTTCTTCGAGGTGCCAGATCCTTGACACATATAAAAATAACGGAATTGTCCAAAAAGTCACTTTACACGCTAAAGATTTTGGACGTCCAATCTTTTAATATATAGGTAATATCACTAGAATTCCTTTGCATCAAGAAAGTCGGAATTAGTTAAACATGGCAGCCAAATCAAAGGAGAGATGCTTCGATGAAAAAAGGAATAAACATTTGGTCGTTCAAAGAGGGCACACCAATAGGAGAATGCATCCGGTTAGCTAAAAAGGCGGGGTTCGACGGCATTGAGCTGTCTCTGAACGAAACGGGAGAGCTCGGACTTCAAGCAACCGATAAGGACGTGCTTGAAATCCAAGCGCGGCTGGAAGATGCGAATTTGGAAATCGCGGGATTAGCGACCGGCCTTTATTGGTCTTATTCCATGACGAGTGACAATGCGTCCAAGCGCAGCAAGGCGGTTGACGTATGCAAGAAGCAGCTGGAGCTTGCGGCCGCTTTCGGAGTCGATGCGATTTTGGTCATACCGGGCGCCGTCGGCGTGGACTTCATTCCAGGCGCTGAAGTGACCGACTATGAGCGGGCTTACGATTACGCTTTGGAAGCGATAGCCGGGCTGGTGCCATTCGCAGAAAGCGCAGGTGTGGCGATCGCCATCGAGAACGTATGGAACAAGTTTTTGCTGTCGCCGCTTGAAATGCGTTCGTTTATCGATTCGCACGGCTCGGAATTCGTAGGCTCCTACTTCGACGTAGGTAACGTCCTGCACAGCGGCTATCCCGAGCATTGGATTCGGATTCTGAACCGCCGTATCAAGAAGGTCCATTTCAAGGATTACCGCCGCCAAGCAGGCGGCCTGCACGGATTCGTCGATCTGCTCGCGGGGGATGTCGATTACCCTGCTGTCATGAAGGCACTGGAATTAATCGGTTATAACAACTATGTGACAGCGGAGATGATCCCGCCGTATGCGCATCATGCCGATCAAATCATTTTGAATACGTCCAGCTCGATGGATGCGATACTCGGACGGAACGCTATCAAATAATATGGGAATAAAGGAGACTTTCATATGTTAAAAGTCGGTTTAATCGGATTCGGTTTTATGGGACGCATGCATTTTGACAATTATGTTCGCCTGGCAGCGGAAGGCGCGCCGGTACAACTGGTTTCTATTTGCGACTTGCGCATAGAAGAGCTGAAGAACGGTGCAGCGTGGGGCAATATCGCGACAAAGAGGGAAGTGTACGATTTATCGCCTTACCGGCTTTACGATAATATTCAAACGATGCTTGAGAATGAGCAGCTCGATATCGTCGACATCACGCTCCCGACTAATCTTCATGCGGATTTAGCCTGTTCCCTGCTTGAAAGAGGCATTCATGTCCTATGCGAGAAGCCGGTGGCCGGCACTTCGGCGGATGGCTGGCGGATGGCAAATACGGCGAAGCACACCGGCAGCACGCTAATGGTCGCACAATGCCTGCGCTTCTGGCCGGCCTACGAATATTTGAAGTCTTGCGTGGAGGACGGCCGCTACGGCGCGGTAACGTCCGGAAGCTTCTTTCGCGGCGGCAGCTCGCCGCAGGGCTGGTTTCTCGATGGAAGCCAAAGCGGCGGCTGTATTCTTGACATGCACATTCATGATACGGATATCGTGAATTGGCTGTTTGGCAAGCCCGCTCAAGTTTCCACCATCGCGCGCAATGTCATTCCCGGCAGCGGCTACGACATCGTCTCGACAAACTATATTTATCCGGACGGCAAGGTGCTGAACGCGCAGGCTGATTGGACGCTGCAGGGCGATTTCGGCTTCGCGATGACTTACCGGGTAAATTTCGAAGGCGGAAACCTTATCTTCGAGAACAACCAGGTAAAGGTTAATCCGAATGAAGCTCCCGGCTTTATCGCCGAGCTGCCGGAGGATATGGGCTACTACCGCGAGCTTAACTACTTTATCAATTCGGTCAATAACGGCAAGCCGGTCACCGTATGCACGCCGGAAAGCGCTGTCGAATCTCTAGAGATCGTTGAGGCGGAGATCCGGTCCGCGAACGGCAAGGGCGCACTCGAAGCTTTATAATTGATAAAAAAGAAAATGATTCTTAAACGAGTAAGCCCGGTGCCTCTAAGGTATTGGGCTTATTTTCTGATATCCGCACAAATTATATATACCTTATAATACTCAATAAGACTAGTTATTTAGAGATCTTGCAATTATTCGAACGCTATCGATTCATGAAGACCAATAAGAATCAGATAGGAGAGTAAATGATGTGCCATACAACAACCGGCTATCCTGAACTCAAAGCGTCACCGCTACGGGAATGGTCCCCGAGCATCCATTATGCGCAGCTTCAATCCTTGCCTCCAGGCAAGCTGGAACGAAGGAGAATTTATGACTTTGAGCTTCTATATGTAAGCCAAGGCGAAGCGGCCACAACGATGAATGGGCAGCGTTATTCCCTTACGGCCGGTCAATTGATTTTCTTGCCCTCGGGCGTATTTCACCAGAATGAGATCGTTTCAGAGCCTTATGCCAAGTTTATCGGCATTCATTTCGACTTTTTCGATGAGCTCGAAATCCTGACTGAAGCGGATATCGTCGTCGACGAGGAAGCCGTGCAACCGGATAAATTTGCTGCGGAAGCAATTGCCGAGGCGTTTATGCCGTTATCCGAGAGCCCCGTTTACACACCGACGCTTGCTTGCGTCAAGATGCTGGAGGAGCTTGTCCACGAATTTGCGATGCGGTATGCCGGTTATGAGCTGGTGTGCAAGGCGCTGATGCTGAACATTCTGGCTCAGCTGCTTCGGGCGCAAATGACGCGCAGATTGGCGGAAGCTTCTGTACATGGAGCCAAAATCGCAGAAATGATGAATAACATTGAATCCTCGCCTGCTGATTCGTGGTCGAATAAAGAGCTGGCATGCAGGATGAGCTTGAATGAGGACCATTTCGCTAAGCTGTTCAAAAAACATTCCGGCATGCCCCCGGGCGAGTTTATCAGCGCCGTCCGGCACCGCGAAGCAAGAAAGCTGCTGCGTGAAACGGAATTATCGGTGGAAGAAGTCGGAGGCCGGGTCGGTTATCCGGACATTCATTACTTCAGCCGTATCTTCCGCCGGCACGAGGGCATCTCGCCGAGCGAGTACCGGAAGCTGTCAAACATCTTATAGGTTGATTCCATGAACAGGATTGCCGGATATACAGAAGAGGGCCCGGATTATCTCCAAGCCCTCTCATGACCTGCTCCGTTTACCGGCAATCAGCCTATTAATATAAAGATTTCAAAGCAAACGCATCATAGTCCAAAAGCTCATTTGTGCGATTATCGCGGATTTTGGCTGCCCATTCAGGATCAGCAAGCAGTGCCCGGCCAACGGCCACCAGATCAAACTCCCCATTTTCCAGCCTTTCAATCAATCTGGCAAGGGAAGCCGGCTTCGCGGCATCGCCCAGGCTGCTTCTAAATTCATTATCAAGACCAACTGACCCTACCGTTATCGTCGGTTTTCCCGTCAGTTTTTTCGTCCAGCCTGCCAGATTCAAATCGGAATCATCGAACTCCGGCTCCCAGTAGCGGCGTGTCGAGCTGTGAAAAACATCGACTCCCGCATCTGCGAGCGGCGTCAAAAATTGCAAAAGCTGCTGAGGCGACTCGGCTAATTTGGCTGTGTATTGACCTGCTTTCCATTGGGAGAACCTGAGAACGATCGGAAAATCAGCTCCAACAGCACGGCGGCATGCCTGGACAACCTCGACAGCAAAACGGGTCCGGGCTGCGAGATCTCCGCCATAGCGATCGGTGCGCTGATTTGTTTTGCCCCAAAAAAACTGATCAATTAAATAACCATGCGCACCATGAAGCTCTATCCCGTCAAAGCCGGCTTTAGCTGCGTCTGCCGCAGCCTGCGCGTAAGCCGCTATAACTTCCCCGATCTCATTTTCCGTTAACGGCTCCGTTATTTTCTCGCCGGAAAGATTCAGCCCGGAGGGACCGATCGGCAAAGCGTCCGGATTAGGCAGATCACCGATTTTGCGAGTTAGTCCGATATGCCATAGCTGAGGAATGATCTTCCCTCCGGCCTCATGTACGGCGTCCACGACTTTTGACCACTGCCGGAGCGCAGCCTCGCCATGAAAGTTCGGCCAATTCGGATTGGCCGCTGCTGCGGGATGGTTGATCAGCGTTCCTTCGGTGATAATAAGGCCAACCCCATTTTCCGCCCGGCGGCGATAGTAAGCGGCAACGTCCTCTCCCGGCACTCCGTCCGGGGAATATCCTCTAGTCATCGGCGCCATTACAATTCGATTTGATAGCTCTAGATTTTTGGATGCAAAGGGCTTAAACAGCGCTTCAACTGAAGCTTCGCTTCTGGCATTAGACATTTAGATTCCTCCCATATATGTGGTATGGACGATCATTTCCTTCTACACTACTCCATCCTACCATTAAATCCCGTGTAATCCCAGTACTTTAATAGAGATAAATAATCATCGTTTCCGAAGCTCCCCAAATGACGAAAGGGCTGCGCCCAACGTCTTAACGACCTTGCGCAGCCCTGCTTACTTACTCTGCCTTCTCCTCCGGAGGGAGGAGCACGATTCTACCTTCTCCAAGCTCCACGCGAAGCTTATTGGAGTTTTGGACGCCGATGGATTCCAAATAGCCCGATGGCACCTGCAGACGGCCTGCTTTATCAAGCACGGCATACTCCACATGCGTGCCTTCTTCATCCTCAGCTTCCGTAAGCTCCGCCAACTCCTCGGCGTAAGAGCGCTTGCGCAGCATCTCTGATGAAATTTTGCCGTCGCGGATAGCCGCTACGCGGTCCACCTTCTTCGCCAGCTCAGGATCATGCGTAACGATAACGACCGTAATCCCAATCGTCCGATTCAGCTCACGAAACAGGTCCAGTATTTGATTCGCCATACGCGAATCTACCGAGCCAGTCGGCTCATCCGCAAGCAGCAGCTTCGGATGATTCGCAAGCGCAATGGCGATCGCCACCCGCTGCTGCTCGCCTCCGGACAGCTCATAAAGCTTGTTCGAGGCGCGGTGGCTAAGCCCGACGGCATCCAGCAGCTCCTTCGCCCGCCAGCGCTTGCGGCTGCCGGTAAGCAGAATCGGCAGCTCTACATTTTCAAGCGCTGTCAAATACGGGATAAGATTCCTCGCATTGTTTTGCCAGACGAAGCCGACGCTTTCCCGTTTATAGCGGACAAAATCACGTTCCTTAAACTTCAGCATATCTCTGCCGTCAACCGTCAGCTTGCCGGCCGTTGGACGGTCTAAGCCGCCCAGCATATTAAGCAGCGTCGATTTGCCGCTGCCGCTATTGCCGATTATCGCCATAAGCTCGCCGTTTTCGATATGAAGATCAAGGCCTTGCAGGGCGAATACCTCCAGGTCGGCTGTTTTGTATATTTTGACTAGCCCCTCGCAATGAATCATCCGTCAATCCTCCCCTAGCTTTATCGCTTGATGGATGCGCAGCCGCGACAGCATATAGGCCAGTATGCCAAGTCCGAAGAGCAGCATGAAGCCGACGAGCAAATAAATGCGCATTAAATCCGAGGAATCGAACATCACCTTGAACGGCGGAACGAGGCTGCTTGGATTAAACGCAATTTGAAAATTAGGCACATACAGCAGGCTTGCCGCACT
>DATJKM010000018.1:0-13893 GCA_035491515.1 Candidatus Udaeobacter sp. | reverse complement strand
CCCGTCCGCCGCTAATCTTGTCCCGAAGGACAAGATCCGCTCGACTTGCATGTATTAGGCACGCCGCCAGCGTTCGTCCTGAGCCAGGATCAAACTCTCCAAATTGGTGTTTGACTTGCTCATTACTTTTTATCGCTTTTTCCGCCCACCCCAAAAAATTTGCGAAGCAGTTATTACCCATTATTCAGTTTTCAAAAAGCAATCTTTTCTTTCGTTTAGTTCGCTTTTTTTGCTTGTCGTCCGCGTGTTTCTCTCGGCCGGAATTAGAATATACCATGTATGCGTCCAGAAGGTCAAGCGTTTTTAAAAACTTTTTTAAATAAAAGTATTTAAACATTTAATCCTTCTTTAATTGCGATTATTTCCTTGCAGCTCCCGCCACACTTTTTTGTTGCTGTACTGCCGTTCAGAGCTGATATCCTTACCAAACCATTCCGGCGCTTCGAATGCATGAGCTGCTTCTTCCGAGTCAAATTCTACCTCAAGCACCGAGAGCTCGATTTGATCATACGTATCAATCTCAATTATGCGGCCATCCCATTCCGCCGTTATGCGGTTTTTCGTCAACGGCACGAAACCAAAAGCTTTTGTAACCTGCTCATAGATGCCTTCGGATATCGAATATTCGATTTCCTCCCGGGAAAGGCCGTTCCCCAGCTTGAAGGTATGCGTAAATGAAACCTCGCCGCTCGCCAGATCAACGATGCGCCGAACGCGCAGCTCCTGATTTTCATCCATAGCCAAATAGGTTTGTTCAATTCTTTGCTCGGATAGCACCTTCAGCTTCGCCTCTTCTATTAATGTGCCCGGAAATTGCGGCAGCAAAAACTTGCGTTCAATTTCTAATGACATCCCTAACAGCTCCTTTGAATTTATTCCTCTTCCAGAAAAAGCTCCTGAAGCATTCTTTCCCTATTATTAATAAACTGCTTCATCAGCATATAGTGATCGGTTTCCTCTAATGAGATACGCTCGATACCGTCAGGGGTCAAATTATAAATGACGGCGTCCGGATACGCCATCAATATCGGTGAATGCGTAGCGATGATGAACTGCGAGTGCTGCAGGACCAGCTGATGAATACGAGAAAGCATCGCCATTTGGCGAAAAGGAGACAAAGCCGCCTCCGGCTCATCCATCATATATAGCCCATTACCGTTAAAACGATGAAGGAATGTGGCAAAAAAAGATTCGCCATGCGATTGCTGATGAAGCGACTTCCCGCCGTAAGAATCAATAATGCGGCCGCCGGGACCGCCCTCGCGATCCAATTGATCGATATTGGTAGCCAGATTATAGTAGCTCTCCGCACGGAAAAAGAATCCATCCCTCGGCTTGTTGACGCTGCGTGCAAGCCTCAAATATTGATGAAGCTCTGAATGAGTGGCTGCTGTGGAAAAATTAAAATTAATCGTCCCGCCCTCCGGATTAAAGCCGAGCCCCACCGCGATTGCTTCCATCAGCGTGGATTTTCCCATCCCGTTTTCGCCTACGATGTAGGTTACTTTCGGATGGAAATCCAGCTGATCCAAGCTTTGAATCGCGCTTAAATGAAACGGATAAGCATCGAAGGAAGGCACCGCTTCCCGAAGGAGCTTGACGCTTCTTAAATAAATTCCCTGCTGGCTTTGTCTCATGCTGCACGCCTCCCAGCCCGATTAAGTCTTTAGCGTACGACCGCTAACCGCAGCATTTCTTAAACTTTTTCCCGCTGCCGCAAGGACACGGATCATTGCGTCCGATTTTTTTCTTAGACTGGATATCGATAACCTCTGCTTGAGCGGCTTGACTTGGCACGTTATTAAGCAGTACGCTGACGCTCGCCCTTTTGGCCGACAGCTCTTCTGGCGAGTAGCCTTTGATGGCCCACTGCTTCGTGCTGTTCATCAATGGGACGATCAGATTTGTTATGGCAGACAACGTCTCCATGTTCGGAATATCAATATAGTCCTTCGTCAATTCGAGAACGGCAGCCAGAGAATCTCCGTTTTTGGTGGCGTCGACACATTCCTCGGCCATTAAATCAGCATCTTCGCGATCAATCTCATAATGATGAAGGACATAGCGAACAAAATTCATATAATGGCTGTTCCGCTCGACGTAATCAGGCTCCCCTGCTTTCAGGAGCTGCTGCTTCGTAAACGGGCAAAAATCGAGATCATGTCTGAGCTCCCGCTCTTTCAATATCGCTTGCGGGTCTACTGCAAAGCAATTTGATATGTTATCACTCTCATCTATAAAGAACTTCTCGTAGTAATCCGATGCGTCAACCAAAATGTTCATCAGATCATAGGACGCTAGCTGATGGTCCGCCTCCGAAATAACAAACGATTTCAGCTGCTCTACCGTCAGCGTTCCATAATAGTAAAGCAAGCCTTGCGTCAGCCGAATCCATTCCGTATTCCGATTAACCATCGGAAGCTCCTGCAACGGGTACTCTTCTTTAAAGAACTCCAGCAGCTCGGACGGCATGACGACGACATGCTTGCCATTTATCGTTCCGGGAAACAAAATCCCGCGCAAGCGGAAATATTCATATTGCTGTGTTTCAAGCAATGGTTTATCCCACATACCATCGTTTTTTACTATTTTCTGAATAAGCTTTATTCGATTTTGATCCCAGCAGCGGGTCGTATTCCACAGGTTCTCCGGAATCTTCTCTGACAGCTTCTCAACAAGCCCCTGCTTATTAAGCGAGCTTAGGTTGCTTATTTGCAAATTCGTACGAATGCTGGTCAATTGCTGCTTTGATAATGTGCCTAGCGCATCCGCATACGGTATCGGATAGGAAAGCTGCGGCCAAAATTTATCCATTGCTTTATCGCTCTGTGTAGTCATGGTGATCTCCTAAATCGCAAATTAATTTCATGTGCATCTATGAATGATACATGTGCCCAAACAAGACATGCAGGTTCAAAGATAACAAAAATCGAAGGTGGAATCAAACAAAAAATATTAATATTTTCCTCATTAAATGTAAAATTGACCTAATAATGATTGATTCCAGTTAACAAAAAAGCCCCGAAGATCATGAGATGATCTGCGAGGCCAGCACAATTTCTATTATTATTTATCCAAACTTTTTACGCTTAGCAGTGAATTGAGCTGCTCCAGCAAATTGCCGCCGCCGGTAAGCGATATCGTGCCGATCTTCTCGCAAATTTTTTCGAGAAATTCGAGCTCCTTCAAGCGGTACAGCGTTCCATTCTCATCCATGAGCTTCGCGGTGTTAAGCAAGCTTCTGGTGGAAGCCGTTTCCTCGCGGCGAGTAATGAGATTGGCCTGTGCCTTCTTCTCCGCAAGCAGCACCGTATTCATAATATCCTTGATATCGCCCGGCAAAATAATATCCTTGAGGCCTGCCGCTACAAACTGAACGCCGTAATGCTCCTTCTGCTCGTTCAAGCGGGTGAGGACGAAATTTGCGATTTCTTGCTTCATGCGCAGCAGATCATCCAGCTTCAGCGTACCGACGTATTCCCGCAAAATAAGCTGCAGCAAAATATAAACCTGGTCCTCAAACGACTTGATTTGGACCGCTTTGAGCGGGTCGGTAATCTTATATTGGCACACAAAGTTAAGCCGCAGCGTGACCTTGTCTTCCGTCATAATTTCTTGGCCGGTCATGTCCAGCTGCAGCTGGCGCAAATCGACCGTTCTCACCTGCACGCTTGTTGGACCCTTCCAGAAAAAGTACCTCCCCGGACGAAGCTCGCGCTGCAGCACATTATTGTAGAAGAGCAGACCGGATTCGTGACTGGCAACCTCGAACATCTGAATATAGCCCTGCAGCTTCGACAGCAGAGATCGATCAATCTCCGCCGAAATCTCGGGATGCCGTATATCAACGCGAATGAACGTATGTTTTTTCATCACATTCCAGAAGGCATACAGCCCCGCCGTCAGCAGCGAAGCAAACTTTCCGTCTTCAAAATGCAGCACATACTCGTAGTCCTGTACATCTGCTATCGTCAGCTCCTCTACGAGCCGCGTATCCTTAAGAAACAAATTCAGTTCTTTATTCGGAACGGCGAAGCGCTTCGCTACATTTTGCAAAATGACGGTATCGTCGGAAAACGGGCTATGGCGGTAAACGCCCGGCTGCAAATGCTTGATATAGCTGCCTTTTTTGAAAAGCAGTCCGCGCTCATCGTTTTTGATGATTACTTTTTTGAACATCATGCAACACCTCTTTACGGTTTTGGTGACCTTCGTAACAGGAGCTCTCCTGCGGCTGCGCCGGAATCAGGCTTAAGAAGGGAGCCTAAGTTGCTTTATAGCTTAGTAATCGATAGAGGAATACGAATGCGGCTTCCATTCTTATACGCACTATTTCCTACGCTGCCACAAGAGGCAATCGTCTCCAGCCGGTATCCGCCGATTGCATAGGCTTCGCTGCAGTGAACGCCAACTGGCGCGCTCTGAGAATTCCTGTTCAAGGCCGTTTACTCAGGTTTTGATCTCCGTGGGAGGGAGTCGTACATACTCTGCCAGAGAGTTATCGCGATCAGGCGATAATCAAGGGATTCGAACCCTTTCTTATGCGAGACTAATGCCGATATGGACAATACAGCATACAAGCGCACAGCGTGCGCATGCACTGCGGGATTTAAGGAAATCCCAGCCCGGGTAAGCCATTCGTTCAATAGCCTCATCTATTATTGAAGTTATCTTTAATAGCGAAATAAATGATTAGATGCCTTTGATGGCGGCCATCGGCTTGCATTTGGCCACCACGGCAGCTAACGATGCGCCAACGACGCTGTCGATGATCTGGTCAACATCCTTGTAAGCCTGCGGACATTCATCGAGAATCGTATGCAAGGAGCGGTGGTTGACGAGTATCTCGTCATCCGTGCCGACCTTCAGCGATTGTTCGAACTGATCGACTGTCACCAGCTGCTTCGTCGCTTTGCGGGATCTTGCACGTCCCGCGCCATGGCAGATGGAATAGAAGTTTTTTAGGCCTTCTTCCTTTCCTACCATAATGTAGGAGGAGGTTCCCATTGAGCCGGGAATGAGTGCTGGATGCCCCGTCTCCTTATACACTGGCGTATTTAAGAAGTGACCTGGCGGAAGCGCACGCGTTGCTCCTTTGCGATGAACGAGCATCGGCTGATTGCGGTGAAACTCCTTCAGCGCGTAGTTATGCATCAGATCATAGAGGACAGACATTTCCATGCCAGCTCCGAATATCTCCCGAAAGGCTTCTCGGACGCCGAACGCAATCATATGCCGGTTGCTTACGGCAAAGTTGAGCGCGGAATACATCAGATTCAAGTAGCATTGTCCTTCATGACTAGCAATCGGAGCATAAATCAGATTCGGGTCAGGATTACTTACGCCCCATTGGTGCATCGCTTCCTTGATCCCCTTGTTATGCTCCCGGCCAACCATGCCGCCCCAAGCCCGCGAGCCGGAGTGGATCATCACCACCACCTGCCCATCAAACAAACCCCATTTTGCCGCTAATTCCGCGTACTCCTCATTAATCTCCAAGTACTGAATTTCAATGAAATGATTCCCGCTTCCGAGTGTACCTAATTGTCCGCGGGCATATTTCATAATTTTTGGAGGAAGCTGCTTCAGATAGGTATGGTCATAAATGAAATGCGATTGCTCCACATGCGTCAACCACTGCTCATCCGGAACATATTTCCCCGGCAGACCCTTCAGGCCATGCTGCACCACGCTCATCACGTCAATATCGTCATAGTTCGTATTCGTACGCTCGTTAGTCGGCACGTATTTCTCGATAGCTGCGATCAACGACCGACGAATCTCTTTCGCTATAATGTCGCGCTTATGCAGCGAAGTCGTGTGTACGCGCATGCCGCAGCCGATATCCGAGCCGACGATAGACGGCGATACGCAGCCATCCTTCATGTTCCATACGGCTGTTGTGCCGATGCAGGTTCCGACGCCGATATGCGCATCAGGGGTGTAGCTCATATATTGGTTCCGAGGAATTTGCAGGTTGTTGTTTGCCATTTCAAATACTTTAGCCTCGAAGGTTTGGAATACCTCTTCGTTGGCGAATAAGTGAAGCTTGCCATGCGGAAGCTCCATTTCATGGTGATTGCCGCCATGTCTCTTGTGCTGCATCAGCATTGTAAAACCTCCCGTGCTTCTTGCTCTTTCTTTCAGGCGTTCAGCCGTCTTATGAGCTCTATCTTCTCTTATTCGAAGCCTCCCGAACATGGCGAAAGTATTACGACAAAGGAAAATTTTCCTTTTAGTTCAAATTCGTCTTCTTCCTGTTAAGATAGATGGAGAAAACCGTTTATGATCGGGGGAAGTCCTAAATGGCAAGAGAGAGCTTCGATAAGGAGATCCAGTTTTTGCGCATGCTCGTCCTAACCAACGGTGCATACAATCGTCAGCAGTACGCAGACAGACTAGGGATTTCCATCCATACTTTCGATAAAACCATTAAGCGCCTGAAAGAAATCGTGAATTCCGTCTGCCAGCAATTGCCCGAGGATCAGGGAAAAGAATTTGCCGAGACGATCCGCTACAGCTATCTCGAATCATCCGACCCGATGCTGCTGTTTCTATTTCGGGCCAAGTCGCTTAAGGAATCGGAAAGCCAGCGTCTTTCCCTGCAGCTTGCCGCCCTGCAAGAGAAGCCTTTATCCGCGATGGAGCTTCTTGATCTATGCTGCGGCAGCATGCCTGCAGAGCTCCCGCTTCCAGACGAGAAGACGATCCGGGGCGATCTGAAATATTTAGAGCAGGTAGGCGTCATTAAGAAGGAGCCGGGAACGCGCCCCTTCCGCTATCGGATATACAACGATCTGGTACGTGAGCTATCGAATGATGAGCTGCTTGATTTATATGATTTTGTAGACATTATGGCGAATACGCAGATCCCTTCGGTACAGGGCTATATGCTTCGCGACGGCTTGAAGAAGCATATTACCCGCAAGCAGGCCAATTATGGCCAGGTCGAGCCTTTTTTATATAAATACCACTATTACTCCCGTATTTTGGACGAGGCTCATCTCTTTACGCTGCTTAGCGCAATTCGAAACCGGCGCTTGGTCAGATTCCTCTATTTTTCGCCGAAAAAAGAAACGAGCTACGCCTCCAAAAACACGAATCCGTTATTCGAACGCGAAACCGCGGGCATGCAGGAGACGACGCTGCCGCTTAAGGTCGTCTATGATCATCAGTATGGGCGTTGGTATTTGCTAGGCCACCATTCCAAATCCGGAATTAAAAAATACCGCTTGGAAGGCATAACCCAAATTTCCGAGGAGGATAGCGTTGACGAAGAGCAGTACATGGCCAAAAAAGCAGAGCTGGAGCAGCGTATCCGGCATAGCTGGCTTATCGATACGGGCAAGACCGTCACGGTTCGCGTCCGTTTCTTTAACCCTGGACCCGGCATAGCGAGCTTCGTCAAGGAACGCGTGCTGCTGCAGGGACAATGGGGAATGATTGTGGAAGAGACGGCTGAATCCTTTGTCTATGAAATCGAAGTAAACGGAACGATCGAGATTAAGCCGTGGATCCGAAGCTTTGGCTCAAGCTGCGAGGTGCTGGAGCCTTTGAGGCTGCGGCAGGAAATGATCGCGGAGTGGAAGGAGATTAAAGCGTACTATGAATCTGTTTGAGAAAATATTTAACTATCAAATTGTATCCAGACTGGAAGATTCGGGGACGTTTATGGTAACCGCCCATGAGCGCGGCTGGTTGAAGACGATGCTTGAGCATCCTTCCGCTTCGGAGGCCTTTGCATCGGAAACGCTTTGTAGGCTGCGGCATATTTTGGGGCAAGACCATGTACTCGATACGGGCGACCTGCTGCACAAGGCAGCCAGTAAGGAGAGGCATGTCTATCATCCAAACGTTCGTCCGTTAAGACAAGCCATTGCGAATAAAAGCATTCTGCGGTTAAGCTACGGCATCAAAGGCGACCGGACTTACAGCGAACAGGAATGCTTCCCCTACAAATTGGAATATTCGATGGTCAAGCGGGAATGGTACCTGCTCTGGTATCATGTCAGAAATCGGATGCTGATGAGTACGAAGCTGCACAAGATCGTAGAGATGCGGGAGTTAGCGTGCAAGGCGGAATACTACGAGCAGCTGCGGGCCAAGGTTCAGGCTTTGCTGGAGAAACGAAGCGTAAGCGCCGATATTCTCGTCGTGCGCGAATATAATGCAGAGCTGTCTCGGATTTTGTATGCTTTCTCATGCTTTGAGAAAGAAGTGAGCTATGCTGCGGAGTCTAATGAGTATACAATTCGGCTGTATTTCTCCAGCAGCGATAGCGAATATGTGCTTTCAAAAACCCGTTTCCTCGGAAAGCGGGTACGTATTATGGATGGCGGGCATCTGCAGCGCCGCATGCTGGAATCCGCGACAAGGGCGCTCGGACGCTATGCGGAATTATGACTGCTGCTATCACATTTTGACGAAAAATTTCATTTGTAATGATTTTAAATTGATATTGATTTTCCCATAGAAAGCGGTAACATATTACGTGAGGCGCAATCATACAAAATCAAACGAGGTGAATCTATTATGAGTACAGAGAAGAACAACCTTACGACTAGTTGGGGTGCTCCCGTTGGAGATAACCAAAACTCGATGACAGCCGGCTCTCGTGGTCCCACATTAATTCAAGATGTTCACCTACTGGAAAAGCTAGCACACTTCAATAGAGAACGTGTTCCAGAACGCGTCGTTCATGCCAAAGGCGCGGGCGCGCACGGATACTTCCAGGTTACGCATGATGTTACGCCTTACACCAAAGCGAGTTTCTTATCCGAGGTAGGAAAGCGCACGCCGATGTTCATCCGTTTCTCCACCGTTGCCGGTGAGCTTGGCTCTGCCGATACGGTCCGCGATCCACGCGGCTTTGCCGTTAAGTTCTACACCGAGGAAGGCAACTACGACTTGGTGGGCAACAACACTCCTGTTTTCTTTATTCGCGATGCGATTAAATTTCCTGACTTCATTCATACACAGAAGCGCCATCCGCAAACCCACTTGAAAAATCCGAATGCCATATGGGATTTCTGGTCCTTGTCGCCGGAATCTCTGCATCAGGTTACGATCCTTATGTCTGACCGCGGTATTCCCGCTACATTTAGACATATGCATGGCTTCGGCAGCCATACCTTCAAATGGGTGAACGACGAAGGCCAAGCCGTTTGGATAAAATACCATTTCAAAACCGAGCAAGGCGTCAAAAACATAACCAATGAGGTTGCTGCCAAAATTGCCGGAGAAAATCCGGACTACCATACCGAGGATTTGTTCAATGCAATCGCAAGCGGTGATTTCCCGGCGTGGAAGCTTTATGTTCAAATCATGCCGGTGGAGGATGCGAATACATATCGCTTCGATCCATTCGACGTGACGAAGGTATGGTCTCAGAAGGATTATCCGTTAATTGAAGTCGGCCGTATGGTGCTCGACCGCAATCCGGACAACTATTTCGCCGAGGTTGAGCAAGCGACGTTCTCGCCAGGGTCATTCGTGCCCGGTATAGAAGCTTCGCCTGACAAAATGCTGCAGGGCCGCCTGTTCGCTTACTCCGATGCTCATCGCTACCGGGTTGGCGCCAACCACAATCAGCTGCCGATCAATCGCCCTGTCGCTCCGGTAAACAATCATCAGCGCGACGGCCAAATGCGTGCGGACGGCAATGGGGGAGCATCGCTTTACTACGAGCCCAACAGCTTTGGCGGACCGAAGGAATCGCCTGAGAACAAGCCGGCTCCGTTCGAGGTATCGGGCAATGCAGACAGTGTAGGCTATGACCATCATGACCACTATACGCAGGCAGGCGATCTCTATCGCCTGATTAGCGAAGAGGAACGCGCCCGCCTAATCGAAACGATTGTTGGCGCTATGAAGCCGGTGGAGAAAGACGAAATCAAGCTTCGACAAATCGGCCATTTCTACAAAGCGGATCCCGATTACGGGCAGCGGGTCGCGGAAGGCCTTGGCTTATCGATCTCGCAGCAATCATAAACGGTACTACATTCTTACATCGAAATAGCGGCTGTCGAATCTCATTCGACAGCCGCTATTTCTTTCATTAGAGCTGTTAATCTGCAAAACTTTTAATCAATTAAAGGGATAAATCCAGAAGCGCTCTGTACCAAACCGCTCCTTAATTTCCTCATCCTCCAGCTTTTTGCTGCCTACCAGTTCAGCCGCCTGGAACTGGGAGCGATGAGCTTGGATAGACGCCATTTTTTGCTGCAAAAAATCCTTAACGTCGTTTACAAGCTGAGGCTTGCCTATTGCCTGTTGATGATTTTTGGCAAAAGCTGAGCAATAAACAACCGGCCTTTCCTCTTTAGGCAGCCTGCTGATCGTGCGAATTACGGCTGTCCCGCATGCATCATGGTCGGGATGAACGCTGTAACCCGGATAAAACGTATAGACGATCGACGGGCTCAGCTCTTTAATGAGCGCATCGATCTGGCCGTCCAGCTGCTCTTGATCCTCGAATTCAATCATTTTGTCGTGGAAGCCGAGCATTCGCAGATCCTGTATGCCAATGGCGCGGCAGGATTCCTCGAGCTCGATTTTTCGTATAGCCGGAAGTGTAACCCGGTTAGCAAAAGGCGGAATCCCCATATTTCGTCCCATTTCCCCCAGCGTCAAGCAAGCGTAAGTGACATGGGCTCCGTCTTGTAAATGCTTAGCCAGCGTTCCCGATACGGTGAAGGCCTCATCATCGGGATGCGGCAGTATCACTAAAATGTTTTGTACCATACCATCTATCGTCTCCTCTCTCATCAGAAGGGTACCCGGCTTAGTTGAAGCGATACTATCAGCTTGCCTTGGCTGTCATGTCCTGCCAGCAGCAGCCTTTCCATCTCACTTTCCTCCCAGTGCGTAAGCCCTTCCGAATAAATCCAGCCCTGTATCATTTTCAAGCCGACCCGATAAGGCCCGCTGCCTGCAATCGATCCATGAGAATAACGGATAACAGCATTCGTAATGAAGTTAGCCGCCGGATGCTTCGAGCTGTCGAGATGGGCAGCGTAGGCACCCGTTGTCATTTCTAGATGAATATAAAGATCCTGATTTTTAAAGCTGTCGATCCGTTGCTGCACCTTCTCTTGATTAATAAGCTGCATCTTTTTCCCTCCCCTATATCAGCACAACTTATAAAAGCAGTTTCTAATATTAGAATCATTCTAACATACTTAAACTTAAAGAAATAACAGCGCAGATACTGCTTTTCCTAACGCATTTTGTGGTATACTGCTACAATATTAAAATGCTGGAGGCTTAACATGATGAAAATCTATGTCATTCAATCGTTCAACGAGGACGGAATAGAAAATGTGTATGTAGGCGCTGACGAGGAAAAAGCGCTGTCGCTGAAAGCAGCCGACTTTGACCATTGTGATGCTCTGTTCGTTGAAATTTGGGAAGACGGCGAGAAAACCGATGATTTCCGGTTGGTAGAATCCCCTGAAGAAGACGATGAGGAAGCTGAGGAAGAGCTCAGATAAGCCCACACATAAAGAACTGGTAATCCCTAAAACTGCTGCGGATACAAGCTTTGACAGCTTCTTCGAATATTACGCTGCACACGGAATCCTGACCTACCGCGGTCAGGATTTTTTTTGAAGCCGTTTAAATCTGGACGAGCTTTTGTCCCGGCAAAAGCATCATATAACGGAACAGCATAATGTGAGCGATAAGGAAAAGCAGCGAGCCCTCCAGCTTAAAAAGCGTAATTCCCGGATAGTATTTACGCATGCTTCCGCAGCTCTCCGGTCCCGTTCAGCACCAATGCTTTCATTTCGGCAATTGAGATCTTTCCGGTCGGCGAGAGCGGGAATGCCGGAAGAAATACAAAATAACGCGGCAGCTTAAAGGCCGATAAATGCTTTACCAAATCATTTTTCAGCTGGTCGGAGGTTAGCTCCGCTCCCTGCTTCGCGATTATGCAGGCACAAATCTGTTCCCCGTAAAGCTCATCCGGCACACCAAGCACGAGCGCTTCCTCCACATCCTTATGACGCAGCAGCGCGTTTTCAATTTCTACCGGAGAAATTTTTTCGCCGCCGCGGGAAATAAGACTGTTCAGCCTGCCGGTAATCGTTAAGCTTCCCTGATCATCCAAAAAGCCTAAATCCCCGGATTTGTACCATCCGTCTGCAGTGATGCTGACCTTATCATAGGACTCGTTCATATAGCGCATGACCCGGTGGCTGCGAATTGCAATTTCACCATGCTGATGAGGGGGCATCGTCACCCCGGTTTCCGGATTCAATATTTTCACTTCTACAGCCTTATCAACCTTTCCGGCGATGCTGTAGGTGCCTTTTTCAAACTCCTTATACGGAATTAACCCGCTTAAAGGATTCGTATGCTTCAACAGCTCATAAACGAGCCGCAGTAAAACGTTATTTTTACGGTTGATGAAACAGGTTCCATTCGCGACAGAGCCGGCTTCCGAGGAGCCGTAGCTCACCATAAAAAAGGAGAGATCCAGTTTTTTCATAATCTTTTGCAAAATCGTATGGTTCACCGCCGCTGAAGTAAATGCGACGCCGAGCAGCGACCGCAAATTGAACTCGTCCCGCTTCGGGGACGATAACATATGCTGGATCATAAACGGAGTCCCGATGAGCACTCTGCACTTTTCCTTCTCTACGGCTGATAAAGCGTTCAACGGGTTAAAGCCGCTGAGCATGACAATACGGATATTGCAGGCCTTAAGGCCAGTGAACAGGAGCGCAAACCCTTCCAGATGATATAGAGGCATCAGGCTCATAACCGAAAAATAACGAGTGATCCGGCCGCTTAGTCTCATGAGCAGAGAAGTTCCTCCTCCCGGCTCCTCCGTATGATCGGCAGAAATTAAGAAGGAAGCGGTGGAACGCAATACCCCCTTCGGAAGTCCGAGCGTTCCCGAAGTATACAGAAGGATGAGCGGGTCCTTCGGGTCAATGGCTGTGCATGCGCGCACAAATATATTCTCCTCCACGGCAGCGCCCAGCGTTCTCAATGCGGATAGCGGCCGAAAAGGCCCTACCGTCCGGTCCGCTTCTTCCAGCACGAAAATAAACTCCGGAAGCCAGCAGCTATCTGTTCCCGCTTTTCTGCAATCCGTCATCATTTCCTGCATCATCGCAGGATAATGAAAATGCTGACCCTCCATCCCCATGATTATGGCTTTGGGGCGGGACTCCTTCAAATAATGGTGAAGCTCCTGCTTCTTGGAGTATGTATTAAGCGGAACGATGATGGCACCGACACAAGCGGCGGCATACATCGACACAATCATTTCCATCCTGCCCGGCATAAGCAGCGCGATGGCGTCGCCTTTCTTGATGCCCAGCTGCAAAAAGCCTTTGGCCAGAAGCCTGGTTTCTTCCCAAACCATCAGCCATGTACGATGCAGACCGGCGGCCGGAAAGCTGTAGGCGATATCATGAGGGGATTCGGCTGCTCTTTTTTGAAGCAAATAGGGAATCGTATCTCTGATAAAACCATTCTTTTTTGTCATCGACCTTAACCCCCTGTTCCTGATCATTATTCTTCTTAACGAACAAACCACAAAAAGAAATGACCAATGAACCTATAGAATCAATCCAACAGGTCTAATATATCATCAAAATAGTTCTTAATAAAGAACAAAAATGCGTCATGAAGAAGCTGCATAACATGTATCCGCCACTGCCGGACAAAAAAAGACACCGGTCCGCTTCACCAGTGTCTTCTTCCAATCCAATCTATTGCTTTGCATCGCTACATTACCCGATATTCGTAGTCGTCTTAACAAGGCTGCCAGCTGTTCCCGTTGATGGAAGCGCACTGTAATCTACCGTTTCATCCGCTTCCTGCTTCTTATCCGGATGGAACTCTTTTTCCATTTTGGCTACGACGACAGTGGCTACGCCG
>DATJKM010000017.1:0-45960 GCA_035491515.1 Candidatus Udaeobacter sp. | reverse complement strand
GAAGCGGCTGCTTTTATTTTAGAGCAGTTCCGAAATTTCAGCCCCGAGCTGGCCGACTTCGCAGAGCTGGCCTTCCGTGAAGGCTGGATCGAGGCTGAGGATCGTCCCGGCAAGCGCCCCGGCGGCTTCTGCACTGCTTTTCCGAAGAGCGGCCAAACCCGTATTTTTATGACCTATTCGGGTACCGCCTCCAACATCTCGACGCTGGCCCATGAGCTTGGCCACGCCTATCATCAGCATGTCATGAACGATTTGCCTGCCTTATCGCAAGAGTATGCGATGAATGTGGCGGAGACGGCTTCTACGTTTGCCGAGCTGATCGTATCTGACCGCGCTATGAAGGCTGCAGTGGATCCCGAGGAGAAGCTTGGACTGCTTGAGGACAAAATCCAGCGGTCTGTAGCTTTCTTTATGAATATTCATGCCCGGTTCTTATTCGAAACCCGCTTCTATGCGCGCCGCGGCGAAGGCCTGGTGTCCGTCGAAGAGCTTAACGCTTTAATGGAGGAGGCGCAGCGGGAAGCTTATTGCGATATGCTCGGCGAGGTTCACCCTCATTTCTGGGCTTCGAAGCTGCATTTCTACTTAACGGACGTGCCTTTCTACAACTTCCCTTATACGTTCGGTTATTTGTTCAGTGCGGGAATTTATGCCAAAGCGTTGAAGGAAGGGCCGGATTTCAAAAACCAATATGTCGCCTTGCTTCGCGATACCGGCCGAATGAGCGTTGAGGAGCTTGCTAAGGCGCATCTCGGTGTAAATGTGGAGGAGAAAGATTTTTGGCAGGACGCGGTTGCGCTGACTGCGGTTGATGTTGAGCAGTTTATCGACATGACAAATCAATAATATTTGTAGAGTCCATGCTAACTTTTTGCTCGTACTTAACGTGATCAATACTTGAATAAGCAAAGCCATTTGCCGTATGGTATTCTGGCTTTGCTTATTTGTCTTGTTGTAAGAAATGCTGCCGGCTATGCTGGAATCAAGTCTGTGACAAGTAATAAGCATACTCTATAGGGAGTTTATAAACGGAATCAATTCCGCTGCACCGTATCCCTTCCATCATACGAAATATGGCTTTTTGGGGTTTACCGTTCACTTCAATCAGCCATATCGCTCCTTCCTCATCGATGGCTATGTCAAGGCCAATCTCACCTAATAAGCCTATCCTCTTGTCTAACAGCTGAGCGATCCTGATACTTAACCGGCGGATCTTCCGGAGCTGGGACTTTATGTCCGAGGGGTTTCGAAACAAGACTTTGAGTACTTCATCCATCTCATAGACTTCCTCAGCGCGACTTGTTATATAAAAGTGAGAGGGAGCTATCCGGCTTATTCCTTTTGTAAGGTTCCAACAGCCCGTCACATCTTTTTGCATAAGTATTCTACAATCAGCAATCTTTCCTTCTACTCTCGCAAAGTGAATCATTCGCTGAATGAGGAATTTCTCGCCGGCAATAAGCTGATCCATTTCTTGGAAGAAGTCATCCTCGTTACCGGAAGTGTATATGGGTGTGAACGTATCTTCGTAAATCTTGAATAGGTGATCCTCTGTCTTTTCTACTATATAAACCTTTTTTCCCTTATTCCCGTAGCACGGCTTAACAATTAATTGCGGCTCTACTTGGAGTAAATCTCGCAGCCGATCAGGAAGATAGAGCGATGTCTCCGGTATATAGGATTGAAGATTGCTTTTTTTAGCTCCTGATATACCCGCCATTTGTTTATGTGGGTTACACGATTGAAGCATTTGTTTGGCCCAAGGCAGGCTTCCAAACGCTGTATCTTTTTTGTTTTTCTTCGATAACAACGGTTATAGACGGCATCGGGAAAACGGAAAGTTCTTTCTTTCCATTGCTCATTTTTCAAGCATAAGCCGCGAATCGTTTTTGTCTCCCAGTGAATGTCTTGGGGAGTAAAGGTAAAGAGGCGGACTGAAAGACTTCCTTTATAACGATCATATTTTTTCAGAACCGGTTTGAGATCTTCGCTGGTCGATACCATGATTCCTATCAAAGCTTTCTTCTTCATATGTCTAATCACCCGCATAAGTCGATAGCAGACTTTTTATCAGTTTACGTAGACGAGACTCTAATGGTGTGGATATATCTTCATATGTCCGATAATAGGGTGATTGCCAAGTGTTGTTTGACCACACGGTTTAAGTAGGCTTGAATATATTGAATATTGGTCAATCAGACTAGAAAAATAATTAAAAGAGGTGTTTGGGATGGGAATTCTCCGTGCAAGGATACTCGCCTATGTAACCAATCAAGGAGGGAATTCGGTTTCAGTCATAGATACGAGAACTAATGTGGAAATTGCTCGAATAAATGTCGGAACGCTGCCAACAGGCTTAGCTATTACTCCTAACCAGAGAAGATTGTATGTGTCAAACACCGGTGATGGTACGATTTCCATCATTGACACCCTGACGAACACCGAAATTTTTCCGCGTATTAACTTAGGCACCCCGCCAGCAGGTTTGGCCGTCACACCGGATGGCACACGTTTGTATGTGACCAATCCGGCTCTAAACAGAGTATCCGTTATAGATGTAAATACCAATTCCGTGACGGGGGTGACTATTCCAGTTGGTATGAATGCTAATAGTATTGTCATATCGCCGGATGGTACCAGGGCGTATGTCGCAAATGCGGGAAATAATAATGTGACCGTACTCAATTTAACGACGAATAGTGTAATCACCACTATTCCAGTTGGTAATGCACCTGCAGTAGCGGCGGTAAATCCGAGTCTTCCACGGGTATATGTAACGAATGTTGGAGACGATAATATATCGGTTATCAGCACGGCCTCAAATAGTGTAATCGGCTCGCCTATTCCAGTAGGAAATGCCCCAATTGCCGCTTTTTTCACATCTGACGGAGCCAGAGCCTATGTAACAAATTCACAGGATAACAATCTATCAGTCATTAATACAGCGAATAACACGGAAATTCCTCCTCGAATTCCAGTAGGTAATCTTCCGTTTACTCTTGCATTCACTCCGAATGGAACACGAGCTTACGTTGTTCTCCAGGGAGAGAATGCGGTATCAATCGTTAACATATTAACGAATACGGAACTGCCTGGACGTATTCCGGTTGGGGTTGCCCCGCTTAGTATTATTATTGTAAGAGTCCCGAATAGATAAAAAACAAGCGGGCATTGCGTAAAAATAGTTTGACAGCCTTTTAGATGGTTGTTATCATACAAACATATTATTTCATATTAATTAGCTAGGAATAATGCGTTTAATGCGCCGACCGGACAGCCGGAGACAAGAGCAAGCCCCTTGTCTCTGGCTATTTTTTTGAGCGGATTTCTCGTAGTAAAAATTATTGGAGGAGATAGGGGAATGAGTGCACCAAAAAAGCAGGTTCATTTGAATGTGTTTTTCCGGGCTGCTGGCCATCACGCAGCAGCTTGGCGGCATCCGAAGACGACGCCGGAGCTAAGCTTTGACTTTAATTATTATAAGAAATTGGCGCAAACCGCTGAGCGGGGACTGTTGGATTCATTATTTATGGCGGACGGTTATGTTGGCACAGGGCGGCGCTTGGAGCCGTTCACGCTGCTATCCGCACTGTCGGCGGTCACGAATCATATCGGCTTAATCGGTACGGTAGGAACTACCTACAATGAGCCATTCCACGTAGCCAGAAAGTTCGCTTCGCTCGATCATATTAGCGGAGGACGCTCGGGCTGGAATATCGTAACGGGACATACGGACGCGACGGCGTACAATTTCGGCAAGGAATCGCATCTGGAGCATTCGGAGCGATACAAATGGGCGGAGGAGTTTGTGGAGGTTACGAAGCAGCTATGGGACAGCTGGGAGCAAGAGGCGCTTGTATTCGATAAGCAGGCCGGCGTTCAATTTGATGAGGAAAAGCTGCATGAAATCAATTATCGCGGCGAGGTCTATTCCGTAAAAGGACCTTTAAATATTCCAAGACCGCCGCAAGGATATCCTGTGCTGGTGCAGGCCGGATCGTCCGAAAGCGGCCGCGAATTAGCGGCAAGGACGGCGGAGGTGATTTTTACCGCGCAGCCGACCTTCGAGGAAGGGAAATTATTTTATGCGGATGTGAAATCCAGGCTGACGAAGTATGGAAGAAAGTCGGAGCAATTGTTAATTCTACCGGGCTTCAGTCCGATAATCGGTGATACGGCAGCGGAGGCGCAGGAGCTTGAAGACGAGTTGAATTCCTTTCATGATGCGAACGAAGCGGTTGCACGGCTGTCTGAACGCTTCGGCGTAGATCTGACGGGATATCCGCTTGACGGGCCGATTCCGCCGATCATTGATCCGAAAGGAGTCGATTCGGTTAACGGCAGCAAGAGCCGTCATCAGCTTATTCTCGACATGCTGCGAAGCGACACTGCCCTAACGCTCCGCCAAGTGATCAATCGGCTGGCTAGCGCGCGCGGTCACCTGACATTTACGGGGACACCGGTTCAAGTGGCCGATGTCATCGAGAAGTGGATTAGTAACGATGCCGCTGACGGGTTCAATCTCATGCCGCCAATCTATCCGGATGGACTTGAGAGCTTTGTGGATAAGGTCGTGCCCGAACTGCAAAACCGCGGTATATTCCGTACTGCATACGAAGGTGCTTCGCTCCGTGAAAATCTTGGGCTTGCTTATCCCTCCAACCCGTTCCAGGCCAGCCTCGCCTCCTCGCAGTAGCATCTGAATAATGAGGCATCGGGGTAAGCGGCGGAGACAGAAGATAAAAAGGGATGCCGGATGGGAATTAAACGGTTATTCGCGTCTCTTCAGGATGGACAGGTGAGCTGCTTTGCGATTAAGCCAAATTATAGCCATAGCGTTTGGGTTTCAGTTAATGATGAATATTACACGCCCGATTGTGACGCTCTATGCGACGGGAATAGGGGCCGGCACCTTTGAAATCGGGATGATAACGGCAACCTATGCGCTGTTTCCGCTGGTTTTTGCCATCCCCATAGGTAAAGCGGCCGATGCGATAGGTGACCGTCTTCCCGTACTGATTGGCCTTGCTGGAATGATCAGCGGCGTTTTGCTTCCGTTTATAATGCCATCGCTATGGTCCTTGTACGTATCTCAAGCGTTGATCGGCGTATCGCATATATTCGTCAGCATATCGCTGCAAAATTTAATCGGGAATATGTCGACAGCAGAAAATCGCGATCATCATTTTGGCTTGTTTAGTATGGCAGTAGCTCTCTCAGGCATTATTGGTCCATTGACGGGAGGGCTGTTGGCCGATTATCGCTCATATGCGTTCGCCTTCGCGGCCGCTTCGGTCGCCGGCATCGTCCCAATGGGCTTGGCTTTACTTATTCCAAGCCTAAAACGCGCGAAACAGCCTCAAGAGGAGGACGGCGGCGGATCTGCCTTGGATCTGCTGCGAATTCCGCTGTTGCGTAAAGCGCTCGCTTCAAGCGCATTAGTGTTGTATTCCCGCGATGTCTACGTTGCCTATTTCCCATTGTTCGCTAGCGCTTGGGGCATGTCGGCATCGACAATCGGTTTAATTATCGGCGTGCAGGGTTTAACGATGGTTCTGGTTCGGGTCTTTTTGTCACGATTAACGGTACGCTTTGGTCGAGATCTCATTCTTTGGGGATCTATTGTACTGGCAGGCGTATCCTTTCTGCTTTTACCGCTGACGACGAATACGCTCTTATGCGCTTTGTTTAGCGCTTTAATGGGAGCAGGTCTAGGCTGCGGCCAGCCTCTTTCCATGACAACGACGTACAATTCATCGCCCAAAAATCGGACCGGCGAAGTTCTCGGGCTGCGAATGGCGTCCAATCGCCTGTCGCAAATGATTGCCCCGTTGTTTTTCGGATTGATAGGAGCATGGACAGGAATCATTGCAATTTTCTATGTGAGCGGGGCGTTTCTGATAGGCGGAGCTTTCCTAACCGCCGCCTCGCCGGGAAAAGCGCGTAGAGAACAAACGAACGATTTATAACGAAATGATATCGACCGGACAGCCGGAGGCGAGCGATCAAGCTTGTCTCCTTTTTGTTAGCAACAAAAAAATGATCACTTGGAGGAATGGTTATGAGTAAACCAGAGCGTAAGCTTCACCTAAATGCTTTTATTTCCGGAACAGGCCATCATGAGGCAGCTTGGCGTTATCAAGGCAGCACGCCTGAGCTTGGTTTAGATATTCGCCACTATCAAAAAATCGCTCAAATTGCGGAACGCGGCCTGCTCGATTCCATATTTGTAGCAGACGGCTATTCGGGCCGCTCATCGGGCAAGCTTGAGCCCTTCACACAGCTTGCCGCGCTCGCTACCGTAACCGAGCATATAGGCTTGATCGCTACGGTCGGCACTACCTATTACGAGCCTTTCCACGTTGCGCGCAAGTTCGCTTCGCTTGATCATATTAGCGGCGGCCGCGCAGGCTGGAACATCGTCACGACAGGGACAGAGTCGACGGCCTTTAACTTTGGGCTTGATGCGCATCCAGAGCATTCGCTCAGGTATGATTTTGCCGATGAATTTGTTGAAGTGACCAAGCAGCTGTGGGACAGCTGGGAGGATGACGCTATCAAATATGACAAAGAAAACGGCATACAGGTCGATGACAGCAAGGTGCACGAGATCAACTTTAAGGGTGAATATTACTCGGTTAGAGGTCCCCTTAACATACCGCGGCCTCCACAGGGATACCCGGTGCTGGTGCAGGCCGGCTCCTCCGAGACAGGCAAGGAGCTTGCTGCGAGAACAGCAGAGGTGGTATTTACCGCGCAGCAGACGCTTGAAGAGGCTCAGGCTTTCTACAGCGATGTGAAATCCAGACTGGCCAAATACGGCCGCACGCCGGATCAGCTGCATATTCTTCCGGGCCTTAGCCCGATTATAGCGGATACGGAGGCGGAAGCGCGGGAAATCGATGAAGAGCTGAACTCTTTGGCGAATATCGAGTCGGGAGTCCAAAGATTGTCAGGACGCGTAGGGATCGATCTTTCCGGTTATCCGCTCGACGGTCCGCTGCCGATCGATGATCTGCCTGGCATAGATGCGATCAACGGACGCAAAGGCCGCTATCAGCTTGTCGTCGATCTTGCGGTTCGTGAAAACCTGACGATTCGCCAAATCGTCCGTCGTCTGGCAGGCGCTCGCGGGCATGTGACCTTCACAGGAACGCCGGTACAACTGGCCGATGTAATCGAACGCTGGTTCAGAAACGGCGGTGCCGATGGTTTCAATATTATGCCGCAGCTTTATCCTAGCGGCTTGGAAGCATTCGTCGACAAGGTCGTGCCGGAGCTGCAAAATCGCGGCCTATTCCGCAAAGCCTACGAAGGAAAGACGCTTCGCGAAAATTTAGGACTGGCGCGTCCCGCCAATACCCGCCATCAATCTGTACTAAAGGCAGATGTTTAAGATGGAAGGGATATGGGGACATCAATCGTTTAAGCTGGGGCTCCTTCTTCTTGCATTCTTTATGCTGGCTGCTTGCGCGCAAGCTGCGGGTAAGAGGGAAGCTTCAGCTGTAACGAATGCTGCTCCCGAGCCGGTAAAGCTGCTGTTATACGTATCGGGACCGACGCTTACCGATACCGAGTTTAAGACGTTGATTGCAGAACCGGTCAACAAGAAATATCCGCATATCACGATCGAGCGGATTGAGGCGCTGGAAGGGGTGTCTCTTCAGGAGGTATTTACAACAAAGCCGGCTCCCGACTTTACTTTAATCATCAATCCGCAGCAGCTCATTCGCTTAAATGTCGTAGAGGATTTGCGTCCGTGGATCGAGAAGTACAAGTTTGACGAGAGCCGTTTAAAGCCGGTGCTCTATGATCATATTAAAGAGTTCGGTGAGAATGGAGAAATTGTATCGCTGCCGTTTAATTCTAATCAGGCTATTTTGTATTATAATAAGGATATATTTGATAAATTCGGAGTGGATTACCCTCCTAACGAGAAGCAGCTCACGCTGGAGGAAGTGCTGGCGTTAGGCTCGAAGCTGACCAGAACCGATGACGGCGTCAATTACATAGGCTACGATACCGGCGGACCTACTGCGCTTATGAGAGATTTGGCGCTGCCTATTCTCGACGCCGAGACCGGAGAGCCGCTGCTCACGAAAAGGGAGGAATGGATGAAGCTGTTTTATTTTGCCCAGCAGTCTTACAAGGTTCCCGGCTATATCGGACCGAATAACGAGTATTCGTACGGCCGTGACGCATTTATCAAGGAAGGAAAGCTGGCGCTAAGAGTGGCGAATTTGGCCAATATGGTCGGTCCGCTTGAAGAGCTGAGACAAAAGGGACAGGAAATGAATTGGGACATTGCTCCTACGCCTAATTTTGACGGGTACATCGGAAAGGCGCGCGAGGCTCAGGTGCATTCATTCGTGATATCCAATAATAGCAAGCATAAGGAAGAGGCTTTTTTAGCGATTACCCATATTCTATCCGATGAAGTGCAGCAAATTTTAGCCCGTAATGCGCGTGTGCCTGCAATCATTAATCCGGAGCTGGAAAAGGAGTTCGGTGCCGATGTGCCGGTTTTAAAAGGGAAGCACATCGAGAACGTATTTATCGGCGAGCAGCAAAAAACGCATAAGATTCATAAGTACGAGGATCAGGTAACGAAGTTCGTATCCGAAGCCGCAGAGCAGGTAGCTTTATATGGCGTAGATGTCAACACGGCGCTTCGCAAGGCGGAGGAAGCGATCAGCCGCGAGATCGAAACGCTGCGCGCAACGGAATAGGGAGCGGCAATTGCTAGACTAGTGAATCTTAACGAAACACATTGGCATTGAAACGACCCTCAAAGAGGCCGAAAAACGGCCGCTTTGAGGGTGATTGCCGTTTTCGGATGGAATCCTCTTATTTTGAAATTATATTCGCAATATTATTGAGAGGCGGAGTGCAATTGACAGAACTGGCCATCAATCAAGAGAGCGTGATCGGTTTTATCGGGACTGGGATTATGGGTGCGAGTATGGCGGGACATTTGCTTAGCAGCGGCTATAATGTAAATGTTTATAATCGAACGAAGTCGAGAACGGACTCGTTGGTTTTGAAGGGGGCCGTTTGGCATGAGTCGCCAAAGTCGATAGCTGAGCATTCTGACGTTATCATTACGATGCTCGGTTATCCTGCTGATGTGGAAGAGGTATATTTCGGAGATTCGGGCCTTTTGCGGCATGCACGTGCTAATAGCGTACTGGTTGATATGACGACGTCCAGTCCATCCCTTGCTAAACGTATTGGGCTAGAGGCTGGAAACAGAGGGCTCGCGGCGCTTGATGCTCCCGTTTCCGGAGGAGATATAGGCGCTAGGGAAGCCAGATTATCGATCATGGCCGGCGGCTCGGAGGAAGCCTTTGAAGCAGTTCTGCCGCTGTTCAAACTAATAGGCAAAAACATCGTGCACCAAGGCGCTGCCGGCTCCGGTCAATTTACTAAAATGTGCAATCAAATTGCGATTGCATCCAATATGATTGGCGTGAGTGAAGCTCTCGCGTACGCGAAGCGGGCGGGTCTGGAACCAAGCAAGGTGCTGAAGAGCATCGAAGCCGGCGCGGCGGGCAGCTGGTCTCTGTCGAATCTGGGTCCGCGCATCATTAGCGGAGATTTTACGCCAGGGTTCTATGTAAAGCATTTCATGAAGGATATTAAAATTGCGATTGAATCGGCCGATGAACTGGGACTGCCATTGCCTGGCTTATTGCTGGCACGCTCCTTGTACGAGCAGGTTATTGCGCTTGGTGATGAAAACAGCGGCACTCAAGCCTTGTATAAAGTCATATTCCCAGAGTGAAATTACAATTTATTTTGAACAAAGCATGAGTGTGATGTATTATTTTTTGAATAGTGGTATTATATCAATTATTATGACTCATATACAGATTGGAGGAGAGTACGATTCAGTTATCCACTCGGCAATTGGAGCTTCTTGAACTCGTGAAGAGGCATGCGCCGATTACCGGTGAACAGCTTGCAGAATATCTTAGTGTCAGCAGGCCTACGCTGCGTTCGGATTTATCGCTTCTCGTTATGCTTGGTTTGCTTGATGCAAAGCCAAAGGTCGGTTATTTCCTTGGCAATACCTATCGGTCGAGCAGTGAGCCAATGCAGCAATTCAACAGTATGAAGGTGAGAGAAGTACAGGGGGTTCCCGTCAATGTGCCGGATTCTTTGTCCGTGCATGATGCGGTCATTACGTTGTTTACCGAGAATGCCGACACCCTTCTTGTCGTAAATGAGCAGAAGCGGTTCGTTGGTATCGTAACCCCTAAAGATTTGCTCAAAATAACACTTGGCAACGCTGGCGCTATATCTATTCCCGTCAGTATGGTGATGACCCGTTATCCGAATATTGTGACGCTGATGCCCGATGATTCCGTTATGGATGCGATTCGTAAAATGTCGCTCCATCAAATTGATTGTCTGCCGGTCATTGTTCCCCGCGAGGAACAGGCTGCTGATCCGGAAGTTACCGGCTGGGTATCGAAGTCGAACATTATACGTCTGATGGCGGACATCGCGATGGATGGGGAATTGGGGGAGCCAGAGTTATGACAGAGCAAATCATATATGTATGCTCCGATGCTGTCGGCGAAACGGCGGAAGCGGTGGCAAAGGCAACTTTACGTCAATTTTCATCCGAACACGTGAAAATAAAGCGCTACGGGCATATCAAGTCCGAGGATGAGATTTTGCGTATCGTTGCCGAAGCCGTCAGCACAGGAGGCTTTATCAGTTACACGCTTGTTCAGCCGGAGCTTAGGGAGCTAATGAAAGAAGAGGCGCTCAGATCCGGCGTTCGGGCAGTAGATGTCATGGGACCGATGATGCAGGCTTATGTTGATACGTTCGGCAGCTTTCCGAAGCGGGAGCCGGGGCTGCTGCACTCTATTGACGATGAGTACCATCGCCGGATGGATGCGATTGAATTTGCGGTGAGATATGATGACGGCAAGGATGCGCGGGGCTTCATGCAGGCGCAGGTCGTGTTAATTGGAGTATCGCGGACGTCGAAGACGCCGCTTAGCATATTTTTGTCCCATAAAGGAATTAAGACGGCTAACCTGCCGCTTATGCCCGAGGTCAATCCGCCCGAGGAATTGAAGCCTGCGCCTGGACGGCTGATCATTGGACTCACGATGCAAGCAGAGCATCTGCTTGAAATTCGCTCCGAACGGCTGAAGACGCTGGGGCTGCCTGCCACAGCGCAATATGCGACGACCGAGCGGATTCAAGAAGAGCTTAAATATGCGGAATCCGTTATGAAATCATTGAATTGTCCTGTTATTGATGTCACAAATCGTGCAATTGAAGAGACTGCCGGCATTATTACTGAATGGCTTAACAAATAAATGGCTATACCGTTAGAGAGAAGGGGGATTCTAAATGGATAGAACATTTGTTATGGTTAAGCCGGATGGGTATGCACGCGGTTTGGTAGGCTGCATTGTCAGCCGCTTTGAAGAGAAGGGTTTTAAGCTTGTAGATGCGAAGGTCATGCAATTAACAAGAGAGCATGCTGAGCACCATTATGAGCATTTGCGCTCAAAGGTTTTTTTTGGCGAGCTGGTCGATTTTATTGTTTCGGGGCCAATATTCGCCATGATATGGGAAGGTAAGGACGCCATCAAAAACGCAAGAGCGCTTATTGGTGCGACGAATCCGTCTGAAGCGCTTCCAGGGACGATCCGCGGTGATTTTGCGCTCGACGTTGCGAGCAATATCATCCATGGATCAGACTCTAATGAAAGCGCGGAGCAGGAAATTAAACTATTTTTCCATTAGAAAAAGGGGAATTGGCCGGATATGAAATTTTTCTTGGATACAGCAAACGTAGAGGAAATTAAACGGATTGCTAAGCTTGGACTCGTCGACGGGGTTACGACTAACCCTTCGCTCGTCGCGAAAGAAGGACGGGATTTTAAAGAAGTTATCCAAGAAATTTGCAGTATCGTAAACGGTCCTGTCAGCGCTGAGGTCATCGGCACGAAAGCCGATGATATGCTGAAGGAAGCTTTTGAAATAGCAGAGTGGGCTCCGAACGTTGTTATTAAGCTGCCGCTGACGGAGGACGGGCTGTACGCGACGCATGCGCTTTCGGAGAAAGGCATCCAAACGAATGTGACGCTCGTGTTCTCCGCAGCGCAAGGGCTGATGGCAGCGAAAGCAGGCGCAACCTTTATTAGTCCATTCGTCGGAAGACTGGACGATATCGGCGTAGAAGGCTTGAAGCTGGTTCGAGATCTGAATGCCATCATTCGTAACTACGGATATTCTACTGAAATTATTGTTGCCAGCATACGTCATATCGGCCATCTGGAGCAAGCTGCAATTGCCGGGGCGCATATCGCGACAATTCCAGGTTCGCTGCTGCCGTCGCTTTGGAAGCATCCGCTTACCGATATCGGTATCGAGAAGTTTTTAAGCGACTGGGGCAAACAGAAGTAAATTCCTTGGTTGACGGATGGAATAAGAATATGGTAAATTTTATACAAAGTTAACGATCAAACACGGAAGCACCGTATAAGGACGCAGCTATCTGCGCCTTCTACGGTGCTTTTTTGTGTTTTCTTAGCTGAAAGGAGGGAATTCAGTTGAACAAATATCAGCTGGCAGTGGCGGTGAAGGAGCAGGAATATTCGAAGCGCTTAGCCGATTATGTTCGAGACAGTAAGTTTGGCGAGCAGTGGCAGGTGATTGCCTTCACGCATGCGGATGCGTGCAAGCGGTATGTGAAGCAGGGCTACAAAATTGACTTGTTAGCCGCACAACCTGAGCTGCTTAAGGAGATGAAAGCGGAGCTGCCGAGCATGCCTACTGCTGCGCTTGTATTGAAGCCGGGAGATAGCGATGAAGTGCATGAGCTGCATCAATATCAGCCGCTTCCGCTGCTTCTGCAGCGTTTAACGGAGATTCATGCCAGAGCCGCCGCCCATCCCGTCCAAACGGCTGGTGCCTCGGAGACGGTGCACGGGGTGAAGGTTATTTCGGTTTACTCGGCATCGGGCGGGACCGGAAAAACAGCCTTGGCGCTGCATTTGGCGCAAGCCGCGGGCACGCATCGTTACCGGACGTTCTATTTGAACCTTGAGCGGTGGAACACATCGGAAGTGTGGCTTAAACCGCAGCGTAATGGCGACAGCGGCGACGGGGAAGCGCTAGACGAAGGATTATCTGAGCTGTTGTATGGTCTTAAGGCACAGCCGGAGCAATCGGTGACATGGCTGATGGAGCATCGGAAGCGGGACGCACTGCTCCAGGGTGATTATTTGGCAGCCTGCACGAATTTGGAGGACCGGATGACGCTAAGCGGGGAAGAAGCGGTTGGTTTAGTGGACGTCATTGCCCGGAGCGGTCAATACGATCTTGTCGTCATCGATTTGGATAGCGGGCTGGAAGAGCTGCATACCGCTATTTTCGAACAGTCGAATCAGGTGCTTTGGATGCTTAATGACGATACTTCAGTGAGAAATAAGCAAGGGATGGCTCTGCGCTACGGGGAGCAGAAGTGGGGAGAGAGATTTAAACGTTTGTCTCCTAAATTCGTATTCGTAGCCAATCGTGCAGTACAAGCCGAACGCGTCTCATTAAGCGGGATGAACGGTTTGGCCTATGCCCAGGTTCAGCTGCCAGAGGTTCCGGAATGGCGCGGTCAGGGCCAAGCGAAGCTGCTGTCATCGCCTTCATTCAGGGCGGCGGCAGATAAGCTGTTCAAGCATCTTTGCCTTGAAGGAGGGAGTCTGGTTGTTAAGCGATAAGACGGTGCTGGAACTGCGCAACAAGGTGCGGGCGAAAATAGATTTTAGCGGCGCGCTGTCAGATGACAGCCTTATGAGAATCGTTGAAGAGATCGTATTCGAATGGTGCGAGCGCCATCCCCTTACGGCAAACGAGAAGGTGAAGCTTGTACGCAGGCTGTTCCATTCGTTTAGAGGTCTGGATATTTTGCAGCCGCTTATGGAGGATGCTTCCGTCAGTGAAATCATGATTAACCATCATGCGGAAATTTTCGTTGAACGAAGAGGGCGAATGACGCTGCTTCCGGTTTCATTCGAAAGCAGAGAGCGGCTGGAAGATTTAATTCAGACGGTCGTAGCAAGCGTGAACCGCGTCGTTAATGAGTCTTCTCCAATTGTCGACGCCCGTCTGAAGGATGGTTCGAGGGTACATGTCGTGCTGCCGCCAGTAGCGCTGAAAGGACCGTGCATGACGATAAGAAAGTTTCCTGAGCAGCCGCTGACGATGGAGCAGCTTGTGTCAATCGGCTCGCTTTCTGTGGAAGCCGCATCCTTCCTGAAAGGGATGATCGGGGCGAAATATAACATTTTCATAAGCGGCGGCACGGGAACGGGCAAAACGACCTTTCTAAATGCATTGTCGCAATTTATCGGAGCGGACGAGCGAATCGTAACGATTGAAGACTCGGCGGAGCTGCAAATTCGCACGATTCCGAATTTAGTTTCGATGGAGACGCGAAATGCCAATACGGAGGGCAAAGGAGAGATTACGATCCGTGACCTGATCCGGGCATCGCTGAGGATGCGTCCTAATCGGATCATAGTCGGCGAGGTGCGCGGCGGAGAAGCTCTTGACATGCTGCAAGCGCTAAACACTGGACATCAGGGAAGCATGTCAACAGGGCATTCCAATGGGGCAAAGGATATGCTGGCTCGACTTGAGACGATGGTGCTTAGCGCGGCGGAATTGCCCGTACAGGTTATCCGTCAGCAAATTGCGTCTGCTATCGATCTCGTTATTCATTTGTCGAGATTCCGGGACCGATCGCGGAAAGTAACGGAAATATGCGAGGTCGTCGGCATGGAAGCGGGTGAAGTGCAGCTTAATCCGCTTTTCCTCTTTGAGGAGGAGGGGGAGCGGAACGGACATATAGTCGGCGGTCTTAAGCGAACAGCGAATCCGCTTGTACGGATGGACAAGCTGAAGATGGCCGGGAAAAGCATAAACGGAGGAATGGCGATATGACCAGCTCTGGCGCAGTTAGTAAATTGGATCGTACTGATCGCTTGAAAGGCGGACGAATGCAGAAAGCGCTTGATTGGTGCGGCTGGGAGAGCGAAGCTGCTATAGCAAATATTCGAGCGGGCCGGTTATTAACGAATTATGGGCAATACCATTTAAGCCGAAAACAGTTTATCGTCGCAGCTATCGCGGGAGCCCTGCTTATTTATGGAGCCGTCTATCTATTCTATCATTCGGCTATCCTTTCATTCTTGGCGGCGGCTCTTGGCATGATCGCACCTAGATATAGGCGGAAATCGCTGCTGGCACAGCGTAAGGAACGTTTGAAGCTGCAGTTTAAGGAAGCTTTATTTTCGCTGACGTCCTCGCTTGCAGCCGGACGCTCCCTCGAAAACGCATTTTTGTCCACGCTTGATGATTTGAGGCTGCTTTATCCGGATCCGCGGACTGAGCTTTTGCTGGAATTCCAAATTGTACGCTTCCGGTTGGATAACGCCGAGCCGCTTGAGTACGCCCTTCGCAACTTCGCCGATCGTGCGGATATCGATGAAATCACCCAGTTCGTCGATGCTTTATCGGCCTGCAAGCGCTCGGGGGGCGATCTGCTGGAGGTCATGAAACGAACTTCGGTCATTATCGGAGAAAAGCTGGAAACCGAGCAGGAAATTGCCGTCATGATCGCTCAAAAAAGATTCGAGGGACGGATTATGATGGCGGTGCCTTTCGTTTTTCTTGCTTTTCTAAGCTTGGCTGCCCCCGATTATATGGCTCCTCTCTATGGAGGGATCGGTTATTTATTGTTGACGGCTGCGCTTCTTCTTCTGCTCCTCTGCTTCTGGTTGATGGCGAAAATGATGAACATCCGGATGTAGCGGAGAAGGGAGGGCGGAACATGGTTGCAGCGATTGGCGCTGTTACTCTAACGGCAATATGGCTTTATTCAGCTGGAGGAGGAGCACTTTATTCGATTTGGCTTCGGCTGCCGGGCAGAAAACGGCACGGTGATCAAGCGAGGCAGCAGCTTAGGCAGCTTTGCTTAATAAATCCGTTTATGCGTGTGCTTGAGCGGCTTCATCTGTTCGATTCCCTTCAGCTGCCTATGAGCAGCTATCATATGAGGCTGCTCCTATTAATGGACAGCGACTGGTCTATAGAGCGGTCAAAGGCAGAGGCGGCTGCCGCTCTCGGCGCCGGGTATGCAGCCTTAACGGGCTGTGCCTGGCTGAGCCTGCTCGGGCAGGAGCCAGTTCTGCTTGCGATGGGTGTCGTATTTGGCACTGTGCTTACGATAAGGCCATTCGCGGAAGCGGCACGGCGTGTAGAGCAGCGCAAGCGGCAAATGATTACAGAGCTTCCGGATATGCTGAGCAAGCTGATGCTGCTCGTTGGCGCCGGGGAGACGGTGCAGAAAGCATTGGCAAGATGTCTGGAAGGGAAGGATCCAAAACAGCATCCGCTCTATAAGGAGTGGAGCGATGCGGTGTCATCACTTCGCAATGGTCAGTCCTTCAGCTCAGCGATGGAGAGGTTTAATAGGAGGTGCGCCGTGCAGGAGGTATCGGTTTTTACTACTGTGCTGCTGCTGAATTATAGCCGCGGAGGGGAGCATTTCGTACTCGCATTGCGAGAGCTCTCCTACACCCTATGGGAGAAGCGCAAGGCAATCGCCAGATCGCGTGGAGAGGAAGCATCATCCAAGCTCGTATTTCCCCTGGTCGGTATTTTGCTGGTGCTTATGGTTCTAGTAGCTGCGCCGGCAGTTCTGCTCATGTCTTAACCAAAAACAGAGAGGAAGATGGAAAGATGAAAAAGCTAGCTCAAGCTATTCGTTCATTTTGGGCAGAGGAAGACGGTTTGGGAACACTGGAAATTATTTTGATTATTGCGGTCGTTATTATTATTGCATTGCTGTTTAAGGATTGGATTATTGAGCTGATTGAACGGCTGATGGGCAAAGCGGACGACGAGGCGGACAAAATTTTCAGTTAGCGGGTGAGGCTTATGAGCATGCTTAGGATGAGAGCGAGGCTGCTGCGATGGCTGAAGAAGGAGCAGGGCAGCTTTACGCTGGAGTCGACGATCGTATTTCCGATGCTGATGGGGCTCATTTTGCTATTTATCCTGTTCGGCATGTACATGTATCAAAAGGCGGTTCTGTACTATGCAGCATCGGCCACCGCTGAACGTACCGCATTCGGCTGGGACAATAGCTTCCGCGAAGCACGGAGCGGCATGCTTATCGCGCCCGAGTATGACGGCTTGTACTGGCGGATTGGCGAGGACAAGCTGCTCAGCAGCTTGTTTGGAATAGAAGGAGAGAAGACCGCTGCGGCTGTCGCACTCCCTCTGGCAAGTACGGATGAAGCGGGTAAGGATGACTTATCCGGACGCAAAATGGAGCAATCGGTTCAATGGCTGGGCCAAGCTGGCTTGAAATATGAAGGTCAAATCAGCTATTCGGGCGGTGTCCTCAAAAGAGAGATCGAAGTAAAGCTGAAGGCGCCTTTATCGGTTCGGTTTGCTTTGAACAGCTGGTTGCGAAGAGAGCCTAAGACGGTATCGGCTGCTGCTGTTGTTGACCCCGTCGAGTTTATACGCAGCGTGGATCTTGTGCGATATTATTCAATGAAGTTTGCCAATCGGACAGGCGGAGCAAAGCAATCGAGGTCTCAAGCAGGGCAGGCTCTGGCTCCTTACAAAGGCGCAGCAGAAGTTCAGCAGCCTTAAAGAGGGATTGATCCTTCGAGACTGATTGGACAAGATGGAGGTGCATGGCAGCTGTGACTGTGAAGAAAGGCGTGGTACCTATACATAAATTCCGCTGCAGCAGGCTGATGTTTCGAGAGGACGGGGCAGTTACGGTATTTTCGGTTATCGTATTATCGTCACTGCTGCTGTTTTTCTCTTTGCTCATAGATTATGCCCGGATTGCGGCTGTGCATAAGCTTACTGAGGATGCTGTCCGCTCCAGCGTCCGGTCCGTGCTCTCTGCCTATGATTCTACCCTGTATGAGAGATACGGGCTGTTCGGCCGCGGCGGAACTGAGGGGCAGAAGCTTTTCTCGGAAGTGATGACAGCTAATGCAGAAGGAACTGCCGGATCGGATAAACAAGGCTTGAAGCTGGTTCGTTCCAAGCTGGAGACTTCTACGCTGCATGCAGCTTCGTTTCTGGGCGATCATAAGGTGTTTGCGAGACAGGTGCTGGAGGAAATGAAGTATAAAGCTCCTGTTGATTTTACGCTGGATATTGCTGCGAGGTTTGCGCCGATGGCAGGGGCGATGAAAGAAGCTTCCGTTACGGTCAACCTGCTGGAGAGCATGAGGAAGCTATACGAGAAACGGGAAGGTCATCTGGCTAAAGTGCTTCAGTTGCAGGAGCAGGCGGCCTTGGCGGTAAGCGGAAGCGGAATTCATGCGTTGATTCCGGTTCGGCCGGATGCGGTAATGATCACTGGCGATACCGCCCTTACCATCGTAGGGGAATACAGCGCATATGCAGCACAGGTTATGCATGATCAATCGCTGCAAGCCGGAGAGGAAGCGGTTTATGCAGAAGAAATTGAAGCTTACGAGAAAAAAGTTCGAGCATTCACGATGGAGCTGCGAAAGGTAAGCGGCGAAATGCTGAAGCGGCATGTCAAGCTGCATGCAGATGCCATCACAGAGCTGGAAGCGGCAAGATTATTGAATGAGGATATGCAGAGGCTTGTTCAACAAGCGAATCAGCTGCCTGATCACGCAGCTTATGATGCTGTGTCCAGACGAAGCGTAACAGGAGCTGAGCAGTATCAGGTGCCCTCTAGCGCTGCTTCCGATATTGAGCAGGTGAAGGAAGCGGCAAATGAGCTTGTAAAGCCGGATGCATGGTTTAGCGAGTATAGGCAGGAGCTGGAGGCGCAAGGTACGGCTGCAGCAGCGATAGATATGGAAGCGGGTGGCTTCCAAACCAATAGTCTGGCTTCCTTGGCGAAGCCAATCAATAGTATAGCCGCAGAAACATGGCTTGAGGGAGTTACTAGCTTGCGGCTTGCCTACGGGGGCTATGAAGAGAAATACATTCGGCCCGCCAGCGTTATGATCAGCCGAAAGCAGGCACAAGAGCAAGGCAATGTAAAGGCGCAGCTGGAGCAGCAGGAGAAGCAAGCCGGAGCGCTGTGGAAGCAGGCGAGGGGCTTGCTTCACGGCTTGACTTCGATCCCGCAGACGGAAGAGCATATGCAGGTTTTCGAGCAGGTCAAGAAGCGTTATAAAGAAAACCTGTTGTTCAATCAACAGTTAGCCGAAACAGACGCTGCAGCGGAACTTGAGCAGGCAAGAGATGCGCATGAGGCGGCAGAGCAGTCCATTGCAACTATGGATGGTATATTTGCGGGTATGGCAGGGATGCTGGAGCAAACTAGAGATTCGCTTTATTTTGGCGAATATGTGGTTCACCGCTATGTCTCCTTTGCTCCTCAGCATTTGCGGTCCTTGATGGCGGAAGGAAATTTATCAGAGCTATCGCATGCCGTCTCTTTTAATAATCAGGAAGCGGAGTATGTGATTTATGGATTTCACAATCCGGTAGGAAACATAGCCGCTGCTTATGGGGAGCTGTTCGCGGCACGCCTGGCTGTGAGGACGATGGAGGGGTTAATTGAAAGCAAATCGCTTGGCCATCCATTGCTTATTTTGTCAGCGGCACTGATTTACGGCTTAGAGAAGACAATCGAGGATATGCTTGCTTTCACCGAGCGAGGATCAGCCCCCTTATCCAAATATGTGAAGGCAGAGCTTTCGTACACGGACTATTTACGGCTTTTTATGCTTATGCATGGTGCGGGTGACGGGACTAGACTGTCCCGCATGATTGCGGTCATCGAGCAAAACAGCGGAACGGTGCTTTCGGCCGTTCCCAGCGGAGTAACGGGAGAGGCCGGCGTCTCTGTCGAGCTATGGTTTATTCCCGGCTTAATGCGGACATTAGGCCGGTTCGGACTTTTGGATGGAAAGGTTGTCGGCAACCGCTATGAGACGACACAAACGATTGGCTGGTCCTATTAAATGCGGGCGCTCTAGAAATGAGCAAGGCTCGATAGTCGTAGAAGCCGCGTTAGTGATGCCAATGGTTATTATTGTACTGTTAGTGTTTATCATGCTTATTCGTCTATGCGCCGTACAGATGGCGTTGCATTCAGCTGCCTCCCAGTCGGTAAGGCAAATCGCAGCGAACATCCATCCTGTAGAACTGGCATGGCAGCAGGCAGCAGCCATTAATCCAGTGCCGGCGCAGGCGCTGATCCCTTTGTCTGCTTGGAGCGGGATTGCGGCTGAAGCTTCGGAGTGGCTGCCGTCGCCGGCAGGAGAATTAGTATCGTCTGCGCTTCGAGGCGATTTCGGGCCGCTTCAAAATATGGCTGCAACGGAAACAGGACGCACTGTCGTGGAGCCATTAATGAGAGAATTCGCCGACGCAGCGATTATTGAGCCGGCGAGGTTAAGGCTGGCAAGGTTAACGCTGCCTGATTTGGAGAAGGCGAATGAGCCTTATTTGTCAATCGAGGTGGAATATGCTTTCCCGTTGAAGCTGCCCTTTTACGGCAAGCCGATCGTGCTGAAAGAGCAGGCCTCTGAGCGGGTTTGGATAAGCGACGCAGCCCCTGCCAGATATGGGGCGGAAAGCGGCAATCAAGAGAGCGTCCCTATACAAATCGTGGCTATAGAGCCGGCGCCTCTTAGGCCAGGACGGAAGGCGACCGTTACCGTGAAAACAGCGCCGGGGGCTGCTCTATCCCTGGGTGTTATGTACAAAAGCGGGTCAAGTAAAGCGAAGCATCTGGGGGAAGCTGCTGCGGATGCGAGTGGCTACGTAAAGTGGACATGGCATGTATCCGGAAATACGACTCCCGGTGTTTGGGAGCTTTCAGCCTCTGAGGTGAACAAGCAGGACAATCAAGTATCGATGCATTTTTTAGTCGAGAAAAGCAGCGGCAGCAATTAACCGGATCGTCAAGCTGCAGCGGAGAGGAGAGCAGAATGGACCTCATACAGACGGCTGCCATAGCCGTACTTTTGATTATTGCTTTTATAACGGATTTGAAGCTGCAAATCATTCCGAACCGCCTTACAGCAAGCTTTTTTGCCGCAGCATTTATTTATCATACCGCTCTGAGCGGAATGGACGGAGCGGCAACGGCAGCAGCCGGTGCCGCTGCAGGCTTTGTTCCTTTGCTGCTGCTTCACCTGGCGAGAGGGATAGGTGCCGGTGATGTGAAGCTATTTGGAGCATTGGGCGCTTGGGTTGGGGTATGGACCGTTCTGGATATGATGCTGTATGCCATTTTGTATGCCGGTGTTATCGGGGTATGTCTAATTATTGTTAATCGTGCTTTTGGGAAAAGGGTTGCGGCAGGCGTAACCGCGATCCTCGTTCCTGAGGCGGGATGGAGAAAACGCCAGTGGCTGCAATGGGCGGAGTCAGGCAATAAATTTCCGTTCATGCTGGCGGTCGCTCCTGCAGCTGTTACGGTATGGTCAATGATCAGTTAAGCCAGCTTGCTTGAAGGGAGATTAGAGAAGTGCAAAGCTTTCGAATTGATTTTGAAATGAATCAGGGGCATGAGATGACGATTGATCGAGAAAGCGGCATCTGTAGAAGCGAGTTGGACGAGATAGAGCTTCATATGCTTCACAGTGAGGAGATTCCTTATTTGCTGCCTGTTGATTGGTTCGAACTGGACGGCAAAGTCACCTTCCGATACAAGCTTTCAGGTATGAAAATGCTCCTTCACCGTCTGCAGCAGCAGCCGCTTACGATGGAGCAATACTATACGCTTATATTAGGCGTTACGGATGCGCTCTTTGAATGCAAGCACTATATGTTAAGGCCGGAAGGCTGCCTGCTTGACGAGCAGTTTATTTTCACCTCAGATCAGCTGCATGACATACATCTCGCGTACGTCCCTATGAAGGGTGGCACAGAAGAACAAATGATCGGAGCGGGCGACCTTTTGTCGTTGATCGTTCGTTTCACATCATATATTGATAAAATCGACGGAGAGGGCTTAAAGCGCGTGCTGCATCATTTGACCGGAAAGAGATGGCCGCTTGCAGAGCTGCGGGCGACGCTTTTAGATTTGATAGGCGAAGCCCCTACAAAGCATCAAAACAGAATAGAACAAACGATGCAGCATCGGGTACAACCGTCACTGCCGATTGAGCAAGTTTTTCAGCCCGTACAGCAGCAGCGATCCGAAGAGCAAGCCGGTCAAGCAATTCTGCCGCCTCCACAACAGCTCTTTTCGAATAAAAAGGGTGAGACTAATCGTCATCCAGCGGCTTCCGAAATTGATATTGCGCGTACTTTCTCTTTAGAGGAGGCAGAGACGGAAACGAAGAAAAATTGGATGCTGACAGCTGGACTTGTCATTGCGATTGCGTGCGTATGGCGCTTTATCCATTTCGCGGCAGCGACTAGACAAAGCCTGCTGATCAGCCTGGGCATAACCTTACTGCTCCTAGTCGCTATCTTGTTTGTTTGGAGGAAAAGAGTGAATCCGAACGCATCCCCGGCAGAAGCGGAATCTGAGCTAGGTCAATATGAGCCCTATGAACCGGACTCCGGAATGTTCCCGGGACTCGCAAACATATATGCAGAGCATGAGATAAACGAGTCTGCTTCAAAACGATCATCGGACGATCTTTATGAGGCAACATCAACTCATTCCGCAGCTGCCGCGAATCCCGTGTCTCCCATTGCCGAGCCGACAGTTCTGCTTGGGCGTGATCAGCATGAGCAGCATCCGGGCGATCCTGCCATATGGCTGCAAAGAAGCTGGGAGGGACAACATGACAAGCTGGAATTAATAGAGGGCTGCTTTAAAATAGGCCGGACGGGAGAGCAGATCAACTATGCCGATGTTGCTGGCGGCATATCGCGTCTTCACTTGGAGATTGAGAGCTTGAAGGGGGAGTATAGGGCGAAGGATCTTGGCTCCAGGAATGGAAGCCTGCTAAATGGACAAACGATGATTCCTTACAAAAGCTATAAGCTTTCAATAGGCGACGTTATCCATCTAGCAGGTGCAAAAGGCCCTTCCTATGAGCTGAAAACGGGATGATAAGGCAGGCTTAGCCGCGGCCTACTAGTTCATTCATGGCGCTTTCCACTGTCGGATACCGGAAGCTAAAGCCATGCTCAAGCGCTTTGCGGGGCAGTGCGCGCTGTCCGTCTAAGAGCAGTGTTGACATCTCGCCGAAAAAGGCGCGCATCAGAAAGGCCGGAACCGGAAACCAATGCGGTCTCCCCATAGCCTTGCCAATCGCACGGCCAAAAACATCATTCGTTACCGGGTCGGGAGAGGATCCGTTGACAGGCCCGGTTATTTGCTTGTTGTCCAAAATATACAAAATAAGCCGGATCATGTCCTCGAGATGAATCCAAGACAGCCATTGCTTACCGCTGCCGATTTTACCGCCTCCGAACAACCGGTAGGGCATGGCCATTAAAGGAAAAGCACCATCCTTCTTGTCCAATACGACGCCGACCCGAAGCTTTACTAACCGCTCTGCCGGAATGCCGTCTGCGGCCTGCTCCCAGCTCTGAACGACTTCCGATAAAAAATCAGTTACCTTAGTTGGGCTTGTTTCATCGAAAATACCATCTGCCGATATGCCGTAAGCAGAAACGCCAGATGCGTTAACGACAAGCGGCGGCTTGTGCTTAAGCGATTTAACGAGCTTAGAGATGCGGGCTGCTGCCGTTAATCTTGAATCCATAACACGCTGCTTGGCTGCTGGCGTCCAGCGCTGATTAATGGATTCACCGGTGAGATTGACAATAGCATCAATGCCTTCAAGCAAAGCGGGAGCATCATCAAGCTCGCTCCAGGTTATTTGGGTGATACCGGACTGTTTGGACTGCTCCTTCAAGCTTTGCCTCGAAATAATCCATACTTCATCATTTCTCGCCAGTAAGGCCTTTGTTAGCGCACTTCCGATAAAGCCTGTTCCGCCGGCAATCGCAACCCGCATCTCTGTTCGCTCCTTCTTTTACCCCGTTACTTGATTTCCTCGATTTTGACTAGCCAATTTTGTTTGAGGTCCGCTTCGCCTTCGATTGCTTTTTCCACATACTCGAATTTTACTTTTGCAGCTTCCGGCAGCGCTTCTAACGTACTCATATCCTTTTCGGTTACCTGCAGGGCAATTGCCCCTGAAGCTGTTACAATTTCTATAGAGTGCGAGTCGATTAGACCGCTATAAGTGCCCTCACTTACTTTGACTGGCTCTGCCGGTGCCGGTTCCTCTACCCCGCCGCTGTTGTCTGCTGCATCTGCAGTCGGCTCAGGTGCCGATACATCAGGCTCAATCACACCGCTTTCTTCAGGCAATTCGCTGATAACCGGTCCTTCGTTCACTGTACCTCGCTGCTTGTTCCCTGTATTTGCATTGTTTGTGTCCGTGCTTCCGCAAGCTGATGCGGCGAGCATAACAGCTAGAAGAACTGCTCCTGCTGTAGCTGTTTTTTTGCTTCTTCTTCGCTTCGATGAGTTCATCATAAGAACCACCTCCTGCATTTAATAACGAAATGGATTCGTATTAGGTTACACTTTTATATAACCGCCAAATAATGATATGAAGCAAGAAACGGGCCAAGGCCGTTAACACTTGCCGAAAGTATAAATGAGCTCAAGCCGCACAGGGCGGCTCAAACTCATTTATTAAGTAGATGCTTATAGGGTCCATAGTCGATTCCCTGACGTTCAAGAAACGATACCAGGCTGCGGTAATCACGTTTTGGAGTAGCTCGTATGTAGCCTTCGATGCAGTGCTCGCGCGTAACTGACGATGCGCCGTGTTCAATCGCCACTTGGCCGATTTTAGCTGCGATGGAATGTTTAGCTATATCGCGAAAAGCGCCCGGCACCGGGGATACAAGCTCATCAAGCAGCGCTTTGGAATCGTCGCTCCACATGCTGCGGCTGCGCTCTACCCAGTAGTTTTGCCAATCGAGCTTAGACTTGCCGTCTCGCATCGGAAGCACCTTGAGAAATTTTCGAAACATGAAAAATCCGCCAATCGACATAGCCGCAACCATGACGATCGCCCAGAAAACGATAAAATACATAAACCAATCTGGCGCAACTTTCATACGTGTTTTTCACCTCAATAATGAATTATACCGTATTCCTAGATTTATTTCGACATTCCTTGTAAAATAAGGTTTGATCAACTGAAAGGGGCGTAATATTCATGTTGAAAATAGGTTCCCATGTATCATTTTCGGACAAGGGGCTGCTAACTGCAGCACAAGAAGCTGTATCTTATGGCTCAGGCACATTTATGATCTACACCGGCGCACCTCAGAACACAAGACGGAAGCCGATCGATTCGTTATATATTGAAGAAGGCAAGTCGCTTATGGAGCAATCGGGCATCAACGAAATTGTTGTACATGCTCCTTATATTGTGAATTTAGGCTCATATAAGGATTCTACTTACGAACTTGCAGTTTCTTTCTTACAGGAAGAAATTCGCCGGACGGATTATATTGGTGTTCGTAATATTGTCCTTCATCCGGGCGCTTATACGGATAAGGATGCCGAATATGGCATTGCGCGTATAGCGGAGGGCTTAAATGAAGTGCTCGCCGGGACGAAAGAAACGAATGTTAACATTGCGCTTGAGACGATGGCGGGCAAAGGTACCGAAATCGGCCGCAGCTTTGAAGAGCTTGCAGCCATTATTGACAAGGTTCAGGATAATCATCGCCTAACCGTATGTATGGATACTTGCCATATGCACGATGCTGGTTATGATCTAATAAATGATCTGGACGGTGTACTTGAACAGTTTGATCGTTTGGTCGGACTGGACCGCGTAGCGGTCGTTCATGTGAATGACAGCAAAAACTCGCGCGGAGCAGGCAAGGACAGGCATGCTCCGGTCGGCGCAGGCTGGCTTGGACATGAGGCGATCCAGCGGATCATCGGTCATGATGCTCTAAAAGGACGTCCTTTCATCCTGGAGACGCCGTGGATCGGCAAGGAAGATAAGACGGAGCGGCCGATGTATGAAGCGGAAATCGCTTTGCTGAGCGGCAATGGAAGAAATCGTCTAGGAGAAGCGTTTTTCGAGGACGTGGAGCGTCTTCATCATTTCTTCGGCAAGCAAGAAATCGATCCTAGGTTGTTCGTGCTGTCCACATGGGAACTGCTGAAAAATGACGCGAAAGCGAAAAAAGCTGATCCGCGCGAGCCGATGGAGCGTCTGTACGACCTTATTCTCGCAGGTAATCCATTGTCATCCGAATTGACGGAGGAACAGATCAACCAGCGTATTACCGCTTGGTTTGGCGGTAAAGAACTGCTGGCGAGAGTGTAATATAAACTAATTCGCACATTTCATTTATATCGTTGTGAAAGGAAGTTTGAAGTCCATGTCATCTCCATCTAACCCGCCCGAAACTACAAATGATCTCGGCGGAAAAAGCGGCCGCGCGCGCATGCTTATTTCTTGTCCGGACCGCCCGGGCATCGTAGCGGCCGTATCGCATTTTCTGTATGAGCACGGAGCGAATATCGTGCAATCGGATCAATATACGATGGATCCGGAAGGCGGCATGTTTTTCATCCGCTTCGAGTTCGATCTGAACGACTTGGATAAAGAGCTTCCGGTGCTTGTGGAGGATTTTGCCAGAGTCGCTGACCGCTTCGATATGAAGTGGCATACATTCCGCGCCAGCCGCAAGAAGCGTCTTGCTGTCTTTGTATCCAAAGAGGATCATTGCTTGCTTGAGCTGTTATGGCAGTGGAAGGCCGGAGACCTTGATGCCGATATTTCGATGGTAATAAGCAATCATCAGGATATGCGGGATCTCGTGGAGTCCTTCGGCATTGCGTATCACTATATTCCGGTTACAGCCGGCACGAAGGCTGAAGCGGAGCGCAAGCAGTTGGAGGTCGTAGCGGATAAAGCGGATATCGTTGTATTGGCGCGCTACATGCAGATCATTTCGCCAAAGTTTATCGAGCAATTTCCGAATCGGATCATTAATATCCATCACTCGTTCCTTCCGGCTTTCGTTGGCGGCAAGCCTTATGCACAGGCTTATACACGCGGCGTGAAAATTATCGGAGCAACAGCGCATTACGTGACCGAGGAATTAGACGGTGGACCGATCATCGAGCAGGACGTTCAGCGCGTCAGCCACCGCGACAATGTGGATGATTTGAAGCGGATCGGCCGGACAATTGAACGCGTTGTACTCGCCCGCGCTGTGAAATGGCATATCGAGGATCGCGTAATCGTGCACCATAATAAAACGGTTGTTTTCAACTAAATATATTTTTATGCGAAAAATCAATTTTTTTTGTTTTTTTTTTTGTTTTTTTGTTTTTGTGATGGAAAACAAACATACAGAGTGATACAATATTCAAAGTTATTGCGTTCTGGTATTATGCTGTATCGTATTTGAGAAACCTTATAACGATACGAACCTAAACTAGATTAGAAATTAGGAGGAAATTGGAATGACTGTTACACAAAAATCGGTTGAACAGCTTTCTATCGATACGATCCGTACACTCGCGATCGATTCCATCGAGAAAGCGAAATCAGGTCACCCTGGTATGCCAATGGGCGCTGCTCCAATGGGCTATCAGCTGTTTGCAAAAAACATGAAGCACAACCCGTCGAACCCGACTTGGGTTAACCGCGACCGTTTCGTTTTGTCTGCGGGTCACGGCTCAATGCTGCTCTACAGTCTTCTTCACCTATCCGGCTATGACTTGCCGCTTGAAGAGCTGAAAAACTTCCGTCAATGGGGCTCCCTGACACCGGGACATCCTGAATATGGCCACACGGCTGGCGTTGACGCAACGACTGGCCCGCTTGGACAAGGTATTGCTATGGCTGTCGGTATGGCGATCGCGGAAGCTCAGCTTGGAGCGACTTACAATAAAGAAGGCCACGATATTATCAATCACTTCACGTACTCCATTTGCGGCGACGGCGACTTGATGGAAGGCATCTCTCACGAGGCTGCTTCCTTCGCAGGTCATTTGCAGCTTGGCAAATTGGTGGTCCTATATGATTCCAACGATATCTCGCTTGACGGCGAGCTGAGCCTTTCGTATTCCGAGAGCGTTCAAAAACGTTTTGAAGGCTACGGCTGGCAAGTGCTCCGCGTAGAGGACGGTAACGACCTCGATGCCCTTTCCAAAGCAGTTGCTGAGGCGCAAGCGGATCTGTCCAAACCGACTTTGATCGAAGTAAAAACAGTTATCGGTTACGGCAGCCCGAACAAAGGCGGCAAAGGCGGACATGCTGGTCCTCACGGATCACCGCTTGGCGTTGAAGAAACAAAATTGACGAAGCAAGCTTATGGCTGGTCGGAAGATCACCAATTCCACGTGCCTGACGAAGTTCGCGCTCATTTCGCAGAAGTGAAAAGCAGCGGCGAGCAAGCGAACGCACAATGGAATGCTAACTTCGCAGCATACAAAGAAGCTTTCCCTGAGCTTGCGGCTCAGTTCGAGCTTGCGATCTCCGGCGCATTGCCAGAGGGCTGGGATGCTGACCTTCCTGCATACACAACTGCAGACAACGCAGTTTCGACCCGCGTAGCTTCAGGTAACGCGCTTAACGGACTTGCGAAAAACGTGCCAACCATTTTCGGCGGATCCGCTGACTTGGAAAGCTCGACGATGACTCACCTGAAAGGTTTGGCTCAATTCAAACCAGGCAGCTACGATGGCCGCAACCTTTACTACGGCGTTCGTGAATTCGGAATGGCTGCTGCAATGAACGGTATTGCGCTTCACAGCGGCTTGAAAGTATTCGGCGGTACGTTCTTCGTATTTACGGATTACCTGCGCCCTGCTGTTCGTCTTGCCGCTCTGATGAAGCTGCCAGTCGTTTATGTATTGACGCATGACAGTATCGCGGTTGGCGAAGACGGTCCTACGCATGAGCCTATCGAGCAGCTAGCTTCGATCCGCATCATCCCGGACCTGACGGTTATTCGTCCGGCTGACGCTAACGAAACTTCCGCTGCATGGGCATATGCTGTTGAAAACACAGGCCAACCGGTAGCGCTTGTTCTGACTCGTCAAAACCTGCCTATCCTTGAAGGCACTGTTAACGGTGTTCAAGAAAACCTGCGCCGCGGCGCATACGTTGTATCTGATGCAGAGGGCGGCAAGCCGCAAGCCCAAATTCTTGCAACCGGCTCTGAAGTTCAGCTGGCAGTAGCTGCTCAAAAAGCTTTGGCAGAAGAGGGCATTCAAGTACGTGTCGTAAGTATGCCAAGCTGGGATTTGTTCGAGAAGCAATCGAAGGAATACAAAAATTCCGTCATTCTTCCCGAAGTTAAAGCCCGCCTTGCAATCGAAATGGCTCATCCATTCGGCTGGGAGCGTTACACAGGAGACCAAGGCGATATTCTTGCTATCGACCGTTTCGGCGCATCCGCACCTGGCGATCGCGTAATCAAAGAGTATGGCTTCACAGTTGAGAACGTTGTGAGCAAAGTGAAAGCATTGCTGTAATAACGCATCTAAGCTTTAGCATCCGATAAATAAGGGAGATTACGTCTACCATGTCTCAATTCGATAATGTATCGATCGTCAAGAAGGCTAACGTCTACTTCGACGGTAAAGTAACGAGCCGCGCTGTATTGTTCGCGGACGGCACCAAAAAAACACTCGGCATCATGCTGCCGGGCGACTATGAGTTTGGAACGGACTGCCTCGAAATCATGGAGATTTTGGCTGGCGATTTGAAAGTGCTGCTCCCGGGCGAAACGGAGTGGCTGCACATTCAAGGCGAAGGCGAATTCAAAGTGCCTGCGAACACAAAGTTCAAGCTTCAGGTTGCTGAAGTAACGGACTACTGCTGCTCGTACATTTACGAGTAATCGTTTCTTTTATAGTTAAGAGAAGGTTTTCCTGCTTAGGCGATCATTCGCCTGCGGGAGGGCCTTTTTTTTGTATGTCCATAATTTCCTAAAATCGTGATACCAATCTTAATTGCACGGAGGTGGAATTTCAAGCTTACCTGGCCGCTGCATGTCATGCTGGTTCACCGTACAACCGGAAAAGTACTGAGCTTAAGCGATGGAAAGGGAGATGAGCGGCAAGCCGAGTACCTTTATGTAACGGATGAGGCAGAGCACGACCCGCGCAAAGGATGCGATCCGCAGCGATTCGAGGTATTAAACGTATATTAGGCAACGGCCCAGCGATACCGCCGCAGGAAAGCTTCTATCTAGGCTTTCCTGCGGCGGTTTTTGTAAGAATGCATTATAGCGTAAAATTCGATTTTTCGTGACATATGCACCTCAAATCAAATTGATTTGGACTATGCAAATCGGATAAGGTTAATAGAGAAAAAGCGCCCTTGGTCTACACGTTGGCGCGCTTATTTAGGAGGTTATGCTGTTGAAGGAAAAAAACGTTGGGCCCCTTATTGCGATTTTGTCTTTGGTCTTGGTAGCGATCATTACGGTTCTGTTCTTTCTGCCGGCTTATGACGGTGAGATTGGATTCGATGTTACGATATTACCGCTGCTCAATGCGATTTTCAATTGCTTCACCTTTATTTCGCTCGTTGTTGCGTTAGCTGCGATTTTGAAAAAGAACGTCCGTCTGCATCGTGCTTTCATCGGGGCGGCTTTCACATCGACGACGCTGTTTCTTGTTTCCTATGTCACCTATCATTATTTGACGGAATCAACGAAATACGGCGGGGAGGGCGTGCTGCGCGCGATCTATTTCTTCATTCTGCTCACACATATTCTGCTTGCAATCGTTGTAGTTCCGCTTGCTTTGCTGTCCGCCGCCCGCGGCCTGCAAATGAAGCTGGACAAGCACCGTAAAATCGCCAGATGGACGATGCCGATCTGGCTTTATGTCAGCTTTACGGGTGTTGTCGTTTACCTGATGATTTCTCCGTACTACTGATTCCGGTTTCTTAAATATGCAATAAGGGGCAGTCCGTCGTCTATAACGATGGACTGCCTCTTTAGTCAAATAAGCTGTTAGTGTAAATTATCGGAGCGGCCGCTGAGCTTGCGGCCAATCCATTGCTCATAAGCTTGGCCTACACTGGACATGTCAAGATCGCTAAGTCCTAATGATTCGCCGATCTGAAATAGGCTCTTAGTCGCTTCGAGCATCGGAGTAGGCACATGCAGACTGTCCGCTAGAACGGAGGATAGTCGTAGGTCTTTCAACATAAGCTCAAGCGAAAATTGAACGTCAAAGTTGCCCTCAAGCAGCTTGGATCCCTTCATCTCGGCCGCTTTGCTTGCTGCGCCGCCGGATTGAACGAGCTCTAAGAACGCGCTGCCGTCAATGCCGCCGCTTGCTGCGATGGCCATACCCTCTGCAAGCGCCACAACGTTAATGCCAACGATCGTATTATGGGCGAGCTTTGCGATTGAGCCGCTGCCATTAGGCCCCATAGGGATTACCTTACGCCCCATAGCGAGCAGGACATCCTCGACGCCGTTCAGCGCCTTGGCAGGGCCGCCAACCATAAATACGAGCGTGCCGCCCTCGGCAGCCGGCTTGCTGCCTGTTACCGGCGCATCAAGAAACGAAACTCCGATGCTTGCAGCAGCATTTGCTAATTCCTTGGCCAGCGTTGGAGAGATGGTGCTGCAGTCAACTAGCGTGATGCCGCTGCGGGCACCGGCAAAAATACCATTGTCGCCCCAATAAACGTCATGTATTGCTTTATCGTTGCTGATCATCGTAATGACAACGTCGGCTGCTTGTGCGATTGCGGATGGCGATTCAAGCTCCGTGGCGCCAAGTGCCAGCAATGAGCCCGCTTTGCCCGGGGTCCGGTTATAGACGGCTACCTCGTAGCCGTTCTTCAGCAAATTAGCTGCCATTCCTAAGCCCATCACGCCCAATCCAATAAAACCGATCTTTTTCATTTCCATTTCCTCCGCTCCAGATAAGCTTTTTACACGATTATACATGCTCTTCATCAATATTTCATCGTTTGTATGCTTGTGTTTGTAGTTTAAATCCGATATCCTAGAGGCAAAGTTGAAAATAGTTATCATTATGGTTGTACATGCTATCTCACCAGCTGCTTATCGAACAAGAGCGTAAGCTTTCGAAGCAATCATGCTTCACAAAAATTTTAGGGGGTATTTGTTTCCATGAGCAAAACAGTTAAGTTTGACTATACCAAAGCGCTGACTTTCGTCGGCAAGCATGAAATTGATTATTTGGCGGAACCGGTTCGGCTCGCCCATGAGCAATTACATAACGGAACGGGAATAGGCTCGGATTATCTTGGCTGGATCGACCTTCCGACTAATTACGATAAAGAAGAATTCGCACGCATTCAGAAAGCTGCTGACAAGATCAAATCGGATTCCGAAGTGCTGATCGTGATCGGCATCGGCGGTTCCTATCTTGGCGCGCGCGCTGCAATCGAAATGCTGTCGCACTCATTCTATAACATTTTGCCGAAAGAGCAGCGCAAAACGCCGCAAGTATTGTTCGCCGGCAACAACATCAGCTCGACTTATGTGACTCATCTTCTGCAATTGGTTGAAGGCCGCGACTGGTCGATCAACGTAATCTCGAAATCGGGCACAACGACTGAGCCTGCAATCGCCTTCCGCGTGTTCCGTGCAGCGCTTGAGAAGCAATACGGCAAAGAAGAAGCCCGCAAACGCATTTACGCGACAACTGACAGCGAGAAGGGCGCGCTTAAGAAGCTTTCCACAGAGGAAGGCTATGAATCGTTTATTATTCCTGACGATGTTGGCGGTCGTTACTCCGTGCTTACAGCGGTAGGCTTGCTGCCGATCGCAGCTGCAGGAATCAACATTGAATCGATCATGCAGGGCGCTGCGGACGCGTCCAAAGAATACAGCAACCCTAACCTTGCTGAGAATGAGGCTTACCAATACGCGGCGGCCCGCAACGCGCTGTACCGCAAAGGCAAAGCAACGGAAATTCTCGTGAACTACGAGCCGTCGCTGCATTTCGTATCCGAGTGGTGGAAGCAGCTGTTCGGCGAAAGCGAAGGCAAAGATTTTAAAGGCATTTTCCCGGCAGCAGTAGATTTCTCGACCGATTTGCACTCGATGGGCCAGTTTATCCAAGAGGGTAACCGGAACATTTTTGAAACGGTCATTCAAGTGAATGAAGTGGCTGAGCATATCTCGATCGAGCACGACGAGGCGGATCTTGACGGTCTGAACTTCCTGACTGGCAAAACAATGGACTTCGTGAACAAGAAAGCATTCGAAGGAACGCTTCTTGCTCATACGGACGGACAAGTTCCGAATCTGATCGTTAACATTGCCGACATGACGCCTTACACATTCGGATACCTTGTTTATTTCTTCGAAAAAGCATGCGGAATCAGCGGCTACCTGCTTGGCGTTAACCCATTCGACCAACCGGGCGTTGAGGCTTACAAAAAGAACATGTTCGCATTGCTCGGCAAGCCGGGCTTCGAGAAAGAAAAAGCCGAGCTGGAAGCAAGGCTGTAATAAACCGGCTTGACCGGTGTACGGGAGTCATAGCTTATGCTTGAGAGGTATAAGACGGTCAGGCGGCAGGCTAGCGCAGAGATCGTGATCAAGAAGTCCCGTTTCATCGGATATGCGAAGCCTGTGGACTCTGAAGAAGAAGCCGTTGCTTTCATTCAGGAGATCAAGCAGCTGCATAAGCAGGCGACGCATAACTGCTCGGCCTACATCGTTGGCGAACGCGATCAATTCCAGAAGGCGTCCGATGACGGTGAGCCAAGCGGTACGGCGGGCAAGCCGATTCTCGAGGTTATTAAGCATAAGGGGCTGAAAAATGTCGCCGTCGTCGTGACGCGGTATTTTGGCGGCATTATGCTTGGAGCCGGCGGACTCGTCCGGGCTTACACCGACGGCGCGGTTGCCGGCATCGAGGCGGCAGATGAAATCGTCAACGTCCTTCATCGCGAAGTATTCGTTGATGTGGACTATACATGGTACGGCAAGCTGGAAAATGTGCTGCATGGCAAAGGTACACGAGTGGGCGGAACGGATTTTACGGATCGCGTCACCGTGCGCTGCTTGCCGGAGGCTCCTGAGGCAGATGCGTTTATAACGTGGATAACCGATCTGACACAAGGACAAGCTATCATTACTGAAGGCGACAATGTCTACTATATCGAAGGTGAATAAGAAGATGAGGAGTATCGGCGTTAAGCTGATCTCCTCTCTTTTTGTACATGGAGATGCCTATAAAAGGATTCAGCTTAAGAAATAGCTATGAAAGCGATCAGCTTTTCTAAATTTAGCATTGACTTAATCCCAGTCTGGATGCTACATTATTAATACCTAGTAACTTAATAGGAATTATGTTTTTACTTGTTTAGCTTAGCTACACCTACGGCACGAGCCGATGGTCTGGAGGTAAAGTCACAGTGAATGCTTTGTTTCGCGGAAAAGGGTGGAGCTTCGGTTTTCGAAGCGCCATAATGCTTTATTTTGTCATCCTAATCGTTCTACCGATCGTCGGCATTTATACGCAATCATTCTCGCTTGGATGGACCCCTTTCTGGGAAAGCGTATCGGATCCATTAGCTTGGAAAGCTGTATTGCTTACGGTGAAATTAGCGATAATCGCTACGGTTCTCAACATGTTTCTTGGCACGATGATCGGCTGGGTGCTTATTCGTTATCGGTTCCCGGGACGGCGCTTGCTCAACAGCCTTGTCGATTTGCCGTTTGCATTGCCTACGGCAGTAGGCGGCCTTATGATTTTGCTGCTGCTTGGACCTAATAGTCTAGTAGGGGGCTTGGCAGAGAGGCTCGGTATCGAGATCGTGTTCCATGAGCCGGCGATTATAGTCGCAATGTTGTTCGTTACGTTTCCTTTCGTTATTCGCGCTATTCAGCCGCTGCTGGAGGAAATGGACAAATCGGAGGAAGAAGCGGCTTATACGCTGGGCGCTACCCGCGCGAAGACGTTCTTCAGCGTTATATTTCCTACAATGCTGCCGGGAATTATGAGCGGAGCGATGCTTGCGTTCTCCCGCGCTCTTGCGGAGTTCGGTGCAGTCGTGCTCGTAGCCGGCAATATTCCGGGCAAAACATTAATTGCTTCCGTTTATATTTTTGGAGAAATCGAAAGCAGCAATCCGCAGGGAGCGGCTGCAGTATCGGTGCTGCTGCTGACGCTATCCTTCCTCATCTTATGGACGGTTAACCTCATTCAAGGCAGGAGGAGCGACCAATGATGAGAAGAATATGGATTACGCTGACTTATATTGTATTTTCGCTGCTGCTGATTGCGCCGCTCATCAAAATATTTACCGGTTCGTGGGCGGACGGCTGGAGCGGATTTATCGAAGGCATTACACGGCCCCAGTCGCTGCATGCGCTAATGATGACGGGAATTATCGTTGTTGTCGTTACGGGCTTGAATACGGTGTTTGGCATTATGCTTGCGATGTATCTCGTACGCGCCGAATGGATCGGACGGCGGATGAAGCGTCTGCTTAACAGCTTAGTTGATTTGCCGTTTGCGGTATCGCCGGTTATAGGCGGTCTGATGATCGTGCTTATTTTGGGCCCGAATACGATCATCGGCACATTGTTTGAGGATGCAGGGTTCAAAATCGTATATGCGCTGCCCGGGATGATTCTCGCGACCTTGTTCGTGACGTTCCCGCTCATGGTGCGCGAGGTTATGCCGGTGCTTCAGGAGATCGGGGCGCAGCAGGAGGAAGCGGCTTCTACGCTTGGCGCTTATTCCTGGTATACGTTTTGGAAGGTAACTTGGCCATCAATAAGGTGGGGCGTCATTTATGGCGTTGTACTGACCGTAGCGCGTTCGCTCGGTGAATTCGGAGCCGTGCTCGTCGTGTCGGGCAATATTATGAACAAAACGCAAACCGCTACAACGCTCGTTTATCAGGATGTCGAAAATTTTAATGTGGTTGCCGCGAACGGCGTAGCTCTTGTCCTGGCGGCATTTTCTGTAGGATTGCTGCTGCTGATGGAATGGGCGAAAAAACGAAAGGAAGTGCATTAAGCCATGCATATTGAAGTACGGAACTTAAACAAAAACTTTGGCGATTTTCATGCGGTGAGGGATGTTAGCTTTGAAATCGAAAAAGGTCATCTGATCGGCTTGCTCGGCCCGAGCGGCGGCGGTAAAACGTCCATACTTCGTATGCTGGCGGGACTGGAGTCTCCTTCCTCGGGCGATATTCTTTTTCACGGCAAACGGGTTAATGATTTGCCGCCGCAGGAGCGGGGAATTGGCTTCGTGTTTCAGAACTATGCTTTGTTCAAGCATATGACCGTATATGATAACATCGCTTTCGGCTTAAAGGTGAAAAAGCAGTCGAAAGAGTATATTCGCGAGCGTGTTATGTACCTGGTGGAGCTTACAGGTCTGAAGGGCTTCGAGCATCGCTATGCGCACCAGTTGTCCGGAGGACAACGCCAGCGAGTTGCCTTCGCCAGAGCGCTTGCGCCAGAGCCGCAGCTGCTTCTGCTCGATGAGCCTTTCGCTGCTATCGATGCCAAGATCCGTACGGAGCTTCGGACTTGGCTCAAAGAAATGATTGAGCGTGTCGGCATCACATCGATTTTCGTTACGCATGACCAGGAGGAAGCGATCGAAGTAGCCGATGAAATTATGATTATAAGCAAGGGCAGGCTGGAGCAAAAGGGCAGCCCGTGGGATATTTATAAAAGTCCGGAGACGCCGTTTGTTGCGAGCTTCATCGGCGAATCGACAATCGTGGACAACATTGCGCAGCTCAAAGGCTTTGAGGATGCGGCAAGCCGTCCCGGCACCAAAGCACTCATTCGTCCGGAATATATTGAGATCGGCAAGCCGGGTGAAATCAAGCTGGCTTCCGCTACGCTCCCCGGCAAAGTGAAGCATTTGCATTTCCGCGGCAGCGAGTGGATGGTCGAGCTGCTCGTTGGCGATACGAAGCTGATCACGTACCGTTCGCTTGAGAAGGAAGTGCTGCATCCTGGCGATCAGGTAAGCGTGCTTGTGCACCGTGCTTATTTGTTCAATGATAACGAGAGCTGGATTGCGGAAAATAAATTGAAGGTCGATCCTATGCCTATTCATATTTAACCAATAAGCTACGTAGAAAGAGTTGTATGCAAACATGAAAATCAATCGAGCAACAAGTCAGCGCATGTTCGTGCTGCTGCTTGCTGCAGTTATGCTGCTTGTTGCGGCGGGCTGCGGCAAAGAGGAGCAGCCGGATAACAATGCGGCTGGGTCTACCGTACAAGACGGCGATGTAACACTTGTAATCGGTGCATATTCGGTGGTAAAGGACGCTTTCGCGGATCTGCTGCCTTCGTTCCAAGCCTACTGGCTGCAGGAGACGGGTCAAAAGGTAACCTTCCAGGAATCGTATGAGGCTTCAGGTACGCAGGCTCGTGCGATAGCCGGGGGTTTCGAAGCGGATGTCGCGATACTCGCGATGGAAGGCGATTTGGACAAAATAGCCGATGCCGGTTTTATTACGCATGATTGGAAGGCTCAGCGTAATAAAGGGATGATTACGAACTCGATCGTCGTCTTAGGAACCCGCGCCGGCAATCCGCTCGGGATCAAGGATTGGAATGATTTGACGCGCGATGGCGTTAAGGTGCTGTATCCGAATCCGAAGACCTCCGGCGGCGCGCAGTGGGACATCAACGCCATTTATGGCGCTGGACTGAAGCAATCCGAAGAGAAGAACGGTACGAAGGATACTGCCTATGCCAAAAACTTCCTTAAAGCGGTTCACGCTAACGTGGAATCGCTCGACAAGAGCGGACGCGCATCGATGGCTGCTTTCGAGTATGGTGTAGGCGATGTCATTGTTACTTATGAGAATGAGCTGCTCGCCAGAAAGAAGAAGGGCGTCGATTACGACATCGTCGTGCCGAAGAGCACAATTCTGATCGAGAATCCGGCGGCTGTAGTCGATAAAAATGCAGATAAGCATGGCTCCCGCAAAGTTGCCGAAGCTTTTATCGCTTATTTGCAAAGCGATGAAGCGCAGCGTTTGTTCGCCCTGCATGGCTTCCGCTCGGTCGACGAGAAGGTTGCCGCAGATTCGAAGGATCGCTTCGAGGTGCCGGAAGACCTGTTCGACATATCATACCTGGGCGGCTGGTCTGAGGTCAGAAAAAACCTTTATTCGAAGAAGGGTGTCTGGTATCAGGTTTTGGCGGATATTTAAAATAACGGAACAAGCTTAAGAAACGAATTGAAAACCTCTGTTGCATGCGGCTCGGCATTTGAGTGAGGCGCATGCAACAGAGGTTTTTTTGTGATCCGTTCCCAGGTCTGGTGAAACAGCTCCTTCTTTTTTTTCAATTATGATAAAATTGAGCTGCTCCTATCGATCTTATAGAATTGGAATGAAGCGACGATGAATGAAATAAACAAAATCGGGCTGGATGCGGCTTTTCAAGCTTTCCTCGCGCAGGACGTCTACATGCACAGTGAAGCGACCTCCTTCGTCTTTGTGCGGAATTTTAAGGTTAATCTTACCGATGCCTTTACTGCCGGAGAGAGTCCGTACCGGGTTACTTATTAAGCAGTTAACGCATCTCGTTCAAAGCGTCTGCGGCGAGTGTATGCAGCACCGTATTATCCATCGGCGGGTTGTGAAGGCCGGCGCGGACATCGCGGTAATACCTCTCCAGCGGCAATTTTTTGGATAAGCTGGCACCGCCAACGATTCGCATGGCTATGTCAACCGCCTTAATCGCATTATTGGTTGCTGTGTATTTGGCTAGACCAAGCTCGGGCTTCAACAGCGGCCGGCTCTCAGTCTCCCGGTCCCAGCGGTCAGCCGCTGCATACAGGAGACAGCGGGCCGTACGGAGCTCAGTCTCCATCTGCCCGATTGACTGCTGGACCAGCGGAAGCTCAGCAATTGGACCCTGAAGATGGTTGGGACGGTACGTTTGGGCAAATGAAACCGCGAAATCCCGCGCAGCCAATGCGATACCCATATAGCATGCAGGGATATGGAGGAGCCAGCCGCCGCCGTCGTCTATTCCTAAACCAGGAAGGCGGCAGTCACCTGGAGTAAAGACGCTGTCCAGTACAACGTCATGGCTTCCCGTACCCCGCATCCCTATCGTATCCCAGGTCTCAATGATGCTTACCTGCCCGTTTTTATAAATAAGAAAATCGGCAGTGCCGTCTTCTTCCGGGATATAGGCGGATACGACAAATCGGTCAAGAATTGGGGATAGGGTGCTGAAGGTTTTGCGCCCCGTAATGAGCCAGCCGCCCTCTGTTCGGATTGCTGTAGTTTCGGGCTTGCCGCCGCGGCTCGGACTTCCCGAAGCCGATTCACTGGCGAAGGTGTTGATCATGGCGCCGTCATCAACGATTGCCCGGCACAGCTCCTCGAACAATTTATCCGGCAACTTTCGTGTCGTTCTGAAATGCAGGACTTGGCCGAGATGCCAGCCGACGGCCAGGGCAGTCGAACCGTCTCCGTATGCAAGGCGCTCCTGCAGCGAAACGAGCTCGTAAAGCGTTGCTTCCCCGCCCCCGAATATACGGGGAACCGTAAGCTTTAAGTAGCCGGACTTATGCAGGTCGGCAAAATTTTCGTGTGGAAACGACCCGTCCCGGTCGTGTAAGGCCGCTCTTTCGGCAAAACGGGAAGCCAGTGCCTCCACCATTTCGGCGTGCTCCCTCTCTGCAGCACTGCGGATAAATTGATCGATTAAACGACCCATTGATTATGCACTCCTTCAAAATACCTTCATCAATTCGTTACCCGTATTTTACCATACCTTATTTGAAGACGGTGAAACGGCGGCTTAACGATGGCTTAATCATAAATACATAGAGGAGAAGCGCCGTGAGAAGCTTAGCAGGCTATTATTTTTTGTTTTATTTGGCTATATCTGTTTACACGCCATACACGAGTCTCTTTTTTAGCGATAAAGGCTTCAGTAATACGGTAGTGGGACTGATCCTTTCATTATGGGCATTTGTCAGCGTCATCTCTCAGCCCGTTATGGGTATGCTGAACGACCGTCTAAGCAATCCCCGTAAAATATTGATGGTATCGTCGATTGCAGCGCCTATTATCGGGCTCGGGTTTTATTACTTCGACGGTCTGTCTGCCATTATTGTGCTTTCCGTATTGTTCGCATGGTTTCAATCGTCTATGGGTCCGCTAAGCGATTCCATTGCCGTTGAGATAGGTAATAGAGAGGGGTTTTCGTTCGGAAGCGTACGGCTATGGGGGGCGTTAAGCTATTCGATAGGTGCCTTTGCGACCGGTTTCTTATACGAAAAATACGGCTATGACCACATTTTCTTTTATTACCTTGCCGTCAATTTGATATTAGCGCTCGTCACCTTGCTGCTTCCAAAGGCAAAGCCGTCCTTTAAAAAGACGACCATTTTCGAGCAGATTAGCGAGGTTTCCCAAAATAGGCCGTTTTTGATTTTTGTCGGTATCAGCATGCTGACCTTTATGTCCGTGGCCATCAACTTTTCTTTTTTACCTATTTATTTCAAGGAGCTTGGCTTTGATAAAAGATTGCTTGGCAGCGCCTTTGCGATAGCCGCTATTATCGAAGTGCCTATGTTTTGGATTTCCGCGAAGCTAAGCAATAAAATTGGCCGGTACAATGTGCTTTGTATCGCGGCAGCCATTTATGCTGTTAAGTATATCATGCTGTTTGCGTTCACAGATGTCCATTTGACGTTAGCCTTGCAGCTTTTGGACGGGATCGCTTTCGCTTTTGTCGCGGGTACAGCCGTTGAAGTTGTCGACAGCTTTTCCAGCGATCGAACCAAGGCGACACTGCAAACCATTTTTGCGGCTACTACCTGGGGGCTGGGTGGCATTGTCGGCAATGCGGCGGGCGGAATGATCGTTGATCATCTGGGAGTGACTATTCTCTATTTCATTCTTGGCATATTTTGCGCGGCAGCCTCGGCTCTGTACGCCATAACCAAGAAGCGCGCCAACGCCATAAGTTTCTGATTTCGGACAAAGCTGCGCGATTTATAAAGCAAGGGGACTGTTCCTCAAGTAGATTCATCTACCTGAAGGCAGTCCCCTTTTTGACTCCTCAGCTTATCAAATATGTATTTCTCGGGAAATAGTCGGTCAGGACGGAACGTTCATAAGACGTATGCGATTGTGGTCATGCGTCAATATAGTCCAACTTCAATTTATCCTCTCTAATTTAAAAGAAAGTTGATCAAATTGAATGATCTTACAATAGCTATCAACCTTTCAATTTGTTAATGTTTGTTTTGTGTATGGCGAAATAATAGGAGAAAGAGGCTGATACGGATGATATCTACCCGCGCTGCATTAATTACTTTTCCGGCTCCCCCTGAGGCAGTCGCTAATCATGATTTCTACGTTCGTGTACGAGTGGAGAACGGGGAATGGAGAGAGCTGTTCCCCTATTTGGTTAAAGTAGATATGCATAATGTGCGCGAGGCTTCCATGGTTACCTTTGACTTCGAGGGTAAAGTAGAGGTGGAGGTGACGAAAACGAAAGGCATGCTTGAAAGCGTTGCTATTCGTCCCAACAGCTTTGAAATCTCGTTCGTTCAAACGGGGAATACCGTAACTTTCATGCTTGACCGGCCAAGGAAGCTGTCATTCGAAGCAAATGGCGAGAGATTTCATAATCTTCATATATTTGCAAATGCTTTGGAGACGAACGTGCCCGATGTGGAAGACTCCCGGACAATCTACATAGAAGCAGGCAAGCACCGGACGGAGGAGCTTATTGCGCGCCTTACATCATCCATTGGAAACAGCGGTGACAGGGAAGATATCGTTCCCGAGGTGCTCTATTTCGGACCGGGCATGCATTATTTTGAGGATAATATATTGCGAATCCCCTCGGGAAAGACGGTATATCTCGCCGGCGGCGCTATGGTAGTGGGCTCATTGGTATGCGACCATGTAGAAGACGTCACGATCAGGGGACGCGGAATGATTTATTTGACGAATATCGAGAAGACAACTTACTTGCGCACCGTACAAATCGATTTCTCGCGCAGCATTACGGTGGAGGGCATCATTTCGGTGGATCCCCCTCACTACAGCATTCATCTTGGGAAGTCCGAGCATGTTCATATCAGCAATTTCAAGACGTTCAGTACACGCGGGTGGTCTGACGGAATTGACATGATGTCATGCTCTTATGTTCATATCGACGATGTGTTTCTGCGCACCTCCGACGATTGCATCGCGATCTATGGAAGCCGTGGGATTTTTTATGGGGATAGTACGAATATTTCAGTGACCAATTCCGTGTTATGGGCGGATGTCGCGCATCCGATCATGATCGGCGTTCACGGGGATCACGGGCATGAGGGGGATATCATTGAGAATATCGTTTTCGATAACATCGATATTTTGGAGCATCATGAGCCTCAGGACGGCTATTGGGGCTGTATGGCCATTAATGCCGCCGACAAGAACACCGTCAGGAATGTTAAATATAGGAATATTAGGATAGAGCAATTTGAGCTTGGGCGACTTATCGATATACGCGTATTTCAAAACCCGAAATATAATCCGAGTCCCGGTAACAGAGTGGAAAATATCCGGTTTGAAAATATTGAATTCAACGGAATATCCGACAATCCGTCCGTTATAGAGGGTTTTGATGAGGAGCGGATCGTTGATGGGATCCATTTCGAAAATGTCATCATTAACGGTGAAACCGTAATGGATGCGCTATCGGGAAATATCAGCATCGGGCCGCATGTCCATAACGTTGTTTTCAAAAAGGGAGACCGACATGTATAATTCTATAAGCAGTCGGTCCTGATATTTGTAAGATTAAGAGGTTAATTGAATAGCTGGAATCCTCTTTTAGCAGCCCTTATTAGGGCTGCTACTTTTTTTATGAATGAAATATATACGAATTTTCTGATCAAATTTCGGATCATGTATCGTTCTTACGGAAGAATAATTAGAAAATCGAAAGATTTTATACTGGGTAAAAAGATTTTCTCCATGTAAAGTAAGGTCGTATGTAACTGAAACTATTTAATCACTTATTTAAAATAAGCCAGTCATACTGAGAATGCTTCATTTATAATGCAATATACAATTAGAATGACCATGTGTGTAAGCGCTTGCAAATAAAAGTAATGGCTTTTATAATAGAACGAGATTAAGAGGTCATATTTCATAGATTGATTTACATTTTGTAGGAGGATATTCAAATGAGGACGTTGCCTAAGTATAGAAATTCCTTTTTTACCCGTCTCATATTATCCTATACGGTATTGGCTGTCGTCCTAATTGGACTGGCGGGAGGTTATTTGTATTCCCAAGCCAATCGATTGATGGTCGACGAAATTGCACGGGACAGTCAAATCCGGCTGAATACGGCTAAAAATTATGTTGAAAAGACGCTGCTTGGCAGATTTGAAGGGAATCTTCAGAATACTGCTCTATCAACCATATACATTCAAAACAATTCCAATTTGAATTATTTATTGGAGAACGGCTGGGAAGGAAATGCAAGCCGAATATTACAGTTTCGTCAGGACCTTGAACTATTAGTACAAGCGAATGAAGGCACTGCAAATGCGACGGTTTACCTTCGTAAAGGCAATTACGTCGTGGATAATAAACGTTTTTATATGATGCCGGACAGCTCAGAGGATGCTGCTTTCATCATGAAGTTGGAACAAACGGTTCCGAAACGGTGGATGGTTCGAACGCTGTCGGACGGGAAGCAAGTGATGACCTATGTTGTCAGGCTTCCTTATGAAAGTTTGAATGCTGCGCCCAAAGGCTATCTCTTTGTTGATATTGATGTGAAGCATGTTGCTCAAGCGACTGCTAAAATTATGAGCTCGCCGCTCGAAAAGCTATATATCTTCGATAAATCAGGGAGTTTAATCGTCCATACGGGGGACGCGAATCCGGAAGAAGTCAGTCTTCTTCAAAACGCAATCAGCTCCGGTGAAATGGTCAAGGAAATGAATGATGAAAAACATGGCAATATCGTTTTATCGTATCTTGAGGGGGAGAAGACGGAAAACGGATGGACCTATGCGAGTATTCGCCCGATCAATTCCTTTGTCCTGTCATCGGCTAAGTTCAAATCGAATATTTTCGTAGGCTGCAGTCTGGTGCTCCTCTTCGGTTTAATTATTTCATATTTGTTTTCTAAGCAATTCTATATCCCAATGAAGCGGTTAGTTCAGCACATCCGCAGTCTTTATCATCCCGATTCATCGCAGCCGCAAGCGAATGAATATGCCATTATCGGCAGCGCGCTCCATTTCATGGGACAAAAAATCGTGAATCTTGAGTCCCGGGCAAAAACGAACGAGATGAAAAATCTTGTTTTGGGCGCAAGTCTCGAGCTGGAGCATATGGATGGCTTGCCGCAGAAATGCCGTTACATGGTTGTGCATATTCGGCTTACGGAAGGCTCCAGCGACAAATTTATGCAGCGTTATGAGGAGATTGAAGAGTCTGTACAGTGCGAGTTTGTGTGCTTGAATCCGCAGGAGGCCGCCATTATCTATTTTTTAGATTCGAATAGCACATTGGAAGACGAGACGATTGCCGCGCATTTGCATCGGATCAAAGATGAAGTCCAAGGAGAGATCCGTTTCGGCGCTGCGATCGGCACTTTGGTACAATGTCCGGAAGAAATCCCGATTTCGTATCAATTGGCGCAGCAAGCTTCCCGTTACCACTTTATGTATGGCCCCGAAGCAATCGTGATGCACTCGAAAATTTCAACTTTCAATCCGAGTCCGTATCAGTTTTCGTTCGATCTCTATAAAAACGCGTTGAAGGCGGGGGACGTGAACGGCGCAAACCGGTTTATCGATGAATTTGCCGCGATTCTGGAGGAACGGAGCCTGCAGTTAGAGACGGTGGAACTGTCGCTGCTGCAGCTGGTTTCCACTTTGTATCAGGTCGTTATTGAGCTGGAGCTGCAAAATCTGGTTCCGCCTTCCAATCTATTTGATGAACTGAAAAAGGATACGCTAGCGTCAACGATCGATTCGATTCGAGCCCTTTCCGAACGGATTGTGCTTCATGTGCGTGAATCGGGTAGTCACGCGCACGCGGATGTCATCTTAAAATTGAAAAACTACATCGATGAGCATCTTCATGAAGATCTTTCATTGAATATTCTATCTGAAGTGGCTTCTCTCGCTCCGGCATACATCTCTACTTTATTCGGCGAAGTCATGAGGGAAACGTTTACCGAATATGTCACCCGGACACGGCTTGATCGGGCTGCAAGCTTGCTTCAAGCAGAGGCCCGGATGTCAGTCGCGGAGATTGCTTCCCTTGTCGGGTATCGAAATCCGCAATATTTTCACAATAAATTTAAAGCCCGCTACGGTATTACACCGGTTCAATACCGCAATGCGAATAGTACGGTTACAATAGCATAATAAAACATTTCCAAATAAATGAAAAAGCAACCCATTATGGGTTGCTTTTTCATTTATTTAAGAAATTATAAGCTTATTTGAAAGAATGTATAGGCAATTAAATGAATTTACAATGGAAAAAGCGTTTTTATATTTGTAGTGTAATAGGTAAGCGAGTCGAAAAACTTCGGAAATGGATGATTCCAACCGAAAATTACAATAAATCTCGTGAAATTGTTATATTCCGTGCAAAATGAGGTGCTTATAATTTAATTATGAAAGCGTTGCAAACGAAAAGGGAGCAGGGAGGAAGCATCTCGCGGGACGCTATGTCCAGACTTCGTCGTCGTAAGCAATAAGCTTCTATGCGATTGTGGGAAAGGAATGTTCTGTCATGAGTAATGTGAATATTACAAAGATTGAAAGCGTTAACAAAAAGGTCGAACGAGAGGATTCAAAATGGGCGGCAACTTGGAGGGAGTACAAGAAGAACAGGTATTTATTTTTTATGCTCATTCCCGTCATTGTCTGGTACGCCATCTTTCACTATGCTCCGCTATACGGCATTTTGCTGGCGTTCAAGGATTTTAGCC